>NZ_CP026378.1:0-307746 GCF_002953215.1 Mixta calida
TTTATCACCTGTGGATAACTTTGTGCGCAAAAATACTAACGTATTGTTATTTACGTAAATATACAAATTTAACAGCAAATAAAGTTTATAAAATCAAAAGGTTGGATCAACAGAAAGATCCATATATGCAAAATAACGAAACAGATCAAATGTGGATATAAATATTGAAGATCCTTTTTCTCGACGATCCCTTCTCAGACGCGTGTTTCCGATCGTGTGATGAGTGGTTGTTTTTTCGACAGGGCTGCGGGAAAGTATACTGTAAGAATAAAAAAACGCCGGGACTCCCGGCGTCTTTTTTTAGACCGTTTTTACTTCTTATCGACCAGGAATTTTACCACGTTGGCATATTGCTGAACGAAATTATCCATAGAACTGGTATCAAGTCCGCCGTTATTCACCATGTATTTACCATTGACGAACATCGCCGGCACGCCACGCAGATCAACATCTGCCGCCGCTTTTTGCTGCTGAGCGACCAGCGCTTTGACGGCGAAGCTGTTCCATGCAGCGTCATAATCTTCAGGCTTAATATTGGCCGCTTTGATAAAAGCGTCTTTCAGACTGGCCGGATCGGTGATGGTCTGGGTTTTCTGGATCCCGTCAAAAAGCGGGCCAGTCACCTGATCTTCCACGCCCAGCGCCAGCGCAACCGCCCAGGCATGAGTAACGATCGGGCCAAGTTCGCCGCCAAGGAAATCAACGTGATACTTCGTGACTTTGACGCCTTCCGGGAGCGTTTTCTTTACGGCATCGCCAACATGATAAACGCGCTCAAACTGGTAGCAGTGCGGACAGAAGAAGGAGAAAAACTCCATTACTTGAGGCTCGCCTGCGACCGGCTTATCCAGCGTGACATACTGCTGACCATCGGTAAACTGCGCCGCTGAGGCGCTGAACGCCAGAACAAGGCCAACCAGCGCAATCCATAATTTTTTCATTTGAGATTTTCTCCTTAATCAAACATCAGTATTCAGGCATTAACCGCAACGGCGGCTGCTGTAACACAGTATTTTGCTCTGCGAAAGACGCTATTTGTCTGCGCCAGAAATCCTCTTCCGTCATCCACGGAAAGCTGCGCGGAAACGCAGGATCTTGCCAGCGGCGAACTATCCACGCCAGATAATAAACCATGCGCATAGCGCGTAAAGGCTCAATCAGTGACAATTCATTAATATCAAAGTCCCTGAATTCGCTGTATGCCTCCAGCAGGATATCCCACTGGATGCGCTGCTGCTGACGATCGCCATTCACCAGCATCCAGAGATCCTGAACGGCTGGTCCGGTGCGCGCGTCATCCAGATCGACAAACAACGGCCCATCGCGCCACAGTATATTACCGGGATGGCAGTCGCCATGAAGACGTAATGGCGCCCAGCGAGTATGCCAGCATTCTTGTAAAGTTTTGCTTAGCTGACCAATTACGTCGTTTAATGTTTCTCTTAACGAAGAGGGCACCAGGCTGCACTGGCGCAGGATCTGCGCAGGCTCGTTGATATATTCTTCCAGCCCGATAGCAGGACGCGCGACAAAAAGCTGCCGCTCGCCACACTGATGTATCCGGGCGATAAAACGTCCGACCCCTTCCAGCTGATCGTCGTTATCAGTTTCATACTGGCGACCGCCAAGACTGGGAAATATCGCAAACCAAAAACCATCGTGCTGATGCAGCGTTTTACCGTTAAGCATGAGCGGCGGCGCCAGCGGCACCTCATCCTGCTGCAGCTCAAGGGCAAACTGATGTTCTTCTTCGATCTGTTCACGGCTCCAGCGCTGGGGACGATAGAATTTCACTACGTAACGACGCCTTTCCTCATCCGAGAACTGATAGACGCGATTTTCGTAGCTGTTGAGCGCCGTCAGGCCGGAATCGACGCGCAGGCCGGTGTCCCAAAGCGCATCAATAATGGTGTCAGGATTAAGGGTTTGAAAATTAAAGGCAGTGGTATCCATCGTGCATCTCTGCTCAGTGTCAGAATCGGGTAAGAATAACACCGATCGGTTAGCACGACAGAAGACCGACGTGATTAATCTTTAATTATGCCGCGCGCGCGCAGCAGCGCCGTTTTGAAATCTTCTTCATAATCTTTTTTGAGGCCAGGAATGGCTTCCGTTTTATCCGCGCCGCGCATTTTCAGGTGATAGATCAGGATATCGTCGGTTAAGGTGTGGAGCGGGCCGTCAAAACCTGACTCTTTCGCCAGTTTTTGCAAAAATTGCAACAGGTTGAGATCCGGCTCGTTTTGCCAGGCAGGTAGCAACAGTTCCAGTAGTTCATTCAGTCGATGGTATTTCATAATGTTGTCCGGGATGATTGACTAAACGCTACGTTAGCAGGGTTATTCCCCATGAAAAGAGAGGTCTTAAAGGTGGTTTATCCGCGGGAAGCAGTATCTGGTGTAATTCTGGCTGGCGGACGCAGCAGTCGCATGGGCGGACAGGATAAAGCGCAGCTGATGTTACAGGGCAAACCGCTTTGGCAGCATGTCTGGCAGCGGCTGGCGCCGCAGGTTCATGACATTAGCATCAGCGCCAATCGCCATCTGGATCGTTATCCCCAGGACCAACTACGCGTCATTACCGATACCCTGCCCGATTTTCCCGGTCCGCTGGCCGGTATGTTGAGCGCACTCCAACAGGTCGATAGTCCATGGTTCGCCTTTTCCGCCTGCGACACGCCCTTTATTCCTGAAGATTATGTGACGCGTCTCTGGCAGCAAAAGCAACAGGCGCCAGCCGTATGGGTGCGTTCCTGCGAACGCGATCATCCCGCGCTGGCGTTGGTTAGCCGAGATATTTTGCCTGAGCTTACTATTTACCTGAACAGCGGTGAGCGGCGAGTAATGTATTTTCTGCAAAGCGTTGGCGGACATGCGGTACAGTTCGATGAGGATGAACGTGCTTTTGTAAATATTAATACGCCCGACGAGTTACAGCGTTATGAGGAGAAGGTTTGATGCTGCCGATACTGGCGATTGCCGCCTGGAGCGGAACCGGGAAAACAACGCTGCTTAAACAGCTGATACCTTTGCTAAAGCAGCAGGGAATCCGTCCAGGCCTGATTAAGCATACGCATCATAATATGGATATCGATACGCCAGGCAAGGACAGCTATGAGCTGCGTAAAGCGGGCGCCGATCAGGTATTGGTAGCCAGTCAGCAGCGTTGGGCGTTAATGACGGAGACGCCTGACAACGCAACGACAGATTTCACTTTTCTGGTCAGCCGTATGGATGAGAGTACGCTGGATATCATCCTGGTGGAAGGTTTTAAAGATGAGCCCATACCGCGTATTTTGTTATGGCGCGATCGTGACGATGCAGAATGGGAGACGCTGATAGATGAGAGAGTGATCGCTATAGCCAGCGACTCTCCGCTTAATACGCCCGTTCCCTTGCTGGATCTGAACGATCCACCGCAGATAGCCGCTTTTATAAAAGTATGGCTGGCTTCCGTTAAGGGAGAGGCTATTTGATATTATATTGCAGGACGCCTTTTACACTATTTCAGGCGTCTTTTTCATAAAACGCAGAGACGAAAAAGCCTCAGCTTACGCTGAGGCTCTGTCGTTTGTTTGATGCCTGGCAGTTCCCTACTCTCGCATGGGGAGGCCCCACACTACCATCGGCGCTGCGGCGTTTCACTTCTGAGTTCGGCATGGGGTCAGGTGGGACCACCGCGCTCTTGCCGCCAGGCAAATTCTTTGTGCCGGAAACGAATCTCCCGCGCTGCTGCTGCGTTGGCCGCATTCGCATCACTCAGTCACATACCGCTGTATGCTCCTTCCTGATGTCTCATTTGCCGCCTTGCTTCAGCGCAACATCTTTCGTTTCCGCAGATTTCTTTTATCCGGTAAACAAAGCTGAAAATCGTCTCTCATCCCCAAAACGCCTGTGGCGTTGTAAGGTTAAGCCTCACGGGTCATTAGTACCGGTTAGCTCAACGCATCGCTGCGCTTACACACCCGGCCTATCAACGTCGTCGTCTTCAACGTCCCTTCAGGAGACTCACGGTCTCAGGGAAGACTCATCTCGAGGCAAGTTTCGTGCTTAGATGCTTTCAGCACTTATCTCTTCCGCACTTAGCTACCGGGCAGTGCCATTGGCATGACAACCCGAACACCAGCGGTGCGTTCACTCCGGTCCTCTCGTACTAGGAGCAACCCCTCTCAGTCTTCCAGCGCCCACGGCAGATAGGGACCGAACTGTCTCACGACGTTCTAAACCCAGCTCGCGTACCACTTTAAATGGCGAACAGCCATACCCTTGGGACCTACTTCAGCCCCAGGATGTGATGAGCCGACATCGAGGTGCCAAACACCGCCGTCGATATGAACTCTTGGGCGGTATCAGCCTGTTATCCCCGGAGTACCTTTTATCCGTTGAGCGATGGCCCTTCCATTCAGAACCACCGGATCACTATGACCTGCTTTCGCACCTGCTCGAACCGTCACTCTCGCAGTCAAGCCAGCTTATGCCATTGCACTAACCTCACGATGTCCGACCGTGATTAGCTGACCTTCGTACTCCTCCGTTACACTTTGGGAGGAGACCGCCCCAGTCAAACTACCCACCAGACACTGTCCCCACGCCAGATTATGGCGCCAGGTTAGAACATCAAACATTAAAGGGTGGTATTTCAAGGATGGCTCCACGCAGACTGGCGTCCACGCTTCAAAGCCTCCCACCTATCCTGCACATCAAGGCTCAATGTTCAGTGTCAAGCTGTAGTAAAGGTTCACGGGGTCTTTCCGTCTTGCCGCGGGTACACTGCATCTTCACAGCGAGTTCAATTTCACTGAGTCTCGGGTGGAGACAGCCTGGCCATCATTACGCCATTCGTGCAGGTCGGAACTTACCCGACAAGGAATTTCGCTACCTTAGGACCGTTATAGTTACGGCCGCCGTTTACCGGGGCTTCGATCAGGAGCTTCTCTTGCGATAACCCCATCAATTAACCTTCCGGCACCGGGCAGGCGTCACACCGTATACGTCCACTTTCGTGTTTGCACAGTGCTGTGTTTTTAATAAACAGTTGCAGCCAGCTGGTATCTTCGACTGGCTTCGGCTCGGGGAGCGGGTCCCTCCACCTACATGCCAGCGTGCCTTCTCCCGAAGTTACGGCACCATTTTGCCTAGTTCCTTCACCCGAGTTCTCTCAAGCGCCTTGGTATTCTCTACCTGACCACCTGTGTCGGTTTGGGGTACGATTCACTGTTACCTGATGCTTAGAGGCTTTTCCTGGAAGCAGGGCATTTGTTGCTTCAGCACCGTGGTGCCTCGTCGTCACGCCTCAGCCTTGACCTTCCGGATTTGCCTGGAAAGTCAGCCTACACGCTTAAACCGGGACAACCGTCGCCCGGCCAACATAGCCTTCTCCGTCCCCCTTCGCAGTAACACCGAGTACGGGAATATTAACCCGTTTCCCATCGACTACGCCTTTCGGCCTCGCCTTAGGGGTCGACTCACCCTGCCCCGATTAACGTTGGACAGGAACCCTTGGTCTTCCGGCGAGCGGGCTTTTCACCCGCTTTATCGTTACTTATGTCAGCATTCGCACTTCTGATACCTCCAGCATGCCTCACAGCACACCTTCGCAGGCTTACAGAACGCTCCCCTACCCAACAACGCATTCGCGTCGCTGCCGCAGCTTCGGTGCATGGTTTAGCCCCGTTACATCTTCCGCGCAGGCCGACTCGACCAGTGAGCTATTACGCTTTCTTTAAATGATGGCTGCTTCTAAGCCAACATCCTGGCTGTCTGGGCCTTCCCACATCGTTTCCCACTTAACCATGACTTTGGGACCTTAGCTGGCGGTCTGGGTTGTTTCCCTCTTCACGACGGACGTTAGCACCCGCCGTGTGTCTCCCGTGATAACATTCTCCGGTATTCGCAGTTTGCATCGGGTTGGTAAGCCGGGATGGCCCCCTAGCCGAAACAGTGCTCTACCCCCGGAGATGAATTCACGAGGCGCTACCTAAATAGCTTTCGGGGAGAACCAGCTATCTCCCGGTTTGATTGGCCTTTCACCCCCAGCCACAGGTCATCCGCTAATTTTTCAACATTAGTCGGTTCGGTCCTCCAGTTAGTGTTACCCAACCTTCAACCTGCCCATGGCTAGATCACCGGGTTTCGGGTCTATACCCTGCAACTGAGCGCCCGGTTAAGACTCGGTTTCCCTGCGGCTCCCCTATACGGTTAACCTTGCTACAGAATATAAGTCGCTGACCCATTATACAAAAGGTACGCAGTCACCCTCATAAATGAAGGCTCCCACTGCTTGTACGTACACGGTTTCAGGTTCTTTTTCACTCCCCTCGCCGGGGTTCTTTTCGCCTTTCCCTCACGGTACTGGTTCACTATCGGTCAGTCAGGAGTATTTAGCCTTGGAGGATGGTCCCCCATATTCAGACAGGATACCACGTGTCCCGCCCTACTCATCGAGCTCACAGCACATGCATCTTCGTGTACGGGACTGTCACCCTGTACCGTGCGCCTTTCCAGACGCTTCCACTGACACACATGCTGATTCAGGCTCTGGGCTGTTCCCCGTTCGCTCGCCGCTACTCAGGGAATCTCGGTTGATTTCTTTTCCTCGGGGTACTTAGATGTTTCAGTTCCCCCGGTTCGCCTCGTTAAGCTATGTATTCACTTAACGATAGTGTGACGAATCACACTGGGTTTCCCCATTCGGACATCGCCGGCTGATAGCGGTTCATATCACCTCACCGGCGCTTTTCGCAGATTAGCACGTCCTTCATCGCCTCTGACTGCCAGGGCATCCACCGTGTACGCTTGGTCGCTTAACCTCACAACCCGCAGGCGTCTTGCGACACCGCATGGTGCGAGAAATTGAGAGACTCTGAACAGTTCTTTATGCAAGAAGCTGCTCTTTCAAATTTTCAGCTTGTTCCGGATTGTTAAAGAGCAATATCGTAAAGCTGACTCGCAAGTCAGTTTTAGGATATGACGGGTACGCGACTTTCACTCACACTACCAGCAAGTGGCGTCCCCTAGGGGATTCGAACCCCTGTTACCGCCGTGAAAGGGCGGTGTCCTGGGCCTCTAGACGAAGGGGACACTGAAGTCTGCTTCGCAAGACGCCTTGCTCATACTTTCTATCAGACAATCTGTGTGAGCACTTCACGGGAAGGTATCAGCTTGGTAAGGAGGTGATCCAACCGCAGGTTCCCCTACGGTTACCTTGTTACGACTTCACCCCAGTCATGAATCACAAAGTGGTAAGCGCCCTCCCGAAGGTTAAGCTACCTACTTCTTTTGCAACCCACTCCCATGGTGTGACGGGCGGTGTGTACAAGGCCCGGGAACGTATTCACCGTGGCATTCTGATCCACGATTACTAGCGATTCCGACTTCATGGAGTCGAGTTGCAGACTCCAATCCGGACTACGACGCACTTTATGAGGTCCGCTTGCTCTCGCGAGGTCGCTTCTCTTTGTATGCGCCATTGTAGCACGTGTGTAGCCCTGGTCGTAAGGGCCATGATGACTTGACGTCATCCCCACCTTCCTCCGGTTTATCACCGGCAGTCTCCTTTGAGTTCCCGCCATCACGCGCTGGCAACAAAGGATAAGGGTTGCGCTCGTTGCGGGACTTAACCCAACATTTCACAACACGAGCTGACGACAGCCATGCAGCACCTGTCTCACGGTTCCCGAAGGCACTAAGGCATCTCTGCCGAATTCCGTGGATGTCAAGACCAGGTAAGGTTCTTCGCGTTGCATCGAATTAAACCACATGCTCCACCGCTTGTGCGGGCCCCCGTCAATTCATTTGAGTTTTAACCTTGCGGCCGTACTCCCCAGGCGGTCGACTTAACGCGTTAGCTCCGGAAGCCACTTCTCAAGGAAACAGCCTCCAAGTCGACATCGTTTACGGCGTGGACTACCAGGGTATCTAATCCTGTTTGCTCCCCACGCTTTCGCACCTGAGCGTCAGTCTTCGTCCAGGGGGCCGCCTTCGCCACCGGTATTCCTCCAGATCTCTACGCATTTCACCGCTACACCTGGAATTCTACCCCCCTCTACGAGACTCAAGCCTGCCAGTTTCAAATGCAGTTCCCAGGTTAAGCCCGGGGATTTCACATCTGACTTAACAGACCGCCTGCGTGCGCTTTACGCCCAGTAATTCCGATTAACGCTTGCACCCTCCGTATTACCGCGGCTGCTGGCACGGAGTTAGCCGGTGCTTCTTCTGCGGGTAACGTCAATGACGGCGCGTATTAAGCACCATCCCTTCCTCCCCGCTGAAAGTACTTTACAACCCGAAGGCCTTCTTCATACACGCGGCATGGCTGCATCAGGCTTGCGCCCATTGTGCAATATTCCCCACTGCTGCCTCCCGTAGGAGTCTGGACCGTGTCTCAGTTCCAGTGTGGCTGGTCATCCTCTCAGACCAGCTAGGGATCGTCGCCTAGGTGAGCCGTTACCCCACCTACTAGCTAATCCCATCTGGGTTCATCCGATGGTGTGAGGCCCGAAGGTCCCCCACTTTGGTCTTGCGACGTTATGCGGTATTAGCCACCGTTTCCAGTGGTTATCCCCCTCCATCGGGCAGATCCCCAGACATTACTCACCCGTCCGCCACTCGTCAGCGAAGCAGCAAGCTGCTTCCTGTTACCGTTCGACTTGCATGTGTTAGGCCTGCCGCCAGCGTTCAATCTGAGCCATGATCAAACTCTTCAATTAAAGTCTGATGCTCAAAGAAAAACGTCGTAATGAATTACGTGTTCACTCTGAGACTTGATACTGCAAATGTGTTTTGCGATATCCGTCCTGTGAGTGCCCACACAGATTGTCTGATAAATTGTTAAAGAGCGGTGCGACCGGCGCTTCGTGCCGTTGTCGCGAGGTGGCGTATATTACGCTTTCCTCTTTCAGAGTCAACCCCTTTTTCAGAAGTTTTTCTCCGGCGATTCAGGCTTCGCTGAACCGCCTGACCGTGCCGACCAGAAGCCGTTGTGCCGTGTCAGTGGAGGCGCATTATAGGGAGTTATTGCGGGCTGACAAGTACTAATTGCAAAAAAATGTCCGGGCGTTTCTTTTTTGGCCAATGAACCCTGAAAATCCGCTTTTCTGCCGTTTTATTCGCCTGCCCGGTGCGTTTTATAGCCCGCTTTTAGCAAAGTGGCGTGCTTTAGCTGATGCTATCCTCTATTTTTCTGCCGAATTTTCTTATGGCTGCGGTAACTATAAAGAAGAAGGATGCTTGATGATCAAATCTGCGCGCAGTATGGCCGGTCTCCCCTGGATTGCTGCGATGGCTTTTTTTATGCAGTCTCTCGACGCAACGATATTAAACACCGCCCTTCCCGCTATCGCTGACAGCCTGCAACGCTCTCCGCTGGCGATGCAGTCCGCGGTTATCAGCTATACCCTGACGGTGGCGATGCTGATTCCGGTCAGCGGCTGGCTGGCTGACCGCTACGGCACGCGCAAAATCTTTATCATCGCCGTTTCTCTGTTTACCTTAGGCTCTTTAGCCTGCGCCCTGTCCGGCTCGTTAATGGTATTGGTGATCTCGCGTATTGTTCAGGGCGTTGGCGGCGCCATGATGATGCCGGTCGCGCGTCTGGCGCTATTGCGCGCCTATCCACGTAGCGAACTGCTGCCGGTATTAAACTTCGTGACGCTGCCGGGACTGGTGGGGCCGGTGGTCGGTCCGATGCTTGGCGGCGTTCTTGTTACTTACGCCACATGGCACTGGATATTCCTGATCAACATCCCTATCGGCATTCTTGGCATTGTCTATGCGCGCAAATATATGCCGGACTTCACCACGCCGCGTCGCCGCTTCGATTTGACGGGCTTCGTCCTGTTTGGGTTTGGTCTGGTGCTGCTTTCCAGCGGCATTGAGCTGTTTGGGGAGAGGATCGTCTCAAGCGCCATTGCCGCCGCCGTCTTGCTGGGCGGACTATTGCTCCTGCTGCTCTATATTGCGCATGCGCGCCGACACCCCTCGCCGCTGATCGGCCTGCCAATGTTTAAAACTCGCACCTTTTCGATTGGCATCCTGGGAAATATCGCATCGCGACTCGGCACCGGCTGCGTGCCTTTTCTGATGCCACTGATGTTGCAGGTCGGGTTTGGTTATTCGGCGATTATCGCTGGCTGCATGATGGCACCGACTGCGATTGGCTCAATGCTGGCGAAATCCACCGTCACCAGCGTGCTGCGTAGGCTGGGCTACCGCACTACGCTGGTTGCCATCACCGTGATTATCGGCCTGTTTATCGCCAGCTTCGCTATGCAATCTCCGGGAATGAATATCGCCGTTCTGCTGCTGCCGCTGTTTTTGCTGGGCATGGCGATGTCGACGCAGTTCACCGCGATGAACACCATCACACTGGCCGATCTTACTGATGAGAACGCCAGCAGCGGCAACAGTATGCTGGCGGTCACGCAGCAGCTGTCGATTAGTTTTGGCGTGGCAGTCAGCGCCGCCGTGCTGCGCTTTTACGAAACCGTCGGCGGTACGACGGTGGAACAGTTCCACTCCACCTTCCTGACGATGGGCGTGGTAACCGTTCTGTCAGCGCTGGTCTTTATGCTGCTGAAGCCAGGCGACGGTCGCCATTTGATCAGCGACCGTGAAAAACGTCGTAAGAAGGCTTAACGCACCACGGATTGACGTTCAATCAGCTCTGGCGTCAGCACCAGCCTTTGCTGGCTGGCGCCGGGCGTTTTCAGGCGATGAATTAAGGTATCGATCGCCAGCTCGCCCAATTCATCCTTCGGCTGATGGATAGTCGTCAGCGGCGGCGTCATATAACGCGCCAGTTCAATATCGTCATAGCCCATGATCGCCATATCTTCCGGGATGCGCAGCCCGGCCTGATAAAGCGCATGGTAAGCGCCGACGGCCATCGCGTCATTGCTGGTAAATACCGCCTGCGGCCGCGTTTTGCACGCCAGCAGCGCGTTCATGCCGTTATAGCCGCCCTGAAATTCAAAATCGCCGTTGACGATATATTCCGGCGGCAACGAAAGCCCCGCCGCCGCCATCGCTTTTTTAAATCCTTCCAGGCGCAAACGCGCCGGCGTTTTATCCAGCGGCCCGGCAATGCAGGCGATGCGCCGGTAGCCGCGATCGATGAGATAGCCGGCGGCCAGTTCGCCGCCTAATAACGAATTGTCCTGAATAATGTCGCTGTCACCTTCAAACGGTGCCCAGTCCATCATTACGGAGGGAATGCCGGGATAACGCGTCAGGATGTCGGCAGAGGGGAGATGGCTTTCAGTACACATGATCAACAGACCATCCACGCGCTTTTGCAGTAGCGTTTCCAGGCTGCGGTTCATACGATCCTCGTCGCCTTCCGTATTGCACAATACCAGGCTATAGCCGCGCTCGTAACAGCTGTTTTCCACGCCGCGCACCACTTCGGCGTAGAAGGGGTTGCTGCTGGCGGTAAGCAGCATGCCGATAGTATGGGTCTGGTTAATCTTCAGGCTGCGCGCCAGCGCAGAAGGCGCATAGTTAAGTTCGCGGATCGCCGCTTCGATTTTCTCGCGTATCGCTTCGCTGACAAAACGGTTGTTGTTGATAACGTGCGAAACGGTCGAGGTTGAGACGCCCGCCAGACGGGCGACATCTTTCATAGTGGCCAATCCGCTTACCCCTGCTGCTGTAAGAAGCGGTCAATCTCTTCCCGCCAGGGCACCGACGGCTGCGCGCCGGAGCGCGTCACGGCAATTGCGGCGGCGGCATGGGCGAAACGCACCGCCTCCGGCATCGCCTGCTGTTCCAGCAACGCGGTAATTAACGCGCCGTTGAAGGTGTCGCCCGCCGCGATAGTATCCACCGCCTGCACGCGAAAGCCAGGAATGCGCTGCCCCTTGCCGTTTTCGCTCAGCCAGACGCCGCGGCTGCCCAGAGTAATCAGTACCTGCGCGATGCCTTTCTCATGCAGTGCCGCCGACGCTCTTGCCGCATCCTCATCGCTTTTTACCGCAATGCCGGTCAGCACTTCCGCTTCGGTTTCATTGGGCGTGATCATATCCACCAGCGCCAGCAGCTCATCAGAGAGCGGCGCGGCGGGGGCGGGATTGAGGATAACGCGAGTCTGATGCTGTCGGGCGATTTTCGCCGCAGTCAGCACGCTCTCCAGCGGCGACTCCAGCTGCATCAGCAGCGCGGAGGCCTCAGCGATCACCTGTTGATGCTGCGTCACTAAATCAGGGGTTAACGCCGCATTGGCGCCGGCATGAATGCCGATGGTGTTCTCGCCCTCGCCGTTGACGAAAATGAGTGCCACGCCGGTGGTTGCGCCGTCAATAACGGAAACGGGCGTGGTATCGATACGGTCGGCGGCCAGCTGCTGGCGGATGCGCTCGCCGATATCGTCCGCGCCGACGCAGGCGATAAAGGCGATATGCGCGCCGCTGCGTCCTGCGGCGACCGCCTGGTTCGCCCCTTTACCGCCGAAAGCGACCTGATACTGCTTCCCGATCACCGTTTCGCCGGGGCGAGGGAACTGCGTCAGATTTAAAATATGATCGGCATTGATGCTGCCAAGTACAGCGAGTTTAGCGGATTGCGTCATTCGGGGTTCATCCAGAAAAGTGCGCCACCTGACGGTGGCGCGTTGCCCTGCTTTTCTTTGTTATTTGGTGACCAGCTTCAGATCCACCGGATTGATAGCCTGTACTTTCTCGCCTTTTAACGCTTTATCCGCGATCTGTACGCCTACCTGACCAATTTTTTCCGGCATCTGTGCAACGGTCGCGGCCAGTTTGCCGCCTTCAACAGCTTTAACCCCATCAGCGGTGCCGTCGAAGCCCACTACAACCACATCAGATTTACCGGCAGTTTGCAATGCTCGTAACGCACCTAACGCCATTTCATCGTTTTGCGCGAACACCGCCTGCACGTCAGGATGTGCGGTCAGCAGGTTTTGCATTACGTTCAACCCTTTGGTGCGGTCGAAATCGGCAGGCTGGCTGGCCAGAATCTGGAATTTATGCGCATCGGCGGCCTGCTTGAAGCCTTCGCCGCGCTCACGCGCCGCAGAGGTGCCGGCAATGCCCTGCAGTTCGATGATTTTGGCGCTTTCGCCAACTTTCTTGGCGATAAAGTCGCCAGCCATTTTGCCGCCGAAACGGTTATCTGACGCGACGTGGCTGATGACCTTGCCCTGTGACGCCACGCGGTCCAGCGTGATCACCGGAATGTTGGCCTGGTTCGCCATTTTAACCGCATTGCCTACCGCATCTGAGTCGGTCGGGTTGATCAGCAACAGCTTGGTGCCGCGAACGGTCAGATCCTGCACGTTGGCCAGCTCTTTCGCCGGGTTGTTCTGCGAATCCAGCACCACCAGGTTGTAACCCAGCTTATCTGCCTCTTTCTGCGCACCTTCTTTCAGCGACACAAAGAACGGGTTATTCAGGGTAGAAACCACCAGCGCGATAGTATCTTTCGCCAGCGCGTTGGCGCTGAGAGTGGCGCCGAGCAATACCGCCAGTGCAGTCAGTTTGTTCATCTTCATCTTTATATCCTTTGAGGTAAGCGTTATTTACTGCTTTTGTTATCCACCAGGACCGCCAGCAAAATCACCACCGCTTTGACGATCATCTGATAGTAGGAAGAGACGCCCAACAGGTTCAGGCCGTTATTCAGAAAGCCGAGGATCAGCGCACCGATCAGCGTACCCATGATGCGGCCCTTACCGCCCGCCAGGCTGGTGCCGCCCAGCACCACCGCCGCAATGGCGTCCAGCTCATAACCGGTACCGGCGGTCGGCTGCGCTGACGAGAGACGCGCCACTTCAATGGTGCCCGCCAGCGCCGCCAGCATGCCGCTCAGCGCGTAGACGATGATTTTGACTCGGCTGACATTAATGCCCGACAGACGGGTTGCCGCCTCGTTGCCGCCCAGCGCGTAGATATAACGACCGAGGCGGGTATGATGCAGCATGTACCAGGCCGCCAGGAACACTACCGCCATCAGCCATACCGGCGTTGGAATCCCCAGCGGGCGGCCGATGCCGAACCAGCCAAAGAGATCGGCATTCTCGTTAAAGCCGGTGTTGACCGGGCTGCCGTCGGTATAGACCATGGTGACGCCGCGCAGCAGCAGCATCATCACCAGCGTGGCGATAAACGCCTGCACCTTGCCTTTCGCGACGATGGTGCCGGTAACGGCGCCGATAAACGCGCCTAATCCCAGCGCGGCGGCCACGGCCAGCAGCGCATTCACCTCAAGGCCGACAATCGAGGCCGCCACCGCGCCGGTCAGCGCCAACAGCGACCCCACTGACAGGTCGATGCCGGCGGTGAGGATAACCAGCGTCATGCCGACCGCCATAATGGCGTTCACCGAGGTCTGTTGCAGGATATTGAACAGGTTATTGACGGTAAAAAAGTTCGGACTCTGGCTGGCCACCACCGCAATCAGCACAATCAGGGCAATCAGCGATTTCTGCTCCATCAGCCAGGCTTTGCTGAACCAGCGGCGACGGGCTGGTAAGGTTTGCGTACTCATAGATGTGCTAACTCCTCGGTGCGTTGCTTGCCTACAGCGGCGGCCATCAGGACTTCCTGCGTGGCCTGTTCAATGGAAAACTCGCCGCTCAGGCGGCCTTCATGCATCACCAGAATGCGATCGCTCATTCCCAGCACTTCGGGCATCTCCGACGAGACGAGAATGATGCTCAGACCTTCATCCTTAAACTGGTTGATCAGCTGATAAATCTCTTTCTTGGCGCCGACATCCACGCCGCGCGTCGGCTCATCCAGAATCAATACGTTCGGGCGCGTCATCAGTCCGCGCGCGATGGCGACTTTTTGCTGATTGCCCCCGGAGAGCAAGCCAATGGTTTGATCCATGCCGGGCGTTTTAATGTTAAAGAGCCGGATAAAATCGCTGACCGCCAGCTGCTCGGCGCTGTGCTTCAGCCCGCCGCCCGCGCGGCTGAAATAGCGCAGCGCGGTCAGCGACATGTTTTCTTTTACCGTCATTCCCAGCACCAGGCCGTCACGCTTGCGATCCTCGGAGATATAGACGATGCCGTTAGCCAGCCCGTCCTGCGGCGTGCGGATAGTAATGTCGCGGCCATTAAGCGTGACGCGTCCCGCGCTGCGCGGCTGCGCGCCGTACAGCACCTTCATCAGTTCGGTGCGTCCGGCGCCCATCAGTCCCGCCACACCAAGTATTTCGCCTTTACGCAGCGTAAAGCTGACGTTGTCGATGCCCGGTCCGCTGAGGTTTTCCACCTTTAGCCGCACTTCGCCCGGCGCTTTGTCCAATCGCGGATACTGATCTTCCAGCTTACGGCCCACCATCATCTCGATCAGCGAAGCTTCAGTTAGCGTATCGACGCTGCGTTCAGCAATAAACTGTCCGTCGCGGAATACCGTCACGTCATCACAAATTTCAAAGATTTCTTTCATGCGATGAGAGATATAAACGATGCCGCAGCCCTGCGCTTTCAGTTCATTGATCACGCGAAACAGGGAGACCGTTTCGGTATCAGTCAGCGCATCGGTCGGCTCGTCCATCACGATGACTTTCGATTCAAAGCTGAGCACCTTGGCGATCTCCACCATCTGCTGATCGCCAATCGAAAGATCGCCGACCAGCCTGTGGCTGTTGAAACGCAGATTCAGCCTTTTCAGCAGCGCGTCCGCTTCGGCGTACATTTTTTTCCAGTCAATACGCCCAAGACGGCTGACAAATTCACGTCCCAGAAAGATATTTTCGGCGATAGAGAGTTGCGGAATCAGGTTCAGTTCCTGATGGATAATGCCGATCCCTGCTTCCTGCGACGCTTTCGGGCCGCTGAAGTGGGTCTCTTCGCCCAGCCACTGCAACGAACCGGCGTCGCGGCTGTAGATACCCGTCAATACCTTCATCATGGTGGATTTGCCCGCGCCGTTTTCCCCCACCAGCGCCATCACCCGGCCAGGGTAAACAGAGAGTGAAGCGCCGTTAAGCGCCTTCACGCCGGGGAATGATTTCTCAATGCCTTTCAGTTGCAATAACGGTTGCATGGCAGCCTCAGAAGGTCACGCCGGCGGTCAGGATAATATTCGCGTACGGGGTGCATTCCCCGCTGCGCACTACCGCCTGGCTCCGTTGCGTTAAGGTTTTGAAATGTTCGTGCGGGACATACTCAATGTTGATGACGTTGCCCTGCTGGCGCTGTAGCGACTCCAGCAGCGCCAGCAGTTCGCGGTGCAGACCAGCGTTATGCTCGCGGATCTCTTCGGCGATGACCGCGCTTTCTACCTGCATCTCATGCGTGACCGCCTGCGCCACCTGTAAAAAAGTGGGAATGCCGTGCGTAACGGCTAGATCGATGCGCTGCGGCCCTGGCGGAATCGGCAAACCGGCGTCGCCGATAGTCAGGCTGTCGGTATGGCCCAGGCGGGCGACGACGGCGGAAATGTCAGCGTTAAGTAGGGGGCTTTTTTTCATTATACGCTCCTGAGCGAAACGTTTCGCTGAACGGGAGTGTCAGAAAAAGTGGCGAATAAGACAACAGGAAGGTAACGAAATTGTGATCGCTATCGAAACGTTTCGCTGACCGGCGAAAAAATTTGATTTAGGCAACGAAGCGGGCCTGATAAGGCCCGCAGAAAGGGGATTAGCTAAAGACCATGCCGCCGTCGATTAACAGCGCCTGACCGGTCATATAATCAGAATCGGGGCCCGCCAGGAAGGCGACGCAGGCGGCGACATCTTCCGGCTCGGAGAGGCGTCCCAGCGTAATGCGTTTAGCGAACTCCGCGGTGCCGTATCCCGGCGGCTGGCCCGCTGCGGCGGAAACCTGGCGGTCGATCTCGTCCCACATCGGCGTTTTGACAATGCCTGGGCAGTAAGCATTAACGGTAATGCCCAGCGGCGCCAGATCGCGCGCGGCGGTCTGCGTCAGGCCGCGTACGGCGAACTTGCTGGAGCTGTAAATCGCCAGCTCCGGGTTGCCGACGTGGCCCGCCTGAGACGAAGCGTTGATGATTTTGCCGCCGCGTCCCTGCGCTTTGAACGCTTTCACCGCAGCCTGAATACCCCAGATCACGCCTTTGACGTTGATGTTATAAACCTTATCAACGATTTCCGGCGTAATCTCTTCGATAAGCGTAGTCGGCGCGATGCCCGCGTTATTGACGATAACGTCGAAGCCGCCGAGCTGCTGCTGCGTCTGTTCTACCACCGCAAATACCCGATCGCGATCGGAGACGTCCGCCTGTAGCGCAACCGCTTTGCCGCCCTGACGAGTGATCTCATCGGCAACCTGACGCGCCGTTTCCGCGTTGTAATCGACGACCGACACGGCGAATCCATCTTTCGCCAGCCGCAGCGCGATAGCTCTACCAATGCCCTGACCGGAACCGGTCACCAGTGCCACTTTGCTTTCCATAACTGCTCCTTGCTGAGTTGATAAAGGGAATTACAGGATCTGGCTCAGGTGCAGCTGCCCCATCAGTTTCGGGTTGTCGGCATAATCCACCGGCACCGCCACCACAGCCGGTCCCTGAACGTCCATCGCCTTACGCAGGATAGGTTCCAGCTGATCGGCGCTTTCCACCGCGAAACCGGCTGCGCCGAAGGCTTCCGCATAGGCTTTGAAATCGATCGGGCCGAACTTCACGCCGGACACGCGCTGATATTTCTGTTCTTCCTGAATCGCCACCATGTTGTAGGCGTTGTCGACCCAGATAATGTGCAGCACATTGGCACCCAGACGCACCGCTGTTTCCAGCTCCATGCTCGACTGCATAAAGCCGCCGTCGCCCGATACCGACACCACTTTGCGGCTCGGATCCACCAGCCAGGCGCCGATTGCCCAGGGCAGCGCCACGCCCATGGTTTGCTGACCGTTGGAGATCATGATTTGACGCGCACGGAAGCTGTAGAGATAGCGGGCGATCCAGATATGGAAACTGCCCATATCCACCGTCAGGGTAACGTCTTTATTAATGATGTCCTGCATGGCGCGCACGATGCGCAGCGGATGCAGGGCGAACTGATTCAGCTGATGGCCGCGCATCGCCAGCAGTTCACGCTGCTGTTGGCGATCCTTGAGGATTTCAGCCGACTCCGCGCTGAGGTGCAGCGGCGCTTCAATCCGCGCGGCGAGTTTATCCAGCGTTGAGGCGATATCGCCGATCAGCTCCGCGTCCGGCTGGTAACAGTTGTCGGTTTCCGCAGGCAGCACGTCGATATGCACCAGTTCGGCATGACCGCTGTTCCATTTCGCCGGTTCATATTCCACTGGGCTGTAGCCGATAGTGATAATCAAATCCGCCTGACGCAGCAGCCGATCGCCCGCCTGGTTATTAAACAGTCCGACACGGCCCGCAAAGCGCGAGAAGTGAGACTGGGAGACGGCGCCGGCCGCCTGATAGGTACTGGTCACCGGAATATGGCTGCGCTCCAGCAGACGATGCAATGCGGTGGCGTTATGCGGCTGGCTGGCCATCAGGCCCAGCAGGATAATGGGGTTTTTCGCTTTCGCGATTTTGTCGGCGACGGCGTTGATCGCGCCTTCCGGCGCGGAACCGAGCAGCAGCTCGCCTGCGGGCGTCAACACGTTGCCGCGCACCGGACCGTCGACAATATCCTGCGGCAGACTGACGAAAGCGCCGCCGGGACGGCCCAGCTCCGCATAGCGGAACGCATTGGCTATGATTTCGCCCAGCGCATCGGGCGCGCCCACTTCCACCGCATATTTGGTGATCGGGCGGAACATACCGACGGTATCCATGCTCTGATGGACCAACTTGGCGCTGTCCGCGCGTTTCACCGCGCCGCCCAGCGCCACAACCGGGTCGCCTTCCGAGGTAGCGGTCGCCATGCCGGTGATCAGGTTGGAGCAGCCGGGACCGGAGGTCACCAGCGCCACGCCCGCCTTGCCGGTCAGACGTCCTACCGCCGCCGCCATAAACGCCGCGTTCGCTTCATGGCGAACCGGAATGGTCTGGATAGAAGAGTCCACCAGCGAATCGAAAACTTTATCTACTTTAGCGCCGGGAATGCCGAACACCTGCTTCACGCCCTGCGCCTCCAGCTGGGCAACAATCAAATCGGCGCCGTGCGCCCATTCTTTTTGCATATCGCTTTTCATTGTTTCTCCTGTGGCGAGGATTAGCTTTCAACGGCGCGGATGGCACTGTCGAGATCGTCAGGGTTGAGATTGGCCTGCAAAAAATCGGGGTCCTCAGGCAGATCGACCACCAGCTTGCTGATGGCGCCAAAGGTCAGTACGCCGCTCTCCAGGCTATAATTCAGTACGTGGCCGCCGCCCTGACGATCGTCAGTAATGAAATGTTCGTGATAGCCGGCGACATTAATGCCCTGCATATACTGCGGCGTGCGGAAGCCAATCAGCACGCCATCGCGCTGGTCGAAATGGAAGGTCGGCTGCTGTTCCACCGCTTCCATCATCGGCTTATAAGGTCGGTGCTGACAGGGCACGGTGCGCGTTGCAACCTGAGAGAAACGCCCATCGATGCGCAGGGCGCAAAACTGGTTATCAGATGAAATCTGCTGATTAATGATCTCATGTACCGCGTCGCGATCGGCCGGACCGTCGAAGTGATGGTGATATTGCGGCTGGAAAAAGGTCATCACCGCGAACGGCGTGCGTTGATCCGGGCGGGCGGCGTTGGCGCTGCCGTCGGCGCGCAGCTGGTAAACCTGACTGTTAAAGGCGATCAGCTCGCCATCAAGACGGTTAAAGGTGCCCAGGCCGAAGTCGCCTTTTTTCAGCAGGTCGGCGATGGTGCGCGAGCCTTCATAGACGCCGCTCAGCAGCGCGCTCATCAATGAGGTCTGATAGATTACACTTTCTGGCTGTTCTTTGCGGATAGCGCTCAGGGTATCGGCCAACAGTTTCTCGCATAAACAATCAGTTACAGAATGAGGCATTATTCCCTCCCTTACAGAAAAGGTTAATATTCATTAACTGTAATGTTGACTCGATTCAGTTCGGGAATCCAATATAGAAAGCCCTTCACTTTGAGACGTTTTAGATATGGAACTACGGTATCTGCGTTATTTCGTCGCCGTCGCGCAGACGCGCAACTTTACGCGCGCCGCTGAAATGCTGGGGATCTCCCAGCCGCCGTTGAGCCAGCAGATATTGCGTCTGGAACGCGAGATCGGCACGCCGCTGCTCAGACGTCTGACGCGCGGCGTGGAGTTGACGGAAGCGGGCGAGGCGTTTTATCAGGATGCCTGCCAAATCCTCGATCTGACCGGTCATGCGCTGGAGAAGGCGAAAGGGATCGCGCGCGGCGTCACCGGTAAGCTGTCGCTGGGCTTCGCCAGCTCGGTCGCCTTTCATCAGGATATTTTTCGTTTGCTGCACGCTTTCCAGCAGCAGTTTCCATCGGTAACGCTGCTGCCGCGCGAGGCAAGCATGTCGACGCTGATGCAGGATTTACAGGAAGGATTGCTGGATGCGGCCTTTGTGCGCTTGCCTTGTGAAACCAGCAAGTCGTTTCATTTGAAACTGATCGCCAGCGAAGCGATGCGCATCGTGCTGCCCGCGTCGCATCCTCTGAGCGAACAGGAAGAGATAAGGCTGACGCAACTGAGCGATACGCCGATGGTGATGTTTCCGCGCGAGGTGGCGCCCAGCCTGTATGAATCGATCATCAGCGCCTGCGTGCGGGCGGGCTTTCAGCCGCAGACCGGCCCGCAGGCGCCGCAGATCTCCTCGGCTATCGGCATGGTCGCCGCCGGGTTCGGCTTCGCGCTGGTGCCGGAATCGCTCAGCTGCGTCGCGATGCCGGGCATTCGCTTTCTGCCCTGCCCGGAAGCGTCGCTGACCACCGACGTGGCGCTGGCCTGGCGACGCTGGGACCGTTCGCCTACGCTACAGCATCTTTTAGAGACGCTGGCGCAGCAGTTGAACGCGCAGGATCACTGAATCTTACGCACCTGTTTGACTTCCAGCTGAGCGTCATTGAAGGCCTTATCAATCTCACCCTGTAACTCGACTTTATCTTTAGGGGAGACGCTCTGGCCTTGCCAGGTTTTATCATCAATCTCGACGGAGAGCGTGCCCGTTTCATCGCGGAACAGATAATCATCATCGCTGAGGCGTTTCTCAATCGTGCCGCGTACGGTGACCCAGCTGTCATCTTTCATCTCTTTCGCTTCTTTTACCGTCACCACATTCTGCGGCCCTTTGAAGCCGCCTTTCTGCGCCTGGGTCTGCGGCGAGTTAGGATCGACAAAGCCACCGCTCTGCGCCGCTAATGCCGGCATTGTGAACAGAGCAAGAATCGCAACCATTGCAGCATGCTTTTTCATCATAATTTCCCTCTTTTGGTGAATGACGTGGGTGGACGTTTTTAAGTACAGCACAGGGTTCTTAACAGGATCTTAAGGCGGGTCGTTTTTTTCTCGCTTTGCTGGCGGGCGTTACTATTTGCCGTTGCATTCTGTACAAGCGGCGCTTAAGTCTCGTATAACGGCGGCAGTGACCTAATCAGGGAGGAAACCCATGCGCATTCTGTTAATTGAGGACGACAGGTTAATCGGCGACGGCATTCGGGCGGGGCTGGGCAAGCTGGGGTTCAGCGTGGACTGGCTGACGGATGGGCGACAGGGAATGCAGGCGCTGAGCGCGGCGACCTACGATGCCGTGGTGCTCGATCTCAGCCTGCCGCAGTTAGACGGGCTGGATATTCTGCGCGCCTGGCGCAGCCGGGGCGAAGATATTCCGGTGCTGATCTTAACCGCTCGCGATGCGGTGGCGCAGCGGGTGGACGGCCTGCAACAGGGCGCAGATGATTATCTCTGCAAACCTTTTGCGCTCAGCGAGGTCGCCGCGCGCCTTCAGGCGCTGATCCGCCGCCGTCATGGGCAACTGCAACCCACGCTGAGTCACGGTTCGTTGATGCTCGATCCCGCAGCGCGCGCGGTGACGCTGAACGGCGCGCCAGTTGAGCTGAAGCCGCGCGAGCTGGCGCTGCTGGAGCTTTTTATGCTGAATGCGGGCCGCGTGCTGACCCGGGCGCAGCTGGAAGAGAAACTCTACAGCTGGGAGCAGGATGTTTCCAGCAACGCTGTTGAAGTGCATATTCATCATCTGCGGAAAAAACTGGGCAATGCTGCTATTCGCACGGTGCACGGTGTGGGTTATACGCTGGGAGAAACCGCATGAGTCAGCTCAGCCTGCGCGCCCGTCTGACCGTCGGCTTCTTACTGCTTACGGCGATCTGCTGGGGCATCGCCAGCGTCAGCGCCTGGTTACAAACGCGCCACAAAATCAATCAGCTGTTCGATACGCAGCAGCTGCTGTTCGCCCGGCATCTGGCTTCCCTCACGCCAGCGCAATTAACCCAGTCGACGGCAATGCCGGAAGCAAAAAAAATCCTGCCTCATCACCGAGGCGCGCTGGAGGACGATGCGCTGGCTTTTGCCATTTATACCCGCGACGGCAGGCGACTGGTGGACGATGGCGACAACGGCAAAAAATTTCTGTTTGAACCGCGCTGGCGTGGCTTTCGTGACGGCAAACTGCGCGACGATGACGATCCGTGGCGCATAGTCTGGCTGAATACGCCTGACGGCCGTTATGTGGTGGCGGTCGGGCAGGAATGGGAATACCGTGATGAAATGACCACCGACGTGGTGCAAAGCGTGCTGCTGCCATGGCTGTTTGCGCTGCCGGTAATGGTTGTGCTGCTGCTCTGGCTGCTCCAGCGCGAGCTGACGCCGCTCAGGCAGATCGCCCGGCAGCTGCAACAGCGTTCTCCCGATAACGCCGACGCGCTTAACGCGACCCGGCTGCCCTCGGAAGTGCGTCCGATAGTGGACGCGCTTAACGGCCTGTTCGCCCGTATCCATGCCATGCTGCAGCGCGAACGGCGTTTCACCTCCGACGCGGCGCACGAGCTGCGCAGCCCGTTGGCGGCGTTGAAGGTGCAGAGCGAGGTAGTGCAACTGGCCCATGACGACGCCGGAATGCGTCAACACGCGCTGACTAACCTGGACGCCAGCATCAACCGCGCCACCCGGCTGGTGGATCAGCTGCTTACCCTCTCTCGACTGGATGCGCAGCGGGCGCTGGCGGAAAGCGAAACGGTGGATATAGAGGCGCTGCTGCGTCAGGCGATTGTCGAACAGGATAAGACGGCGCAGCAGGCTGGCATTACACTGCGGCTGGAGAACCAGGCTGGTGAAGCGCAGGCGTGTCAGGGACATCCGTTGCTGCTTTCTCTGCTGCTGCGCAATTTGCTGGACAATGCGATTCGCTATGGTCGCGCAGGCGGCACCGTGACGTTGATCCTACGTCGGCGTCAGTTTGAGGTATACGATGACGGGCCTGGCGTGGAGCAAGAGGCGCTGGCGCGCATCGGCGAACGATTTTACCGACCGCCCGGACAGGAAAAATCAGGCAGTGGACTCGGTCTTTCCATTGTGCAGCATATCGCCACCTTGCACGGCATGCGTATGCAGATGGCGAACCGACCGCAGGGCGGCTTTAGCGTCACCTTCGATCTGCCATAAAAAAGAGCAGCCTTAGCTGCTCTCTGCTTTAAATCTCGACCTGAGTGCCCAGCTCGATAACCCGGTTAGGCGGGATTTCAAACTGGTCGGGCGCGCGCAGGGCGTTGCGTTGCAGCGCGAGGAACAGCTTACCGCGCAAATGCAAATACCAGGGACGTTTGCCGATGATCAGCGATTCGTGCGACATAAAGAACGACGTTTCCGTCATGCGGCAGTTCAGCCCTTCAAGACCGCAACGGTGGAAAATCTCCTCCATATTCGGCGTTTCGCGCCAGCCGTAGCTGCCCACCACGCGCCAGAAGGTTGGCGAAAGCTGTTCAATGGTGACGCGTCGGACGTTATGCACGTAAGGCGCGTCTTCGGTGCGCAGCGTCAGCAGCACCACGCGCTCATGCAGCACCTTGTTATGTTTCAGGTTATGCAGCAGCGCAAACGGAATCACGTTCAGCGCGCGCGACATATAAACGGCGGTGCCCGGCACGCGCACCGGCGGCGATTTTTCCAGCGAGGCGATCATCGCGTCCAGCGAGTTGCCGTGTTCATGCATACGGCGCAGCAGGCGGAAACGCTCGCTTTTCCAGGTCGTCATGATGATAAACATCGTCATACCCAGACAGAGCGGCAGCCAGCCGCCGGAGAAGATCTTAATCAGGTTGGCCGAGAACAGCGGAATATCGAAGCAGAGCAGCGCCACCAGGATCAGCGCCACCAGCAGTCGGTTCCAGTGCCAGTTCTTTATCGCCACGGTACAGACCAGAATAGACGTCAGGATCATGGTGCCGGTCACGGCGATGCCATAGGCCGCCGCCAGGTTGCTGGAATGCTCGAAGCTGATAATTACAATCAGCACCGCATAGTAGAGCAGCCAGTTAATTACCGGGATATAGATCTGGCCAGACTCTTCTTCCGAGGTATGGATAATGCGCATCGGCGGCAGATAGCCCAGGCGCACCGCCTGACGGGTCAGCGAAAAGACGCCGGAAATCACCGCCTGAGAAGCGATAACCGTCGCCAGCGTGGCGAGGATCAGCATCGGGATTAGCGCCCAATCCGGCGCCAGCAGAAAGAAGGGGTTTTTAATCGCTTCAGGATGCTTCAGCAGCAGCGCACCCTGACCAAAGTAGTTCAGCACCAGCGAAGGGATCACCACGCTGAACCAGGCGAGGCGAATCGGCGTTTTACCGAAATGGCCCATATCGGCGTAGAGCGCCTCCACCCCGGTAATCGCCAGCACCACCGAGCCGAGCGCGAAGAACGAAACCTGTTTGTATTCCAGGAAGAAATGCATCGCCCACGCGGGATTCAGCGCCTGCAACACGTCCGGGTTATGAATAATGCTGCGCGCGCCGAGCACCGCCAGCACGAGAAACCACAGCAGCATCACCGGCGCGAACAGCTTGCCCACCATGCCGGTGCCATGTTTCTGAATGATAAACAGCAACGTCAGTACGGCGATCGACAGCGGCACGATATACGGATCGAGCGACGGCGCGGCAATTTCCAGACCTTCTATCGCGGACATCACCGAAATGGCTGGGGTAATCACCACCTCCCCGTAAAAAAAGCTGCCGCCGATCAGCCCCATAATCACCAGCACGGCGGTGGCTTTGCCGCCGGTATTGCGTCCCGCCAGCGACATCAGCGTCAGGATGCCGCCTTCTCCGGCGTTATCGGCGCGCATCACATAGCTGATGTATTTCAGGGAAACCACCACGATCAACAGCCAGAAGATCAATGATAAGAAGCCGAACACGGCGTCGCGCTCAACGCCAAAACCAAACTGCCCGGACAAACATTCGCGCAAGGTATAAAGCGGGCTGGTGCCAATATCCCCGTAAACCACACCTATTGCCGCCAGGGTGACTGCGGCGAGCGGCTGCTTCTTGTCAGAACTCATAATGTCATCTTTTCCAGGAGCGCTGCGACGTATCGGCGCACGGCTCAGACCATCAAAAAGCGCACAGTATGCCTAATTTTAAGCAAAAACCCACCCCTGGACGGCAGCGGTTTTCGACAATAATTGGCAATAGAAGCGTCGCTTCACCCTTTCACGATAAAAAAGCTGACGGCTATCAATGCTTTCAAGCATGATAGCCAGTAGTGTTTGCGCCCGCTAATCGGGTAAAGCGTGTGCAGTAGTAACAGGATAATTGACTGATTATGGCTCAACCACATTTACTGGCTGAAAGAATTTCACGCCTCAGCAACGCGTTAGAAAAAGGCCTGTACGAGCGTCATCATGCCATACGCCTTTGTCTGCTGGCAGCGCTCAGCGGGGAAAGCGTCTTTTTACTGGGCCCGCCTGGCATCGCCAAGAGCCTGATCGCGCGTCGCCTGAAATATGCCTTTCAGCATGCGCGCGCGTTTGAATATCTGATGACCCGCTTTTCCACGCCGGAAGAGGTGTTTGGCCCTCTTTCGATTCAGGCGCTGAAAGATGAAGGCCGCTACCAGCGGCTAACTAAAGGTTACCTGCCCGATGCGGAAATCGTCTTTCTGGATGAGATCTGGAAAGCGGGACCGGCCATTCTGAATACCCTGCTGACCGCAATTAACGAACGGCGCTTCCGCAATGGCGACAGTGAAGAACGCATCCCGATGCGCCTGCTGGTGACCGCCTCTAACGAGCTGCCGGAAGCGGACAGCGGACTGGAAGCGTTATATGACCGCATGCTGATCCGCCTGTGGCTGGACAACGTGCATGAAAAGCATAACTTCCGCAATATGCTTATCCACCAGCAGGATGAAAACGCCAATCCGGTCGACAGCTCGCTGTGCATCACCGATGAAGAGTACCAGCAGTGGCAGACCAGCATCAGCCAGGTCGCGCTGCCGGAACCGGTGTTTGAGCTGATCTACCAACTGCGTCAGCGTCTGGAAGCGCTGCCGGACGCGCCCTACATCTCCGATCGCCGCTGGAAAAAAGCGATTCATCTGTTGCAGGCGTGCGCTTTTTATAGTGGCCGTGAGGCGATCGCGCCGGTGGATCTGATTCTGCTGAAAGATTGTCTGTGGCACGATATGGCGTCGATGACGCTGCTGGAACGGGAGATCGAAAGCCTGATTACCGAGCAGGCGTGGCAGCAGCAGCCGATGCTGATCGCATTGCAGCATATCAAAGCGCGTCATCTTGCCCTGTCGCAACAGCAGAGCCTCGACCGCGCCGTCAGGCTGGAAAAGCACGGCGGCATGTTCAGCCGTAAGCCGCATTATGAACTGCCCGATTCGCTCAGCGCCGAACAGCTGACGCTGATGCTGCAAAAGCCGCTGACGCTGCATGATATGCAGGTGACCCACGTCGTTATCGCGCGCGACACGCTGCAACACTGGCTGCTGAAAGGGGGAGAAGCGCGCGGCAAACTGAACGGTATCGGTTTTGCCCAGACGCTGGATCTGCAAATAGACGCCAACGACTGCCTGACGCTGCGCGACGTTAGTTTACAGTCATCGCGGCTGGCGCTGCCTGGCGAAATCCATCACGAAGCGCTGCCAGCGGAGATCGCCGAAGCGCTGGACGAGCTGGAGGCTCAGCTGCGGGCGCAACGCGCCCTTTTTGCTCAGCATCAACGCTGCCTGTTTATCAGCGACGACTGGCTGGCGCGCATCGAAAACAGCCTACAGGAAGTAGCTGAACAGCTGAAGAAAGCCAGGCAATGATCTCGCTGGAGACAATCAGCACCCTGCTGTCGATCAGCCAGAGTCAGCTGATCGAGGATCTGGCGATCGCCCTGCTCGCCTCGCCACAGCTGGTGCTGTTTTTTGAAAAATTCCCCGGTATGAAGAAGGCGCTGCTGCGCGATATGCCGCGCTGGAAAACTGAAATCGGCGAAAGTCTAAAAACCACCTCGGTGCCGGAAGCGCTGAAACAGGAGTTCCGGCTGTTTCAGCAACATCAGATGCTCGGCCTGACAGCCTTTACGCAGGCGCTGCCAGCGTTGCTGACGCAGCTGGAGAAGCTCTCCTCCCCTTTCGCCGAGCAGGCGCGCATCCTGGCGGGCCACTGTGATGGCCAGCCGCTCAGTCCGGCGCAGCATACGCTATTTCTTCAGCGCTGGCGGCTCAGCCTGACGCTGCAAACCATGACGCTGAACGAACATTTACTGGAGGAGCAGCGGGAAAACCTGCTGGCCGTTTTACAACAGCGCATGGCGCTAAGCGGCCAGCTGGCGCCGGTCCTGTCGGAAAACGACGAGTCCTCCGCCGGACGGCTGTGGGATATGAGCGCGGCGCCGCTACAGCGCGGCGATTACCAGCTGATTGTGGAATATGGCGAGTTTCTGGCCGCGCAGCCGGAGTTGATGAAGCTGGCGCAGCAGCTTGGCCGCAGTCGTGAAGCAAAGTCGGCGCCAGCGGAAGAGGCCCCGCCGGAGGCGTTTCACCAGCTTATCCGCCAGCCGGACAGCGTGCCGGAAGAGGTAAGCGGTCTGCATCAGAGCGAAGATGTGTTGCGCCTTTTACCGGCGGAGCTGGCGACGCTCGGCATCAGCGAACTGGAAGTGGATTTTTACCGCCGTCTGGTAGAAAAGCGCCTGCTTACCTATCGCTTACAGGGAGACGCCTGGCGCGACAAAATCGTGCAGCGGCCGGTAAGCCATCAGCAGCAGCAGGCCTGCCCGCAAGGCCCCTTTATTGTCTGCGTCGATACCTCAGGATCGATGGGCGGCTTTAACGAACGCTGCGCCAAAGCGTTCTGTCTGGCGCTGCTGAAGGTCGCGCTGGCGGAGAAGCGCCGCTGTTACATTATGCTGTTCGCTCACGAGGTGATCGGCTATGAGCTGACGGCCGAAGACGGGATCGCGCAGGCGATCCGTTTTCTCAGCCAGCGGTTCCGGGGCGGCACCGATCTGGCCGCCTGCCTGGAGGCGGTGCTGCTGCGGTTGCAGGATTCCGCATGGCGCGATGCGGATGCGGTGATCGTTTCCGACTTTATCGCCCAGCGACTGCCGGAAAGCATGATCAAAAGCGTTCAACAGCATCAGCACCAGCTACAGCAACGTTTCCATGCCGTCGCTATGTCCGCGCACGGCAAGCCAGGCATCCTGCGCATCTTCAATCATATCTGGCGTTTCGATACCGGCCTGAAGCAACGTCTGCTGCGCCGCTGGAAGCGCTGATCTCCTGCCGTTCCGGGCAGGCGACAGCTTTGCCTTTGCAATCCCTTCCGGCAACGGTAGGATGCCAGTATTCCGCCGGATGCGTTTCTCCCGGCCGGTCATCCCTTCTTCTTTATACTTAGCCAAGTGGAGCGAAACGTGGCAGAAACGCTGCAACTCGATAATCTGGATCGCGGTATCCTTAATGCGCTGCTGAATAACGCACGCACCGCCTACGCTGAACTGGCCAAGCAATTCAACGTCAGCCCCGGCACAATCCATGTGCGGGTGGAGAAAATGCGCCAGGCGGGCATTATTAAAGGCACGCGCGTGGAGATCGATCCGCGTCAGCTGGGCTACGACGTCTGCTGCTTTATCGGCATCATTTTAAAAAGCGCGCGCGACTACCCGGCGGCGCTGGCGAAGCTGGAAGCGCTGGACGAAGTGGTGGAAGCCTGGTATACCACGGGCCACTACAGCATCTTTATTAAAGTGATGTGCCGCTCTATCGATGCGTTGCAGCAGGTGCTTATCAACAAGATCCAGACCATCGACGAAATCCAGTCCACCGAAACGCTGATCTCCCTGCAAAACCCGATCATGCGTACGATCAAGCCCTGATCTGTGCATAATCTTATCCCTGACGTGGCGCCGCGCGGCAAAGGCGGATCCACGTTATTTCCCCCTGTTCATCTTCTGGTTTTCCACAGGTAGATCCCAGCCTAATCACAGCGTACAATGCACGCTCTTGAAGACAGCGCGTTGCAGGATCGCATCATGGCAGATATCACCCTTATTAGCGGCAGCACTCTCGGCAGTGCCGAATATGTAGCAGAACATCTGGCCGACAAGCTGGAAGAAGCGGGCTTATCAACCGAGACGCTGCATGGTCCGACGCTGGATGAACTTTCGTTACAGGGCGTCTGGCTGGTGGTCAGCTCCACGCATGGCGCAGGCGAGCTGCCGGATAACCTTCAGCCTCTTTATGAAGAACTTGCGCAGCAGCGGCCCGATCTTTCCGACCTGCGCTTTGGCGCAATCGGCATCGGCAACCGGGAATACGATCTTTTTTGTGGCGCGATTAAGCAGTTCGACCAGCTACTGACAGCCCTCGGCGCGAAGCGCATCGGCGAAAGACTGGAAATCGACGTGCTGGAACATGAAATCCCGGAAGATCCGGCGGAAGCCTGGCTGGAAAACTGGCGTCCTTTACTGTAGATCGCCCGATCGAGGCTGGGATCACCGCGCTTTTTTCCGTTGATCCCCAGCAGATTTCACTCTTTTTTATCCCTGGATCAACCGCAATCCTGTGGATAACCGTAGTGGAAAGGGTCTGATAACCGGTAGTTATCCCAAGAATAACCCTTGATGCTTTTTTCATCTGTGTATAAGTCGCCATTTCGATCCCAGCTTATACGGATCAGGATCACCGATCATTCACAGCAAACGATCCTCAATAAACTCCTGATCTGTTGAAGAAACCCGGCCTTATCCACAGAAAAGCACGATCCTAATAAGAGATCTAACAAAGAGATCCTTTAAAGAATAAAGATCTTACTTTTAACTACCCGACGATCCCGGCGCTTTCGTCATGCCATGAATTTGAGTAGAATCCACGCCCCAGGGCAACGATCCCTGATCGAACACTAACGAGGTATCTCCCCATGTTTTATCCCGATCCTTTTGACGTCATCGTCATCGGCGGCGGACATGCAGGCACTGAAGCCGCAATGGCCGCCGCCCGCATGGGTCAACAAACGCTGCTGTTAACCCATAACATCGATACGCTGGGACAAATGTCCTGTAATCCGGCGATCGGCGGCATCGGAAAGGGACATCTGGTGAAAGAAGTGGATGCGATGGGCGGCCTGATGGCCAGTGCGATCGATCGCGCCGGCATCCAGTTTAGGATACTAAACGCAAGCAAAGGTCCGGCTGTTCGCGCCACGCGCGCTCAGGCTGACCGTGTGCTTTATCGTCAGGCGATCCGCACCGCGCTGGAAAACCAGCCGAACCTGATGATCTTCCAGCAGGCGGTCGAGGATCTGATCGTCGAAAACGATCGCGTCGTCGGCGCCGTAACGCAGATGGGCCTGAAATTCCGCGCCCGCGCCGTGGTGCTGACGGTCGGCACTTTCCTCGACGGCAAGATTCATATCGGCCTGGATAACTACAGCGGCGGCCGCGCAGGCGATCCGCCTTCTATCCCGTTGGCGCGCCGTCTGCGGGAATTGCCGCTGCGCGTCAGCCGTCTGAAAACCGGCACGCCGCCGCGCATCGACGCCCGCACCATCGATTTCAGCGTGCTGGCGCCGCAGTATGGCGACGACCCGATGCCGGTTTTCTCGTTTATGGGCGACGCGTCGCAGCATCCGCAACAGGTGCCCTGCTACATCACCCATACCAATGAGCAGACGCATGAGGTGATCCGCAATAACCTCGATCGCAGTCCGATGTACGCAGGCGTGATCGAAGGGATCGGTCCGCGCTACTGCCCATCGATCGAAGATAAAGTGATGCGCTTCGCCGATCGCAACGCGCACCAGATCTTCCTTGAGCCTGAAGGCCTGACCAGTAACGAAATTTACCCGAACGGCATTTCCACCAGCCTGCCGTTTGACGTGCAGATGCAGATTGTGCGCTCGATGAAAGGCATGGAAAATGCGAAAATCGTCCGTCCGGGCTACGCCATTGAGTATGACTTCTTCGATCCGCGCGATTTGAAACCGACGCTGGAGAGTAAGTTTATTCAGGGGCTGTTCTTTGCCGGTCAGATCAACGGCACCACCGGCTATGAAGAGGCGGCGGCGCAGGGGATGCTGGCGGGTCTGAACGCCGGACGCCTTTCAGCGGAGAAAGAGACCTGGGCGCCGCGTCGCGATCAGGCTTACCTCGGCGTACTGGTGGACGACCTTTGCACGCTGGGCACCAAAGAGCCCTACCGCATGTTTACCTCGCGTGCCGAATATCGTCTGATGCTGCGCGAAGACAACGCCGATCTGCGTCTGACGGAAACGGCCCGCGAACTGGGTCTGGTCGACGATGCAAGCTGGGCGCGCTTTAATCAGAAACTGGAAAGCATTGAGCTGGAGCGTCAGCGCCTGCGCGATATGCACGTTCATCCGAAATCGGCGGATATCGACGTGGTTAACGCCGCGCTGAATACGCCGCTGACCAAAGAGGCGAGCGGAGAAGATCTGCTGCGTCGTCCTGAGATGACCTACGCGCGTCTGATGTCGCTGAAAGGCTTCGGCCCGGCACTGGCCGACGAGCAGGCCGCCGAGCAGGTTGAAATTCAGGTTAAATATGAAGGCTACATTGCGCGTCAGCAGGAAGAGATCGATCGCCAGCAGCGCAATGAAAATACCCTGCTGCCGGTGGATCTTGACTATCGCAACGTTAACGGCCTGTCGAATGAAGTGATCGCCAAGCTTAACGATCATAAACCAACGTCGATCGGCCAGGCGTCGCGTATTTCAGGCATTACGCCTGCCGCTATCTCTATTTTGCTGATTTACCTCAAAAAACAGGGTTTACTGCGTAAAAGCGCCTGATGATAAGGCGGAAATCCGCCCTGTGCCCGCTGCCGGACATGCTTCACGTTCGGTAGCGGGCAGCGCTGAACCTCTTTTCTGCACCGGACGCTGTTTCGCCTTTAGCTACTGGAATATGCCGTGATTAATAAACTCTCTCAGCTGCTCAGCGCAGCCAACATTTCTCTGTCCGATCAGCAAAAGCAACAGCTGGTTGGCTACGTTGAGCTGCTGCATAAGTGGAATAAAGCCTATAATCTCACCTCCGTGCGCGATCCGCAGGAAATGCTGGTGCGCCATATTCTCGACAGCATTGTGGTGAACCCTTATCTGAAAGGGGAGCGCTTTATCGATGTGGGCACCGGTCCGGGTCTGCCGGGCATTCCGCTGGCGATTGTGCGCCCGGAAGCGCATTTCACGTTGCTGGACAGCCTGGGCAAGCGCGTGCGCTTTCTGCGTCAGGTGCAATTCGCGCTGGGTTTAAACAACGTTGAACCCGTGCAGAGCCGCGTAGAGGCGTTTAACGGCGAGCCGCCGTTTGACGGCGTCATTAGCCGCGCCTTCGCCTCGCTGAACGATATGGTGAGCTGGTGTCATCATTTACCAGCGAAAGAAGGACGTTTCTATGCGCTGAAAGGACAGCGTCCTGATGATGAAATCGCCGCATTGCCGCCACAGTTTCGCGTAACCGACGTGATAGCCTTACGCGTTCCGGAGCTGGAAGGGGAACGTCATTTGGTGACGATTCAGACAGTTTGACCTTACCCCCTATGCGGTTATCCTTTTTTGCCACATTTTATCGCGAGTGGGGCGGTTAAAAGTTAGCCGAACGAAACAGTTTTTATCGGTCTCGTTTGTGACAAATATTGTTGCCTGGGGGTTAAAAGTGCGCGATGAAATTATCTGAAACCTTTCGCAATATTTAACCTGGATTTTACAATGATTTATCAGTCCAGTTACTTTAGCGAAGAGCTAAGGGGTGGCGAATAGTCACTTAAGAAAATATATCCGTGTTATCACTCTACGGAAGCAACGATAATTCGATGATTTAAATTTTACCGGGGATGTCAAACCCTCTGTTTTATTGCTCACTACGCCGAAATAGCGCGTTGTTTTTATTAATTCTATGAATTTTATGTAATTTATTAATATTTTTAGCGATTTATTTAAGATTATTCCTGCGCGATATATCAGCAGGATATTAACGAATTGTGATCTATCGCACGCTTTATGAGCACAAAGTTGACGGAATTGTTGTATCAGGCTTCCGGTTACCTTCGTCAACGAGTTTTAAAAAATAGGGCTGTCGAAAGAAATTTAAATAATTGTTCACCTTTTCGCTACTTATCGATTGAAATCGCAGGTGCGGCCCGTATAATTTGCTCGTTTTTTGCTGCTTGACTCAAAAGAGCAAAGGCAGTTTTATACGACACGCGACATACCTCGATCGGGGCAGGAGAGTTTCAGCGTCATGTCAGTGTCTCTTTACAGTGTGAAATTAGCCCGGACCGTGCTGCTGTGGCAGCTGGCGACTTTGCTCGTTATCGGCGTGCTCTGTTTTGCCCTTAAAGATATCAGCTGGGGCGCATCTGCCATCGCAGGTGGACTGGCAGCCTGGCTGCCAAACGTGTTGTTCGTGATTTTGGCCTGGCGCCTGGGCGCGCAAGCACCTGCTAAAGGGCGTATTGCCTGGAGCTTCGCGCTCGGCGAAGCGCTGAAAGTGTTTGTCACCATTGTTTTGCTCATTCTGGCGCTGGGCGTGCTTGATGCGGTGTTCGTGCCGGTCGGGCTGACCTGGTTATCGGTGCTGGTGGTTCAGATTGTGGCACCGGCTGTAATTAACAACAAAGGGTAAGAGGCATCATGGCTGCAGGAGAAATCTCTACTCCGCAAGATTACATAGGTCACCACCTGAACAACCTTCAGTTGGACCTGCGTACTTTCGAGCTGGTGAATCCGCACGACGCTCCGGCGACGTTTTGGGTATTAAATATTGATTCCATGTTTTTCTCCGTGGTGCTGGGTCTGATTTTCCTGGTGCTGTTCCGTAAAGTGGCCAACAGCGTCACCAGCGGCGTTCCGGGGAAATTACAGGCAGCTATTGAGCTGGTGGTCGGCTTCGTTGACGGAAACGTCCGCGATATGTACCACGGTAAAAGCAAACTTATCGCCCCGCTGGCGCTGACCATTTTCGTCTGGGTCTTCCTGATGAACTTTATGGATCTGCTGCCAATCGATTTTCTGCCATATATCGGTGAGCATGTCTTTGGTCTGCCTGCGCTGCGCGTTGTGCCGTCCGCTGACGTTAACGTTACGCTCTCCATGGCGCTGGGCGTCTTTATTTTGATTCTGTTCTACAGCTTCAAAATGAAAGGTGTTGGTGGTTTCGCTAAAGAGCTTACCCTGCAACCCTTTAATCATCCGCTGTTCATTCCTATCAACCTGATTCTGGAAGGCGTGAGCCTGCTGTCCAAACCGGTTTCTCTCGGTCTGCGACTGTTCGGCAACATGTATGCGGGTGAACTGATCTTTATCCTGATTGCGGGTCTGTTGCCGTGGTGGTCACAGTGGGTTCTGAGTGTGCCTTGGGCCATTTTCCACATCTTGATCATTTCGCTGCAGGCTTTCATTTTCATGGTCTTGACGATTGTCTATCTGTCGATGGCATCCGAAGAACATTGATTTTTTATTCACACTACTGCGTTTTAACTGAAACAAACTGGAGACTGTCATGGAAAACCTGAATATGGATCTGCTGTACATGGCTGCCGCTGTGATGATGGGCCTGGCGGCAATCGGTGCTGCGATCGGTATCGGCATCCTCGGAGGTAAATTCCTGGAAGGCGCCGCGCGTCAACCGGATCTGATCCCTCTGCTGCGTACGCAGTTCTTTGTTGTTATGGGTCTGGTGGATGCTATCCCGATGATCGCTGTAGGTCTGGGTCTGTACGTGATGTTTGCCGTCGCAGGTTAAGCGACAAGGCCAAACAAGAGTTCATCGGCCTGACGTGGTAAACGTCAGACGATGAGCGGATTCTGCGGGTTGTCTTCGATAACGGCAGAGTAAGTTAACTTAACGAGAGGCATTGTGCTGTGAACCTTAACGCAACAATCCTCGGCCAGGCCATCGCGTTCGTCCTGTTTGTCCTGTTCTGCATGAAGTACGTATGGCCGCCGATTATGGCTGCCATCGAAAAGCGCCAGAAAGAAGTCGCTGAAGGCCTTGCTTCTGCAGAACGCGCCAAAAAAGATTTGGATCTCGCACAGGCAACTGCGACCGACCAGCTGAAAAAAGCGAAAGAAGAAGCTCAGGTCATCATCGAGCAGGCGAACAAACGCCGCGCTCAGATCCTGGACGAAGTGAAAGCTGAAGCTGAGCAGGAACGTAACAAGATCGTGGCACAGGCGCAGGCGGAAATTGAAGCCGAGCGTAAACGTGCGCGTGAAGAGTTGCGTAAGCAAGTCGCGATGCTGGCTGTGGCCGGCGCCGAGAAAATCATCGAACGTTCCGTGGATGAAGCTGCTAACAGCGACATCGTAGATAAACTGGTCGCTGAACTGTAAGGAGGGAGGGGCTGATGTCTGAACTGATTACTGTAGCTCGCCCCTACGCCAAAGCAGCTTTTGACTTTGCCGTTGAGCATCAAAGCATCGACCGTTGGCAGCAAATGCTGGCGTTCGCTGCAGAAGTCGCTCGCAACGAACAGATGGCCGAATTGGTTTCCGGCGCGTTGGCGCCGGAAACCTTATCTGCCTCGTTCATCGCAGTCTGTGGTGACCAACTCGACGAAGCAGGTCAGAACCTTATCAAGGTTATGGCGGAAAACGGACGTTTGTCCGCGCTGCCGGCAGTACTGGAGCAATACATTCAACTGCGTGACGCCTGGGAGGCAACCGCTGAAGTTGATGTCATCTCTGCCAGTGCGCTGAGCGACGAGCAGCTGACGAAAATCAGCGCCGCAATGGAAAAGCGTCTGTCACGCAAAGTTAAGCTGAATTGCAAAATCGATAAGTCTGTAATGGCAGGCGTTATCATCCAGGCGGGTGATATGGTCATTGATGGTAGCGTACGCGGCCGTCTTGAACGTCTCGCAGACGTCTTGCAGTCTTAAGGGGACTGGAGCATATGCAACTGAATTCCACCGAAATCAGCGAACTGATCAAGCAGCGCATTGCTCAGTTCAATGTCGTGAGCGAAGCTCACAATGAAGGTACTATCGTTTCCGTCAGCGACGGCATCATCCGCGTACACGGCCTGGCCGATGTGATGCAGGGTGAGATGATCGCGCTGCCGGGCAACCGCTACGCTATCGCCCTGAACCTGGAGCGCGACTCCGTAGGTGCGGTGGTGATGGGTCCGTATGCTGACCTCGCCGAAGGCATGAAAGTGAAATGCACCGGCCGTATCCTGGAAGTTCCGGTTGGCCGCGGCCTGCTGGGCCGCGTAGTGAACACCCTGGGTGAAGCTATCGACGGTAAAGGTCCGGTTGAGCATGACGGTTTCTCTCCGGTTGAAGTTATCGCGCCGGGCGTTATCGATCGTCAATCCGTTGATGAGCCGGTTCAGACGGGCTACAAATCTGTCGATGCGATGATTCCAATCGGTCGCGGCCAGCGTGAGCTGATCATCGGCGACCGTCAGACCGGTAAAACCGCTCTGGCTATCGACGCCATCATCAACCAGCGCGACTCCGGCATCAAATGCGTATACGTCGCTATCGGCCAGAAAGCGTCTACCATCGCTAACGTGGTGCGCAAGCTGGAAGAGCATGGCGCGCTGGCGAACACCATCGTCGTGGTGGCGTCCGCTTCTGAATCCGCTGCGCTGCAATACCTGGCGCCGTACGCCGGCTGCGCGATGGGCGAATACTTCCGCGACCGCGGCGAAGACGCGCTGATCGTATACGATGACCTGTCCAAACAGGCCGTTGCTTACCGTCAGATTTCTCTGCTGCTGCGCCGTCCGCCGGGCCGTGAAGCGTTTCCTGGCGACGTGTTCTATCTCCACTCTCGCCTGCTGGAGCGCGCCTCCCGCGTAAACGCTGAATATGTTGAAGCGTTTACCAAAGGTGAAGTGAAAGGTAAAACCGGCTCACTGACCGCCCTGCCGATCATCGAAACGCAGGCGGGTGACGTTTCCGCGTTCGTTCCGACCAACGTAATCTCGATTACCGATGGTCAGATCTTCCTGGAATCTAACCTGTTCAACTCCGGCATCCGTCCGGCCGTTAACCCGGGTATCTCCGTATCCCGTGTTGGTGGCGCCGCACAGACCAAGATCGTGAAAAAACTGTCCGGCGGCATCCGTACTGCGCTGGCGCAGTATCGTGAACTGGCTGCGTTCTCTCAGTTCGCTTCCGACCTGGACGACGCGACCCGCAAGCAGCTGAGCCACGGTCAGAAAGTGACTGAGCTGCTGAAGCAGAAACAGTATGCGCCGATGTCCGTCGCCCAACAGGGTCTGGTGCTGTTCGCTGCCGAACGTGGTTACCTGAACGACGTCGAGCTGGCGAAAATCGGTAGCTTCGAAGCTGCGCTGCTGGCGTATGCCGATCGCGAACACGCTGAGCTGATGCAGGAAATCAACCAAACTGGTAACTACAACAACGAAATCGAAGAGAAGCTGAAAGGCCTCCTCGAAACGTTTAAAGCAACCCAGTCCTGGTAATGTCTGGCGGCTTGTCTGAAAAGGCAGGCCGCAAGGCTTTGAGGAGAAGCTAATGGCCGGCGCAAAAGAGATACGTAACAAGATTGGAAGCGTAAAAAATACGCAGAAAATCACTAAAGCGATGGAAATGGTCGCCGCCTCCAAAATGCGTAAAACGCAGGAACGCATGGCGGCCAGCCGTCCGTATGCAGATACCATGCGCAAAGTGATTGGTCACATTGCGCTGGGTAATCTGGAATACAAGCACCCTTACCTGGAAGAGCGCGACGTTAAGCGCGTCGGCTATTTGGTCGTTTCTACCGACCGCGGGCTTTGTGGTGGTTTGAACATTAACCTGTTCAAAAAATTGCTGGCAGAGATGAAAACCTGGTCCGACAAAGGCGTTCAGAGCGATCTGGCGATTATCGGTTCCAAGGGGCTGGCTTTCTTCGGTTCTGTAGGCGGCAACGTCGTGGCGCAGGTTACCGGCATGGGAGATAACCCTTCCCTGTCCGAACTGATCGGCCCGGTGAAGGTCATGCTGCAGGCGTATGACGAAGGTCGTCTCGACAAGCTGTATGTGGTCAGCAACAAATTTAACAACACCATGTCCCAGACTCCAACTATCACCCAACTGCTGCCGTTACCGCCAGCGGAAGGGGAAGAAGAGTTGAAGAGAAAAACCTGGGATTACCTGTACGAACCTGATCCGAAATCGCTGCTGGACACCCTGCTGCGTCGTTATGTCGAATCTCAGGTTTATCAGGGTGTTGTGGAAAACCTGGCCAGCGAACAGGCCGCGCGTATGGTGGCGATGAAAGCGGCGACCGACAACGGCGGCAACCTGATCAAAGAGCTGCAGTTGGTTTACAACAAGGCTCGTCAGGCCAGCATCACCCAGGAACTTACCGAGATCGTCTCGGGGCCTCCGCGGTTTAACCAGGTATACCCTGTCATTGTCGCGGCAGCCTGAGGCTAATCGCCGCCAGCAGCGCCGCTAAGCGTTACGCGCTTAGACAATGACGATGGGTAGAAACGAATTAGGTAGAGGATTCAAGATGGCAACTGGAAAGATTGTCCAGATCATCGGCGCCGTAGTTGACGTCGAGTTCCCTCAGGACGCTGTACCGCAGGTGTACAACGCCCTTGAGGTTAAAAATGGTGATGCGCGTCTGGTGCTGGAAGTGCAGCAGCAGCTGGGCGGCGGCGTAGTACGTACCATCGCAATGGGTACGTCTGACGGCCTGAAGCGTGGCCTGGAAGTGACCGACCTTAAAAAGCCGATTCAGGTGCCGGTAGGTAAAGCTACCCTGGGCCGTATCATGAACGTGCTGGGTGAGCCGATCGACATGAAAGGCGAGCTGAAAGAAGAAGACGGCAGCGCAGTAGAGATCGCCTCTATTCACCGCGCGGCGCCTTCTTACGAAGATCAGTCCAACTCCCAGGAACTGCTGGAAACCGGCATCAAGGTTATCGACCTGATGTGTCCGTTCGCCAAGGGCGGTAAAGTCGGTCTGTTCGGCGGCGCGGGCGTTGGTAAAACCGTAAACATGATGGAGCTGATCCGTAACATCGCGGCTGAGCACTCAGGTTACTCGGTATTCGCCGGTGTGGGCGAGCGTACTCGTGAGGGTAACGACTTCTACCACGAAATGACCGACTCCAACGTAATCGACAAAGTTGCGCTGGTCTACGGCCAGATGAACGAGCCGCCGGGCAACCGTCTGCGCGTGGCGCTGACCGGCCTGACCATGGCGGAAAAATTCCGTGATGAAGGCCGCGACGTACTGCTGTTCATCGATAACATCTACCGTTACACCCTGGCCGGTACCGAAGTCTCCGCGCTGCTGGGTCGTATGCCGTCCGCAGTAGGCTATCAGCCGACGCTGGCGGAAGAGATGGGCGTGCTGCAGGAGCGTATTACCTCCACCAAGACCGGTTCAATCACCTCCGTACAGGCCGTATACGTCCCTGCGGATGACTTGACTGACCCGTCTCCGGCGACCACCTTCGCCCACCTCGACTCAACCGTTACGCTGAGCCGTCAGATCGCGTCTCTGGGTATCTACCCGGCCGTTGACCCGCTGGACTCCACCAGCCGTCAGCTGGACCCGCTGGTTGTTGGTCAGGAGCACTACGACACCGCGCGTGGCGTGCAGTCTATTCTGCAGCGTTACCAGGAACTGAAAGACATCATCGCCATCCTGGGTATGGACGAACTGTCTGAAGACGACAAACTGCTGGTGGCGCGTGCCCGTAAGATTCAGCGCTTCCTGTCTCAGCCGTTCTTCGTGGCAGAAGTATTCACCGGTTCTCCGGGCAAATACGTTCCGCTGAAAGACACCATCCGTGGCTTTAAAGGCATTATGGAAGGTGAATTCGACCACCTGCCAGAGCAGGCCTTCTACATGGTTGGCGCCATCGAAGAAGCCGTGGAAAAAGCGAAGAAACTGTAATTATTTCCCCTGAGTCCCTCAGGCTGCGGCGCCTTCATTCCGGATCGTCTGTTTTAACCGGCGATTCGGGAAAGCGGGACAGCTGGCGACCTGAAGGATAAGGGGGCGGTTTTCCGGGAGGTTAACTATGGCTATGACTTATCACCTGGATGTTGTCAGCGCGGAACAGCAAATGTTCAGCGGCCTGGTGCAGAAAATTCAGGTGTCCGGCAGCGAAGGCGAGCTGGGGATTTTCCCTGGCCACACGCCGCTGCTGACCGCCATTAAGCCTGGTATGGTGCGTATCGTTAAACAGCACGGCGAAGAAGAGTTTATTTATCTCTCTGGCGGCGTGCTGGAAGTTCAGCCGGGTTCGGTTACCGTTCTGGCTGATACGGCGATTCGCGGTACCGACCTTGATGAAGCGCGCGCGCTGGAAGCGAAACGCAAAGCGGAAGAGCATATCAACAAAGCCCATGGAGATGTGGACTATGCTCAGGCTTCAGCCGAACTGGCGAAAGCCATCGCGAAGCTGCGCGTCATCGAACTGACCAAGAAAGCGATGTAATCAGGCTTAACAGCAGTTCATCATGCCAGCCCTAACGGGCTGGCATTTTTTATCTCCTCCGCCCTCTCCCCTTCTTGCTGCACAGCTAAAATTAAGCCGTTGAAAAGCGCCTTTTTTTGTTGGATTTATCGCCAGACTCAATGCATTCTTTGCGACAACGATTCACCGAAAGCCGGTTAATTTTGTTATGAGAAAAATGTAGTAATCTCGCAGCGAAACCGTTTAACTTTCAACTGTAAAAATTTAATCAGGATAGCCATGTCTAATAGCGCAATGAGCGTGGTGATCCTTGCCGCCGGCAAGGGAACCCGCATGTATTCCGATCTTCCTAAAGTCCTGCACGCTCTGGCAGGAAAGCCTATGGTTCAACACGTTATTGATGCGGCGAAGGGGCTTGGCGCGCGCGCAATCAACCTCGTTTACGGCCACGGCGGCGAGCTGCTGAAGGCAGCGCTGCGCGACGATGCGCTGAACTGGGTCTTACAGGCTGAACAGTTAGGGACAGGACATGCGATGCAGCAGGCTGCGCCCTTCTTTGCCGATGATGAAGATATCCTGATGCTGTACGGCGACGTGCCGCTCATCACCGTGGACACGCTGGCGCGGCTGCGTACGGCGAAGCCGCAGGGCGGCATCGGCCTGCTGACGGTCACGCTGGACAATCCCACCGGCTACGGCCGCATCGTGCGTGAAAATGGCCTGGTAACCGGCATCGTCGAGCAGAAAGACGCTTCGCCGCAACAGCTGGCGATTCAGGAGATTAACACCGGCATCCTGGTGGCCAACGGCGGCGATCTGAAACGCTGGCTGAGCCAGCTGAACAACAACAATGCGCAGGGCGAATATTACATTACCGATATCATCGCGCTTGCCTGGGCGGAAGGCCGTCGCATCGAAACCGTACAGCCGACGCGCATTAGCGAAACCGAAGGCGTGAATAACCGCCTGCAACTGGCGACGCTTGAGCGTATTTATCAGGCCGAGCAGGCGGAGAAGCTTCTGCTGGCGGGCGTTATGTTGCGCGATCCGGCCCGTTTCGATCTGCGCGGCGAGTTGCAGCATGGCCGCGACGTCGAAATCGACAGCAACGTTATCCTTGAAGGTCGCGTCACGCTGGGCAGTAACGTGAAGATCGGCGCGGGCTGCGTAATTAAAAACAGCTTTATCGGCGACGGTTGCGAAATCAGCCCCTACAGCGTGATTGAAGATGCCGAACTGGCCGCAGACTGCACCGTCGGCCCCTTTGCGCGTTTACGTCCGGGCAGCCAGCTTGGCGAAGCGGCGCACGTCGGCAATTTCGTGGAAATGAAAAAGGCGATGCTGGGCAAAGGCTCGAAAGCGGGTCATCTCAGCTATCTGGGCGACGCGGAGATCGGCTCCGGGGTCAATATCGGCGCCGGCACCATTACCTGCAACTATGACGGCGCCAATAAATCGAAAACGATTATCGGCGATGACGTCTTTGTTGGCTCCGATACGCAGCTGGTGGCGCCGGTCACGGTCGCCAGCGGCGCCACCATTGCCGCCGGCACCACCATCATGAAAGATGTGACCGCTGGCGAGCTGGTTTATAACCGTAAAGAACAGATTCAGAAGCCGGGCTGGCAACGCCCGGTAAAGAAAAAATAAAAAAACGCTAAATCATTCAGGTTGCATGAAGGCAGCAATGCTGTGCATTGCCGGACGCTTACTCAGGTAAGCGTCCGGCGTGAGCGAGCAAAGCCAACGCACAGGCAGCCTGAAGTATGAGGCGTATATAACCCCGCTCTCTACAAGGCTCAGGGGAACCGACAACGTCGGATCATCAGGTCAGATGACAACGCAAATGGCGCATGAGCGCCATGAGTCAGGAATAAAACTATGTGTGGAATTGTTGGCGCGGTAGCGCAACGTGATATCGCGGAGATACTGCTGGAAGGTTTGCGCCGTCTGGAGTATCGCGGCTATGACTCCGCCGGCCTGGCGGTGGTGGATCGACAAGGGCACGTTACTCGCCTGCGTCGCGTAGGCAAGGTGCAAAAGCTGGCTGAAGCTGCGGAGCAGCATCCGCTGATCGGCGGCACCGGTATCGCTCATACCCGTTGGGCCACTCACGGCGAGCCTTCCGAAGCGAATGCGCACCCGCATATCTCTGAACATATTGTCATCGTACATAACGGCATCATTGAAAACCATGAGCCGCTGCGTGAGCTGATGATCGAGCGGGGTTACCGCTTCGCGTCCGAAACCGATACGGAAGTGGTCGCGCATCTGGTGCACTGGGAGCAGAAACAGGGCGGCAGCCTGCGTGAAGTGGTCCAGCGCGTGATCCCTCAGCTGCGCGGCGCTTACGGCATGGTGATTATGGACAGCCGCGATCCGTCGCTGCTGGTGGCTGCGCGTTCAGGCAGCCCGCTGGTGATCGGCTGCGGCGTCGGCGAAAACTTTATCGCCTCCGATCAGCTGGCGCTGTTGCCGGTGACCCGTCGCTTTATCTACCTGGAAGAAGGCGATATCGCTGAGGTCACGCGTCGTGAGATCACTATCGTCGACCGCGCAGGCGTCGCGGTGAAACGCAACGAGATCGAATCTAACGTGCAGTATGACGCAGGTGACAAAGGCGTTTACCGTCACTATATGCAGAAAGAGATCTACGAGCAGCCCAACGCGATCAAAAACACCCTGAGCGGACGCTTCAGCCACGGCGAGGTCGATCTCTCCGAGCTGGGTGCGGGCGCGAACGACCTGCTGAGTCGGGTTGAACATATCCAGATTATCGCCTGCGGCACCTCCTATAATTCCGGCATGGTGGCGCGTTACTGGTTTGAGTCGCTGGCGAACGTGCCGTGCGACGTCGAGATCGCCTCTGAATTTCGCTACCGCAAATCGGCGGTGCGTAAAAATAGCCTGTTGATTACTCTGTCGCAGTCCGGTGAAACCGCTGATACGCTGGCGGCGCTGCGCCTGTCGAAAGAGCTGGGCTATCTGGGCTCGCTGGCCATCTGCAACGTGGCGGGTTCGTCGCTGGTGCGTGAATCCGATCTGGCGCTCATGACTAAGGCTGGCACGGAAATCGGCGTGGCTTCGACCAAAGCTTTCACCACCCAGCTCACCGTACTGCTGATGCTGGTGGCGAAAATTGGTCGTCTGAAAGGTGCGGACGCGCAGGTTGAACAGGATATCGTTCACGCGCTGCAGGCGTTGCCGAGCCGTATCGAGCAGATGCTGGCGCAGGATAAGATGATTGAAGCGCTGGCGGAAGATTTCTCCGACAAGCATCATGCGCTGTTCCTGGGCCGTGGCGATCAGTATCCGATCGCGATGGAAGGCGCGCTGAAGCTGAAAGAGATCTCTTACATTCATGCGGAGGCCTACGCGGCGGGCGAGCTGAAGCACGGCCCGCTGGCGCTGATCGATGCCGATATGCCGGTCATCGTCGTGGCGCCGAACAACGAGCTGCTGGAAAAACTGAAGTCCAACATCGAAGAGGTGCGCGCGCGCGGTGGTCTGCTGTATGTGTTCGCCGATAGCGATGCGGGCTTTGCCGACAGCGAAGGCATGAAGATTATTTCTTTGCCGCATGTGGAAGAGGTTATCGCACCCATCTTCTACACTGTGCCGCTACAGCTGCTCTCTTACCACGTCGCGCTGATTAAAGGCACCGACGTGGACCAGCCGCGCAACCTGGCGAAATCGGTAACGGTAGAGTAACCGCAAACGGTAAGGTTGCAGCACAACGCGTTAATCCCATCAGCAACGGGATTAACGCGTTATTTTTATTTATCTTTCCGTTTAACGTCTCTGTTTCTCTTTTAAGATCGTTGATTTACTGGGTTTTCATCGATAATTCGGAAGTCATTTCACTTTGCTGTTTTCAAGCCGTTCTGTTTTTCGCTTTATCTCTTTTAAGTGCTGGCCTGAAAAAGCACTTTTTCCTGTTTCTGTTTGGTTCGGTGTTTTGTACAGGGTTGCGAAGGGGTGATCGTTGTCATTACCGGTAGTCTCGTAAACTACGCTATCTTCCGCCTGTAACGAAGCAGCCGTGTTCAGCAGTAGGCCGCAGGCGATAATCTTAAATGCGCTTTTCATCCCTCTTTTTCCCTAAGAAAACTTAAAAGCGGGTGCTGTCATATAACTGTCATATTTCTTACATCCCGCTGTCACCAAACTGTCCTATTTTCCCTCCAGCAGCAATACTCATTCTTACTAAAACGGCATATAACCTGACTTTTACTCCCCCGGAGGGAATATGACACTGATGCGTAGCACCGTAGCCAAACTTGTTGCCGCCACCCTTTCCCTGAGCGCGGTTTCTGCATTCGCAGCCACCGATCTGACAGGCGCTGGTGGTACCTTCCCGGCTCCGGTTTATGCCAAGTGGGCAGCAGATTATCAGCAAGCGACCGGCAGTAAAATCAACTACCAGGGGATTGGTTCTTCCGGCGGCGTGAAGCAAATCATTGCGAAAACGGTTGATTTTGGTGCGTCCGATGCGCCCATGAAAGATGAAGATCTGCAGAAAAACGGCCTGTTCCAGTTCCCGACCGTGATTGGCGGCGTGGTGCTGGCGGTAAACCTGCCTGGCGTGCAATCCGGTCAGCTGACACTGGACGGACAGACCGTTGGCGATATCTACCTGGGCAAAATCAAAAAGTGGAATGACCCGGCGATCGCCAAACTGAACCCTGGACTGAAGCTACCGGAAACCAATATCGCGGTCATGCGTCGCGCTGACGGTTCAGGCACCTCATTCGTCTTTACCAGCTACCTCTCTAAAGTGAATCAGGAGTGGAGCGAGAAAGTCGGCAAAGGCAATACCGTAAACTGGCCGACCGGTCTGGGCGGTAAAGGCAACGACGGCATCGCCGCCTTCGTTCAGCGTCTGCCTGGCTCCATCGGCTATGTAGAATACGCCTACGCCAAGCAGAACAAGCTGAGCTACACCAAACTGATCGATGCCGATGGTCAGCCGGTCTCTCCGACGGAGGAAACCTTTAGCAATGCGGCGAAAGGCGCTGACTGGAGCAAATCCTACGCGCAGGATCTGACCAATCAGAAAGGAAAAGACGCGTGGCCGATCACCACTACCACCTTCATCCTGATGTACAAGAACCAGACCAACGCGGAAAAAGGTGCTGAAGTGCTGAAATTCTTCGACTGGGCTTATAAAGACGGCGATAAGACGGCGACCAGCCTGGATTATGCAACGCTGCCGGATGAGGTTGTTGAGCAGATCCGCTCTGACTGGAAAGCGCAGATTAAAGACAGCTCCGGTAAGGCGCTGTACCAGTAATGATTTAACGGTGTACGCACCGTTGCAGGGGCCGGCTGAACCGGCCCGCAGTATCCGGGCGGCTGAATGCCGCCCCTGTGAATTTCTTCTGTCGAGACTTTTATGGCTGAATCCAGGCCGACATTTAAGGCCCCAGGAAAACAAGGTGACATTATTTTTGGCGCGCTGGTCAAACTGGCTGCGCTGATCGTGCTTTTGTTGCTTGGCGGCATCATTATCTCCCTGCTCTTCTCCTCCTGGCCCAGCATTGAGAAATTCGGTTTCTCTTTCCTGTGGAATAAAGAGTGGGATGCCCCGAATGAAAACTTTGGCGCGCTGGTGCCCATCTACGGCACCGTCGTGACCTCCCTGATCGCACTGCTGATCGCCGTACCGGTCAGCTTCGGCATCGCGCTGTTCCTGACCGAGCTGGCGCCAGGCTGGCTGCGCCGCCCGCTGGGCGTGGCGATCGAACTGTTGGCGGCGATTCCCAGCATCGTGTACGGCATGTGGGGACTGTTTGTCTTCGCGCCTTTGTTCGCTGAATATTTTCAGACGCCGGTGGGCAACGTGCTCTCCAGCATTCCTTTCGTCGGCGCCCTGTTTGAAGGCCCGGCGTTTGGCATCGGCATCCTCGCGGCGGGCGTGATTCTGGCGATCATGATCATTCCCTATATCGCTTCGGTAATGCGCGACGTGTTCGAGCAGACGCCGGTGATGATGAAAGAGTCTGCTTACGGCATCGGCTGCACCACATGGGAAGTCATCTGGCGCATCGTGCTGCCCTTCACCAAGAACGGCGTGATCGGCGGCGTGATGCTCGGTCTGGGACGCGCGCTAGGCGAAACCATGGCGGTGACCTTTATTATCGGTAACACCTACCAGCTCGACAGCGTATCGCTCTATATGCCGGGCAACAGTATCACCTCCGCGCTGGCGAATGAGTTTGCCGAGGCGGAATCAGGCGTGCATGTCGCCGCGCTGATGGAGCTGGGGCTGATCCTGTTTGTCATCACCTTTATCGTGCTGGCGATTTCCAAGCTGATGATTTTACGACTGGCGAAAAGTGAAGGGGCGCGCTCATGACCACACTCGATCTGCATGCCCGCGCCGAGTTGCAGGCGTCACGCCGCAAAATGCAGGCGCGTCGCAGCATCCGTAACAAAATTGCCCTGACGCTGTCGATGCTGACGATGGCGTTCGGCCTGTTCTGGCTGGTGTGGATTCTGTTCACCACCATTACGCGTGGTGTCGACGGCTTTTCGCTGGCGCTGTTTACTGAAATGACGCCGCCGCCGAATACCGCTGGCGGCGGGCTGGCTAACGCCATCGCCGGCAGCGGCCTGCTGATCCTCTGGGCGACGCTGTTCGGCACCCCGCTGGGCATTATGGCTGGGATCTACCTGGCGGAGTATGGCCGCAAATCCTGGCTGGCCGAAGTGATCCGTTTTATTAACGATATCCTGCTGTCGGCGCCGTCCATTGTCGTCGGGCTGTTCGTTTACACCCTGGTCGTCGCGCAGATGCAGCACTTTTCCGGCTGGGCGGGCGTGATCGCGCTGGCGCTGCTGCAGGTGCCCATCGTGATTCGCACCACGGAAAATATGCTAAAGCTGGTGCCGGACAGCCTACGTGAAGCAGCCTACGCGCTGGGTACGCCGAAATGGAAAATGATCTCCGCCATTACGCTGAAAGCGTCGGTATCCGGGATTATCACCGGCGTCCTGCTGGCCATCGCGCGTATCGCCGGCGAGACCGCCCCGCTGCTGTTTACTTCGCTGTCGAACCAGTTCTGGAGCACCGACATGATGCAGCCGCTGGCCAACCTGCCGGTCACCATCTTTAAGTTCGCCATGAGCCCTTTCGCCGAATGGCAAAGTCTGGCCTGGGCTGGCGTTCTGTTAATCACGCTGTGCGTCCTGTTGCTGAACATTCTGGCGCGTGTGATTTTTGCCAAATCGAAACATTAATTCACCGTGACGCGACAGCGGCGCGGCGTTAAGAGAAAGAGAAAACTATGGTTAATCAGTCATCCGGCAAAATTCAGGTTCGCGATCTGAACTTTTACTACGGTAAATTCCATGCGCTGAAAAACATCAATCTGGATATCGCCAAAAACCAGGTCACCGCCTTTATCGGACCGTCCGGCTGCGGTAAATCTACCCTGCTGCGCACCTTCAATAAGATGTTCTCGCTTTACCCGGAGCAGCGCGCCGAGGGTGAGATTCTGCTGGATGGCGAAAATATTCTTACCGAGTCGCAGGATATCGCGCTGCTGCGCGCCCGCGTCGGCATGGTGTTTCAGAAGCCGACGCCGTTCCCGATGTCGATTTACGACAATATAGCCTTCGGTGTACGCCTGTTTGAAAAGCTTCCGCGCGCGGAGATGGATGAGCGCGTACAGTGGGCGCTGAGTAAAGCGGCGCTGTGGAATGAAACCAAAGACAAGCTGCATCAGAGCGGTTACAGTCTCTCCGGCGGCCAGCAGCAGCGACTCTGCATCGCGCGCGGTATCGCCATTCGCCCGGAAGTACTGCTGCTGGACGAGCCCTGCTCAGCGCTGGACCCGATCTCTAGCGGTCGTATCGAAGAGCTTATCACCGAGCTGAAGCAGGATTACACCGTGGTGATCGTGACGCACAATATGCAGCAGGCGGCGCGCTGTTCCGACCATACCGCCTTTATGTATCTGGGCGAGCTGATCGAGTTCAGCGACACTGACACCCTGTTTACGAAGCCGCATCAGAAGCAGACTGAAGACTACATTACTGGCCGTTATGGTTAACTGGAGACCTGTATGGATAATTTAAACCTGAACAAACATATCTCCGGCCAGTTTAACGCTGAGCTTGAACATATCCGCACCCAGGTGATGATCATGGGCGGGCTGGTGGAGCAGCAGCTCACCGACGCCATCACTGCGATGCATAATCAGGATGGCGAGCGGGCGTTGCGCGTGATCGATGGCGATCAGAAGGTCAACATGATGGAAGTGGAGATCGATGAAGCCTGCGTGCGCATTATTGCCAAGCGGCAGCCGACCGCCAGCGATCTGCGCCTGGTCATGGCGATCATCAAAACCATTTCCGAGCTGGAGCGCATCGGCGATGTAGCGGAGAAGATCAGCCGTACGGCGCTGGAGAAGTTTGGTCAACAGCATCAGCCGCTGCTGGTCAGCCTGGAATCGCTGGGCCACCATACTATTCAGATGCTGCATGACGTGCTGGACGCCTTCGCGCGCATGGATTTAAGCGCGGCGATTGAGATTTACCGCGAAGATAAAAAGGTCGACCAGGAGTATGAGGGCATCGTGCGCCAGCTGATGACCTATATGATGGAAGATCCGCGTACTATTCCCAGCGTGCTGACCGCGCTGTTCTGCGCGCGCGCCATCGAGCGTATCGGCGATCGCTGTCAGAATATCTGCGAGATTATTTTCTATTTCGTCAAAGGTCAGGATTTCCGCCACGTTGGCGGCGACCGGCTGGACAAGCTGTTGGCGGGCGACGACAACGGCAGCAGCCCGGCCTGATTTCCCATCAAGCGGCTCATCCTCAACCGCGCGCCTTTAACCGCGCGGTTGAGCTTTCCCTTCTCTTCCGACCAATAATCCCCTTAACGCGTCAGCGACCAACCGCGCTCGCGCCACAGCGCGGGCAGCTGCGCCAGATCGTCGAAAGGCGTCACCAGCGGATGATCGATAGGCCGATTATGGGCGTCGGCGCAGTAGTAAAATACCGGGATGCCCGCCGCGATGCCAGCGTTGGCGCCCGCTTCGGAGTCATCGATCAACGCGCAGCGCTCAATTGGCACCTGCATCTGCTGCGCCGCGTGAAACATCAGCTGCGGGTCCGGCTTCCAGTGGCCGATATCGTAGCCGCTGTACAACCGATCATCAAAAAAGGAGAGCATATCGGTCAGCCCCAACGAATGCTGCATCTTCGGCACGGTGCCGTTGGAGACCACGCACATCGGCACGCAGATCCGTTCCAGTAGCGCTCTTGCGCCCGGAATAGGTTGCAGATGCGCATTAAAAAGATGCGCCACCTGTTGACGATATTCCCGCTCAATCTCCTCTACCGGCGCATTCAGCGGATGCTGGCGACGGACATCAGCGATAATGTCGTAGAGCTTGACGCCCTTATACTTTTCAAACATCTCCTGTAGCGACAGTTCAGCGCCGTAGCGGGCGAAGGTATCGACATAGGCCTGGGTACAAAGGCGTTCGCTGTCCACCAGCGTCCCGTCGCAGTCAAAAAACAGACATTCAATGCTCATTTATACGTCATCCTTAATGATATTACTTGCTCCACTTTAACCGACTGCGCGCAGAATGCGACCCGTTCAGCGGTGATTTAAGGCAAACCGCAACCGTTTGCGAAAAATCAGTGTACTGTTGAGCCAAAATCGCTAGCATACGCTGCGACCTCTTTTCCCGTTCGGATGTAACACATGACTAAACAAGGCTTATTACAGCGGCTGTTCCGACTTGAGGAACATGGCACGACGGTGCGAACCGAAGTGATTGCCGGTTTTACCACTTTCCTGACGATGGTTTACATCGTCTTTGTAAACCCGCAGATCCTCGGCGCCGCCGGCATGAATACGCAGGCCGTTTTCGTGACGACCTGCCTGATCGCCGCGCTGGGCAGCATTCTGATGGGGGTTATCGCCAACCTGCCGGTAGCACTGGCGCCGGCGATGGGGCTGAATGCCTTTTTCGCTTTCGTCGTGGTGGGCGCGATGGGCTATTCATGGCAGGTCGGCATGGGGGCCATTTTCTGGGGCGCGACGGGCCTGCTGCTGCTGACGCTGTTCCGCGTGCGCTACTGGATGATCGCCAATATCCCGCTTAGCCTGCGTACCGGCATCACCGCCGGGATCGGGTTGTTTATCGCGCTGATGGGGCTGAAAAACGCCGGTATTATCGTGGGCAATGAGGCCACGCTGGTGACGGTGGGCGATTTGACGTCGCATAGCGTACTGCTGGGGGCGCTGGGCTTCTTTATTATCGCGGTGCTGGCTTCACGCAACGTCCATGCGGCCGTGCTGATCTCAATTGTGGTGACCACGCTGGCCGGTCTGATGCTGGGCGATGTGAAATACAGCGGCATCTTCTCCGCGCCGCCTTCTGTCGGCTCCGTTATCGGGCAGGTCGATCTGGGCGGCGCGTTAAATATCAGCATGGCGGGCGTAATTTTCTCTTTTATGCTGGTTAACCTGTTCGACTCCTCCGGCACACTGATCGGCGTGACAGATAAAGCGGGCCTGGCGGATAAAGACGGCAAATTCCCGCGTATGAAGCAGGCGTTGCTGGTTGACAGCGTCAGCTCTGTGGCTGGCGCCGCTATCGGCACCTCGTCGGTGACCGCTTACATCGAAAGCTCTTCCGGCGTTTCCGTCGGCGGACGCACCGGTTTGATGGCAGTGGTGACCGGCATTCTGTTCCTGCTGGTGATGTTCCTGTCGCCGCTGGCATCAATGGTGCCCGGCTACGCCGCGGCGGGCGCGCTGATTTATGTTGGCGTGCTGATGACTTCCAGCCTGGCGCGCGTGAAATGGGACGATCTCACCGAGGCGGTGCCAGCGTTCGTGACGGCGGCGATGATGCCGTTTAGCTTCTCAATTACCGAAGGCATTGCCCTGGGCTTTATCGCTTACTGCGTAATGAAGGCGGGTACGGGACGCTGGCGTGAAATCAGTCCCTGCGTAGTCGTAGTGGCGCTGCTGTTCGTACTGAAAATCGCTTTTATCGATTCCCACTGATCTCCATACGGCTGCAGCCCTGGCGCTGCAGCTGCCTTTCCAGCGGCATGCTGGTCAGCCGTAGCATTTGCTGCTCCATATTCGTTTTATTCAACTCAATATCTCGCAGCGCGTTCCAGTTATGGGCGTCGTCGATTTCCCACAGGCGCAGACGGCTGGTAGCGGGAGAAAGCGCGCATGACCAGATCAGCAGCGGTTCGACATCGCACACCGCCTGTACGTCGGGAAAAACTTGTGAGCGCAGGCGGCCTGAGGCGGGATGAAGTTGCAGAGAGCTGCCGCAATCGCTGTTTTCACCGGTTAATTTGAGGATACTCTGGCGCAGCGTCCAGATTTGCGTAATCGCTTCCAGCGGGTCCTGCTGCGCATTGATCCAGGCTTTTTCGCCCGAAGAAAGGTGTTGCAGATGGTGTTCTACTGTTTGACGGCTGTGCGCGCGCACCATTTCCATATCCAGCCCGGCGCGGCTCTGTTCTTCCGCCAGCAGCACGCCAATAACATTACCGGCATAGGCAATGCTGAAATCAGGCAGATCGGGATCGATAAAACAGGGACGGCCATTAACGGTGGTGGTTAACCCCGGCAGCTGCGGCATTCCATACACGCGCAGCATCAGTTCGGCCAGCAACATGCGCGCCGCCAGATAACGGCTTCGACGTTTTTCGCTGAGAAAGTGGGCTTTTTCTACAACTTCTGCAGGAATACGATGAACGTCCGCCCGATTTTGGGCAAGCGTCCAGCGTACAAAATGACTTGCCATCTGTCGCTCCGTGAAAATGGTCGGATAATCATCAATGCTATTGTAAGAATTTTCTGAAGCGTTTGCATCCGGCTTTATCCTTAGCCAGGCGCTTTTCAGAATAGGTTTAAATTTGCCTTTTTAAAAGCGTCCGGAGTGCAGCACCTGTTGAAATCGCTGTTCAGGCCAGGCTGCAGACATCTTTAAAAGAGAGGCGCGGTAGCCGCGGATAAAGCTTTTCGGGTACGCCATAGACCGGCTTAACCAGCACATTCACCTGTCAGGGCTATCGGCAAAAAAGCTGGTTAATCTGCTCAGTATCAAAACCGAACGTTGGGCTCGTGTCCAGCCACTGCGTGTGACCAGGAGCAGGTAGTCCGCCTGCAGGCTACCGTTGCGAAACGCGGTCTCGTTGGCTACGGCCGGACTGCTAACCCGCCGCGCGCATCTGCTCAGGGAAGCCGCAGCGGTAATGTGTCACAGAAACGGCTGTCTGAAACCATCACCACCGTAACCGTAACCGTAACCGTAACCGTAACCGGCACCAGCACCAGCACCAGCACCAGCATGATTGTTTCCACATTGCCGCGGAAAGCGCTGGCAGCAGGGTTTCTTTTCTTTGCGCACTGGTGATAAAGATGAAGCGGTCGCTGGCATTTACCGCCTGCTTATCTGAGCATGGTGTAAAGCGCATCGAAAAGGATTTCCTGCGATAGCAGGTGGGCGGCGACAAGAAACTTTAAACCAAACGTTAATGATAGAATGAAAATAAAACACACACGGCGATCGTGTAGCCGGACATATATTTATGACAGCTTAAGATTGGTCTTTAATTATATTCAAGAATTGTCTTATAAACTCATTTTTCCCGACGTTACGGGGTAGATTAATCTGATGAAATCTGTTTTGTGAACGTCGTTAATAGTTTTAACATTAAGTTATTTTACCTCTTTAATGGGAAGGGGTGATAGCGGATTTTTAATATTTTTACAATGAAAAACAATGGGTTATTGTGTTTTGTAGCGGTAGTAAAATATCCTGCTTGATGAGTAATAATAATGGATTCTTTACTTTTATTCATTATTGACCTTAGCGGAAACATGGGTTGTTAATAAGGTAAGAAGCTATTAGAATCGCTCAGAAGTTATTTCTTAAGAAGAAAAGAATCATGATTTCGGCAATCGATGTTAGCGGTATTTAGCATCGTCCATAAGGAGCTGGTCTTAACGGCTGGGTAAAGGAGAAGGATATCTCAATATGTTGGACATTAACTTGACTATATCGGATAAATATCCTGCCATTCAGTATTTTCTTTACGATTATATCAGGGAGGAATTGGGTTGTAATATTATCTCCGATTTTTCTTTAAATGTAGGCGGTAATAATATTTCTGCCAGCAGCCACAAGATAGACGCCATTATTACGGATCTGTCTTACTGCAATGATGACCGACAGTTCTATGGCATAGGCAAAATCCGTGCTATTCAACGCGCCATTCCGGGTGCAAAAGTAATACTGTATGTTGAATACGATAACTTACCTATTTTGAAAAAAGCCATCAGCTACGGAGCCGATGCGATTATCAGCAAATACGATTCCGTAAGCGAAATAAAAAAAGCGTTAACTGAAATTTTTGTCAAAAATCACAACGGTGTTTACCTGTCAAAATTTATTAATAACATTGTTAAGAATGAAGTTGAAAAAAACGATCGTTTAACAGCCAAAGAGTGGGAGATTATTCGTCTTTATTCGATGGGGCTTTCCCTTTCCAATATTGCCAAAAAGCAAAATCGCGCTGTGAGTACTGTCGCCACGCAAAAATATAACGCTATGAAAAAGCTTAATGTAAGTAATAACAGTGAGCTAATTCAATACGCATGTATGAATAATATTATTTGATTTTGCATTCTTATCAGAAAAGGATTTTGGTAATGAATCTTCGGAAATTCAACGCCGTTACGGCATGCGTTTGCGTCGCGCTGTGCATAACGTCTCAAAGCGCCAGCGGTGTCAATTTGCAGGAAGCGGTACTGGCGGCCAGCCTGTATGACAGCGAAATTCAAGCTGCACGGCATGCGCAAAAAGCCGACAGTCAAAAAAATGTCCAGGGTTTCGCCGGCCTGCTACCAACAATCAGCCTGAATGCGGCGTACAACAAACAGGATCAGCCGAAAGCCTATTACGCCTCCGGCGTCACGCGTCACAACTTCAGCGTAAACCTGATGCAGCCGCTGTTCGATATCTCTAAATATGCCGCCTGGAAACGGGGTGAAGCAATTGCAGATTATGCCGACATCACCCTGATGCAGGCGGAGCAAAATCTGATCGCCAACGTCTCTGAAGCCTATTTCCGGGTGATATATCAACGGGAAGTGCTCAATAGCGCCCTGAACGCCAAAGCCGCTTACAGCAGACAGCTAAGTCAGACGCAGGTGGCGCTCAGAGTGGGCGAAGGCACCCGTCTGGAGCGGGACGAAGCGCAGGCTAACTATGATAAGGCCGTGGCGGATGAAATTGCCGCCCGCAATGCGCTCGAAGAAGCCAGCATGGTGTTTTCGCGTCTTACCAACCTGAATCCGGATGAAGTCCAGCCGGTCAATATGTCCTGCCTGATCCGTGCGCCGCTTCCTCGTGATGACAAGGCGCTGCAAATGAAGGCGATGCAAAATAATCTCAACGTGCGCGCCGCGCTTTTCCAGCTGGCGCAGGCGAAAGCCGATGTGATTGCCGCTCATGGTGCGCATTTGCCGGTCGTCACGCTTCAGGCTGGCTATGGGACTAACTGGAGCCGTTCGGAAAGCAACAATATTTTTGACACACTGCTGGGCAGCACCTCTAAAACGCGTAACAGCACTATCGGTGTGAATGTCTCGGTGCCGTTGTTCTCCGGCGGCGCGCAAATCTCTCAGTCGATTGAGGCCACGCAGCGCCGCGAGCAGGGTAAAGACCTGCTGGAGGATGCGCGGCGCAAAGCACGTCAGGAGACGCAGTCGGCCTGGCTGAAGCTGAAAAATGGCCAGAGTCAATATCTGGCTGAAGAGAAAGCGCTCACGTCGGCAAAAAATAAAGTGAATTCGACCACCTATGGCCGGAAAGTGGGTTTAAGAACCATTATCGATGAGTTAAATGCGGAACAGGGCTATTACAGAACGCTACAGGAAATGGCCAAGGTTCAGTATGACTATTTAAACGCCAGGTTAAAACTTTCGATGGAATTAGGTGAGTTGGATTATTCAGTATTAGCGCAATTTCACTGTCCCGACGATCAACGTTACCCATTAGCGCAAAAAGGAAGTTAATTAATGAGTGAATCTTTATTTCGCCAGGAAGCGTTAGAGGCGAATAAAACCTCTATGATCGGCACCGTGGCTTTATATTGCCCGCCTTATCGGTGGCTGATTATTTCCCTGGTAGGGATTATAGCGATCGCGGTCGCCGCTTTCTTCACCTTCGGCACCTATACCAAGCGGGAAACCGCCATCGGGCAGCTAATGCCGGCGAAAGGGATTATGAATGTCGCTTCCATGGCGGCCGGTACTGTAATTGATATTAACGTCGAAGAGGGGCAGCAGGTTAAAAAAGGCGACGCTATCGCCACGGTTTCTTCCGAAGTCTTTACGGCGTTGGGCCAAACCCGTGAAAAAGTGGCCCAGCAGCTGCAGCTGCAACGTGAACGCCTGCGGATCGATCTCGAAGATCAGGAAAAGCTGTTCGCCGAAGCGATAAAAGGGCTTCAGGAGCGCGAAAGGTTGCTCAGTTCGCAACTGCAACAGCTTGAAGTACAGCAAAATCAGCGCACCCGTCAGGCTAGCCTGGCGCGTCGTCAGCTGAAAAAGCTGAACCTGATGCGCGAAGAAGGCTATGCCTCTAACAGTCAGGTGGAGCAACAGGAAGCAGCGGTCATTGATGCCGACGCGCGCATGCAGGATATCGCGCGTCAGCGTATTGATATCGATCAACAGCTGGCGCAGACACGCCAACAGCTGCGTGAGCTGCCGATAAACAACCGCAATAAACAAAACGACATTGAGCGGCGCCTTTCCGAGCTGGAGCAGTCTATGGCGGAAAACGAATCCCGACGCTCCATCGTTTTGCGCGCGCCGATAGATGGCCTGGTGGGATCTGTAATGGCTAAAACCGGCCAAATGGTGAGCGCGGGCCAGACGTTATTTTCCGTTCTGCCTGATGAAGGGCACCTGCAGGCGCGCATTATGGTCAGCAGCCGGGCCATCGGCTTTATCAAACCCGGACAGAAAGTCGTGCTGCGCTATCAGGCTTTCCCTTTCCAGAAGTTCGGTCAGCAATATGGCAAGGTGGTGGAAGTTTCGCGCGTCGCGCTTTCACCGCAGGAAGTGGCCACGCTTACCGGCAATAACAATGTCCAGGAGCAACATTACCGAGTGGTCGTCGCGCTGGATAAACAGGATATCAATGTCTATGGCCATCAGGAAAAGCTGCGCCCCGGCAGCGCGCTGGAAGCGGACTTCCTTATCGATACCCGGCACCTTTACGAATGGGTGTTGGAACCGCTCTATGCGCTAGGGCAGCGGGCGAGCAATTAATTGAACCGGCCATGAATTAACGACAGGGAGTTGTTTTATCTATGAAGTTTTTAGAAGCATTGAATTTTGGCTGGCGACGTAAACTGCCTGTCATGCAGCAGACCCAGGCGACGGAATGCGGTCTCACCTGCGTCGGGATGATCGCTAACTATTTCGGTCACAGCATCGACATGGTTACGCTGCGTAAGCGATTCCCTACCTCGCTGAAAGGCGCGACGCTGGCGGATGTTATGCTTATCGCGCATCAGATGGGCATGGCGGGGCGCGCGCTACGCCTGGAGCTTGATGAGTTGGGCAAACTGCGCCGTCCCTGTATTTTGCACTGGGAAATGAACCACTTCGTGGTGCTGAAAAGCGTTTCGAAGGACAAGATAACCATTCATGACCCGGCTCGGGGCAAGCGTGACGTTCCCATGGACGAGGTTTCGCGCAGTTTTACCGGCGTCGCGCTGGAGCTGTTGCCGGGTGCGACCTTTACCCAGGTGCAGGAAAAGCAGTCGATTTCCATGCTAAAGCTGATCGGCAACGTGACCGGCATTCGGGCCGCCTTTACGCAGGTCATGATTTTGTCGATCGCGCTGGAGCTGTTCGGGATTCTGATGCCTTTCTACATGCAGTGGGTCATGGATCAGGTGCTGGTGTCGGCCGACTACGATTTGCTGACGCTGTTGGGCAGCGGCTTTATTATCGTGACGTTATTGAATGTTTCGATATCCGCGCTGCGCTCCTGGGTTACCACCTGGTTTTCCAGCCTGCTTAGCGTACAGTGGACGGCGAACGTCTGTTCCCATCTGCTCGGCCTGCCGATGTCCTATTTTGAATCGCGGCACGTTGGCGACGTACTGTCGCGTTTCGGATCGATTGGCACGATTCAAAGCACGCTCACCGGGCGCTTTATCAGTTCTATTCTGGACGGCGTCATGGCGATCGTCACGCTGGGTATGCTGTTCATTTACAACATGAAGCTTGCATGGCTGGTCATCGCGCTGCTGGTGGCCTACGTCCTCATTCGCTGGATCTCTTTTCGCCCTTTCCGTCAGGCGAATGAAGATCAGATCACCGCATCGGCGCGCGCGCAGTCGCAGCTGCTGGAGTCTATTCGCGGCGTTCAGGCGGTTAAGCTGAATAACAAGCAGGAGATCCGCGTCGCTACCTACGCTAATGCGTTGGTGGAAAGCACTAATAAAGGCGTGGCGATCCAGCGCCTGTCGATAGGATTCAGCTCTGTGCAAGGCGCTATTTCCGGCGTCGGGCGCATTGTTCTGATATGGATGGCCGCCCTGCAGGTGCTGGAAGGCAACTTCACCAGCGGGATGATGGTCGCCTTTATCAGCTTCTCCGATCAGTTTATTGGTCGTGCTTCTGGGCTGGTCGATGCGGTTATTGATTTCACCATGCTGCGCCTGCATGGCGAGCGTCTGGCTGACATTGTATTAACCGAGCAGGAAGAAGATATGGAAACCCTGCTACCTGCAGTTCCGCATAGTGGCAACGCGGCGCCTTCGCTGACGATTAAAAATCTCTGTTTTCGCTATGGTGAAACGGAACCTTACGTCATACAAAACTGCAATATCTCCATCGCAGCCGGTGAATCTGTCGCTATTATTGGCCCTTCCGGACAAGGGAAAACCACGCTTGCCAAGCTGATGATGGGCTTACTGAAGGCGGAATCCGGCAGCATAGAGATTGATGGCATAGATATTAAAAAGCTGGGGATGCGCCACTATCGCGATCGCATTGGCTGCGTAATGCAGGATGATATTCTATTTGCCGGTTCTATAGCCGACAATATTTGTTTCTTTGATGCTATGCCCGATCAGGAGCAAATTGAGAATGTCGCCAGAATGGCGCAGATACATGACGATATTACCGCGATGCCGATGGGCTACCATAGTCTGGTAGGTGATATGGGTTCTTCATTATCCGGAGGGCAGATACAGCGCGTGTTACTGGCCAGGGCGCTCTACCGTAAGCCGGATCTGCTTATTCTGGATGAAGCCTCAAGCCATCTGGATGTTGAACGCGAGCGCAGTATTAATGCAGAAATAAGAAATATGCCCGTAACCAGAATAATAATAGCCCACCGACCTGAAACAATTTTAAGTGCCGACAGGATCATATTGCTGCACAAAGGCGGCGCAACGGAAATGGATAAAAGCCAATATAACATTTTGACTAAAAAGGAAAGCTAAAAGGTATATAGCGGGCGGCTACAGGGTTGCCTGCTATTAAGGAATGGTTTTTTAGGGAAAATGTTTTTTCCTAAAAACAAAAGCAAAAGTATTTTAGTTAGGGTACAAGTAATTAATAATGGATTGTTTACTATTGTTGAAATAAGATCCATTGTTTAATATTTGGTTACCAGTTATTACTGGCGTAATAGTGTATTTTTGATTGTGAATTTAACCAGAATTTAAAAGGAACTTTTATGCGGCAGTTAACCGTAATGGAAATTAATGAAGTCTCAGGCGGCGATTTTTGGAGCGGCCTCGGCGCAATGGTTATCGGTGGTATGACCGGCTTTATGGCTGGCATACTTAAAGGCGCAACTATTGGTGGTAATGCTGGCGGTATTCTGGGCGTGGGTATTATTGGCGCTCTGGGCGGCGTTGTGATTGTTGGACTCGCTGGCATGCTTGAGGGTGGTCTTTATGGTTTAGTAAATGACTGGGACAAGACACTGGAGTGGTTTAATAACACTGCGGAACAATTCTTTGACCTGGTTTCTCCGCTGCCGAAATAAGAAAAACTTCCCTTAAAATATCTTTAATCCAGTTAAAGATATGCGTGTGGGTTGAATCAGAGGGACCCTTCTGTATGCGGGTCCCCCTTTTAGCCAACAACAAATTATGATTATTTGTAGGGAAAATAGTTAGTAATTCAAATTTAGATGTGGAATTTTCTATTTTTATCTAAACTTGGCCTCGTTGTTTAGCGCAGAAGTCTTTCACTTAACTGGTTTATGTTTGATAACCTAAATTAACAGAAAAAGAGGTTCGTAATGCGCATTCTTGAAAATAACGAAAAATTAATGGTTAGCGGTGGTAATTTAACGCAAGATATTCTTAATTTTTTTCGCCCAAAGCAACCAGATCAGGAAAATACCTGGGTTAATCCAAGCACCATTGAATCACCTTCCTATGGTAAAGGAAGCGACTTCGGTAAGCTGTTTGTGGGTATTTTCGCCGCTGCGGCTGCTATCGTCGGTGTGGTAGGAACGGTAGTCGCTGGATCTCTGGTCGCCGCGTCTATCAGCGAGAAATAATTAATTTATGATTGAATAATTGAATAAGCATAACAGAATTTTGTCTTATTCTTTTATTTATAGTCATAAATGGGGAAAAGCGAGTTGTCCTGTGGGCATCTCGCTTATATTTGAAATAAACGGAGTTTAAAATGAAAAAAACATTATTAGGAACTATTGTTGCGCTGACTGTTTCTGCTGTAGCTCTTCCGGCTATGGCGTCAGTAGGTACCATTACTATCAATGGTAAACTGACTCAGTCTACCTGTACTGTTAAAGTTAACGGCGGTACTCCGGATGCCGTAATTACTCTGCCTGAACTGCCGACTTCCGAGCTGGCTACCGCTGGTAAAACTGCTGGTGACACTGCATTCACCATGAACCTGACTAACTGCGACCCTGAGGAAGGTAGCGTGCGTGCTTACTTCGAACATGGTCCGACTGTTGATGCAGCATCTGGTCGTCTGAACAACACCAACACTTCTGGCGCGAAAAACGTTCAGGTTGAACTGTTGGATTCCAAAGATAACTCTCTGTATGTTGGTAACACCAGCCAGCGTAGCAACGCTGCAACTGCGTTGGTAAACGGTGCTGCCGATCTGGTTTACGCAGCTCGTTACTATGCAACTGGCGCATCAACTGCGGGTGAGCTGGCTACCTCTGTAACTTATTCTATCGATTACGAATAATTAATATTCGGGTATTTATTGAAAATGCAGGGAGCTTTGCTCCTTGCATTTATTCATCTGTTTATTTAAATATCAGGAACAGCATCAGGAATGAAAATAAAAATTCTCTTACTGCTTTTTTCCGGGCTGTTATTAAATGCAACTTCCGCTTGGGCTGGAATTGTTATTAATAGTACGCGCGTTATCTATCCTGAAGGGAAAAAAGAAGTTACCGCACGTCTGGATAATCAGAATGAATATCCTTCCCTGGTTCAGTCGTGGATTGATAGTGGAGACAAGAATGAGGAAATCAATAAAATTAAAGTTCCTTTCATTCTTCTCCCACCCGTTACGCGTATTGAACCGCATCAGGGGCAAACGTTAAGAATCAATTTTACCGGTGAAGGATTCAACCTTCCGTCTGACAGGGAATCGGTTTACTGGCTAAATGTTCTGGACATTCCGCCTAAAGCCTCTGGTGATACGGGCAACCAATTACAGATGGCGATACGTACGCGGATAAAATTATTTTTCAGGCCAAAAGCGCTTCAGAGCCTTTCAGCAGCAGAAGCGGCAGAAAAATTGACCTGGCGTGTAATAAGCGATAATAAAAAACTAATTCTTGAAGCAGAAAATAATTCGCCTTTTTACGTTTCCGTCTCTTCTGTTTATGCCGGAACAGGAAAATCATCTGTCAGAGCTGATGGAAAAATGATCGATCCTTTTGGTAAGGCCACTTATACCTTTGCGGGTAAAAATTCCACAATAAATAAATTCAAATATTTTTATATTAATGATTACGGTGCCAGCATTTCAGTTGAAAGAGGAATCTAGCTAGCGTAATAATTAACTTAGTAAAAGGGCATTTTTATGTCATTTATTTGTCACCTTCCAGATTGCTTTAATCATAAAAAAATCAACTTGCTTGCATGGTGGGTTGCATCCGTTATTTCATGCGCTTTTTATGCTGATGATGCTTTAGCTGAAGTTGCTTTTGACCCTATTTTTCTTGACCAGGCAGCTGGTGGCCATATAGATGTATCTAAATTTAATGGCGAATATAAAGTCCCGGCGGGAACCTATGCGGCAGATATTTATTTAAATAACAGACTGCTTGGTAGGGAAAATGTTACCGTGCGCGAGGTTAAAGGGAAGTCGATCGTTTGCTTTACCCCAACGCTGGTGGCGCTAACCGGATTGCGTACAGGCAAAATTTCAACGGAACAGATGAGTGCGTTACGTCAGGAAAATAGCTGTACGGCTTTAGAAACCTTGCAGCCATCATCGAGCGCAGAGATGTTGCTTTCCGACATGCGCCTGAATATTAATATTCCTCAGGCCTATATCAACCGTGCCGCGCGTGGTTCGGTTGATCCAAGCTTATGGGAAGATGGTAATAACGCCTTATATGCTACCTACGATAACAGTTACTTTAAGCAGAAATCGGGTAACTATGACTCGGAATCTTTCTACAGTAAGTTAGGCGGTGGCATCAATATCAACGGCTGGATGTTCCGTCATTCAGGCGCATGGAGATGGAACAAAAATAACGGCAGTAGCTATTCCGTTTTTAGAAATAACTTACAGCGCGATATCACGCCGCTTCGTTCAAGGTTGCTAATTGGCGACGCCAACAGCTCCGGGACGATGTTTAACTCATTTATGTTCAGAGGGGTGCAGCTTGCCACCTCTGAGCAAATGATGCCTGATTCTCAGCGCGGTTATGCGCCTGTGGTTCGCGGTATTGCGCAAACCAACGCCCGTGTGCGCATTGAGCAGAACGGCTCTCTGATTTATGAAACGACCGTACCGCCGGGTGAGTTTGCTATAGATGATATTTACCCCTCCGGCTATGGCGGCGATCTTAACGTTACCGTGACGGAGTCTGACGGACGGGAATCATCTTTTGTTGTCCCTTATGCTTCCGTGGCTGAAATGATCCGTCCGGGCACCTGGCGCTACAGTACGTTGATAGGGACTTTACGTAACCAGGGTGTGAGCTATACGCCTAAAGTTTTCCAGACGACCCTGCAACATGGCGTCAATAACTGGCTTACCAGTTATGGCGGGCTGTTGGGCACTGGAGATTATTTGGCTGGGTTGATCGGTGGGGCTATTGGCACATCGGTCGGCGCTTTTGCTTTGGATGTTACCGGCGCCAGGTTTGATGATGGTACTTCCGATCAGAATGGCGTAAGTATCCGGGCCAGCTATAGCAAGTTTATTAGTGCTACCAGCAGTAGTATTTCACTTGCTGCCTATCGCTTTTCTTCATCCGGCTATCTCGATCTGAACAATGCCGTACAGTTAGTTGATTATCACAAACAAAATAAGAGCGAGTGGAGCAATTTATTAAACCGCCCTCAAAACCGTTTCTCTGTAACGTTAAACCAGCGTCTGGGAGAGAAAGGCGGCAATTTTTATACCAGTGGTTACATTGAAAATTACTGGAATAAAGCGGGCAGCGATGTGCAGTATCAGGTGGGATATACCAATAATTATCGCGCTATAAACTATGGGTTTAGCGTAAATCGTTCTAAAACGGGATCCTATTCAGAAACACAATACCTTCTCTCTTTCTCTATGCCGCTTGGTCGTAGTGCCCACGCGCCTTATATCAATAGCTATACCACCCGTAGCGATAATGGCGTATCAAGCCAGATTGGCTTAAGTGGCATGCTTGGTGAAAAAGATCAGTTCAGCTATAACGTTGGTCTGGCGCGCGATGAAAACGGTGAAGGTTCAGGAAATCTTTCTGGCTCTTATCGTTTGGATAATACGCAGTTAAAAGGTAGCTATGCCAAAGGGAAGGGCTATCACTCTTATACTGCCGGTATGAATGGTAGTTTTGTGGCTTTACCGGGAGCGTTTATTGCCAGCCCTTATACCGGTGATACCTTAGCTGTTGTTCAGGCTAAAGGTGCGGAGGGCGCGACAGTTGAAGGCTATCCAGGCGTTGTGGTTAATAACTCTGGCTATGCGCTTGTTCCTTATTTAACGCCTTATCACATCAACAAAATCGCAATAAATCCGGAAGGAATGCCGCTGGATGTCGAACTGGAGACCAGCGTTAAGCAGGTTGTGCCGCGTGCGGGAGCGATAGTAAAAGTTAATTATCCAACCAAACAGGGGCAGGCGGTATTAATCCGCGCGCAGTTACCGGACGGTGAAGCGTTACCGTTTGGTGCCAGCGTAACAACAGATGATGGACGCGATGTTGGGGTTGTTGCACAGGGCGGACAAATGTATATCCGTTTAGATGAAAATATTAACCATCTACAAGTTAGTTGGGGACCATCCAGCCGTTATACCTGCCGGTTTGATGTTAACCTGCCGGAAAGTACAGGTAAAAAACAGCGCCAGTACCAACGGCTCGATACCACATGCCGTTACCCTATGCCTACCGCTGCGCAAGAAGCATTAGCGAAAGTGGTGCAGTAGACGCCAGCGTTGAGCTTTGGAGATAAAAATGAAACATATAATAAAAAAGAAGAAATTTAAGGCAGGTGCGTTATTCCTGTTAGTTGCATCTGCTTTTATGTGCAATAAAAGTTATGCTATTATTCACTGCGGTCCTGATTCTAATGTAACTAACTCTAACATCGCTTTTGATTTTAATGAGCTGCCGAATCAAATACCTACTTCGGTTCCTGTCGGTACAACTATTTATCAGCAAGATATGGAACTGGAGCTGTGGTGTGCGATCGACATCAAGACCGAAACCATTCCTCCTGAAGTAAAGATGATCTATGTTAACAGGGATAATATAGAGAATACTTTAGGCAAGGATAGCGGGCTGACATTTTATATCACCATAAATGGCGACAGAAGCAGCGTTGCACAAAGCTATGAGAGTGGTACCACAACCGATATCTATTTTGCCAACGGATTACCAACAAAATATTATACAAAACTCACCGTTCCTGTACGTGTTGAGTTGGTGAAAACATCACAAAATATTAAGTTATCACCGTTGCGTAATGATATCTGGCTATTTTCAATTGGGGATGCAGGCACAAGCTACTTGCGTTATCGTGCAACGAATGCGAAAAAGCTTACATTTACCGAATTCACCTGTAATACAGTGACGCCTAATATAACTCAAACGTTACCAATGTTAGATATTTCTGAAATTAAGAGTAACGGTAGAGTAGATACGCATACCACAGATTTTTCCGTAGGCCTGAACTGTAACGGGGATTTATGGAGTACGCTTTCCATTAATATGTCCTTCAGCGGTACAGCTGTAAGCGGATTGGAAGGTAGCGGCGTTTATCAATTCTTTAATAGTACTTCAGGTGAGGTGGCGGAAGGTATTGGTTTCCAGCTACTACACCAGAACGGTGCGGGTGAATATGTCGAAACGCCAGATAAAGCATGGTTTAAAGTGGGTAACTTCTCCGATCGTAGTGAAGTATTAAACGTTCCTTTAAGAGCGGTCTATTATAAAACTGGCGGGAAAGTTATGCCTGGCGAAGTAACAGGTCGGGTAACTTATACCGTTGATTATATGTAATGGATGGAAATTTAAACTTGAAATTTGTAATATGCAGGCTGTAGGATAACCACGGTTTAACAGATTAATTGCTGTCAATCTGCTATCAATCTGATTGTTAAATTTGTGGGTGCTGATATAAAGTTAAGGGAATAACTATGAGCCGAAAATATTTGCGTTTCCAGCCACTTACAGACTGGAGGGTAGGTAAGACCTGTTTGCTTATCACTCTGGTACCTTTTTCCGTTAACAGTGCGTCAATCTGGAATGAAAGTAGCGGAAAACGGACAGAGGTAACATCGGGCTATTCCAGCCAGGAGGAAAGAGATTATCCTCTTTTTGTTTCTGGCGAGGGAAGTGAGCTGGTTGTTAATTCCCCCTGGAATTCACGACAAATAGAAAAACAACCCCTGCTGCACTGGTACAAAATCAAGGGACGCTTACCTTAAATGGCGCCAGCCTGAAAACTAATGCGCAAGTTTCTCCCGGGGTCAAAGTATCATCGGGTACGCTTAATATGGATAACACCACTATTAATAATAGTGCTAATTCCTCGCATGGTATTGCGGCTAATGGTAATTCCACGCTTAATGTTACTAACTCGACCATTACCCTGGGTGGTACAAGCAGCTATGGTATTGAGCTAAAGGATCAATCAAATCTGGTGGCGGATGGGCTACATTTTAATATTAATGGCACATCTACTACTACGGGGATTACGTTAAGTCACCAGGATGCTAAAGCCCAGATTAGTAATAGTACATTTAACGTCAGTAGTGGCTCCGGCAACTATGCGATCCAGCAAAACCTGGGTGAGCTGACAGCAGATAACTTAACGATTACTGCAAAAGGTAAGGGGGCGGTTTACGTATAGGCGACTGGGGGCAGGATCGTGCTTTAAAAAGTACGCTTTCAGATAGCACTATTGAGACGGAAGACGGTTTGGGGCTGCTTATTCGCAATGCAGTAGCAGAGCTGAATAATAATATCGTTAGTACTAGTGGTACCAGCGCCAGGGCTCTGGATATTAATACCAACGCCAGCGTTACGGTTAATAATGGCAGTTATACCACCCGTGGTAATAATGCGGATGCGGTTTGGCTCGCTGGCAATACAGATTTGAAAATTAATGATGCTTCGCTGACTACGCTTGGTAATGGATCTCATGCATTGAATGCTCAGTTTGGCTCTGCGGCGGCGGAAGGCGTGACATTATCTACCTCTGGCGTTAGCAGCTACGGTTTCTATGCGGAAAATCACTCTACCGGCAACAATCTCACCATCGAGACTACCGGTGAAAAAGGCATGGGGGTATTTAGTGCCACTCAGAACGGCCAAATAGATCTGACTAACAGTACTATCAAGACTCATGGCGCTTTTGCCAGTGGTATTGTCGCTTATCCTCAATCTACCGTGACGGCCAGCAATGTTACCGTTACAACACATGGCAATGAGGCGAGCGCTTTATCTGTTCGTGCAGGAAACATTAACGTTGATAACAGTACGCTAACTAGCGAAGGAAACGCAGCCGCACTGACTGCCAGTGGCTATTCCGACACGCTGTTCAATACGGTAAACCTTGATAAGGTTAAGCTTACCAGCGCGACGCAAGAAGCTATCCGGGCTACAGCGACAACCCTTAAAATGCAGGCCCGCAATGGCTCTGTAATAGAAGGTGGCAACGGCCAGTTATTAAACGTCTTTACCTTAAACGATGAGCAGGAATCCATTGTTTATCCATCTCACGTTGAATTAGAAGCCATAAATAATTCCACTCTGAATGGGGATGTTTATGTCGATCCTGACAGCTATGGCTCTGTGGTATTGCGTGAAACTTCACAGCTTACCGGCACGGTAAATAACGCGGATGTTGGTGTTTATTCCAGCAGTCTGTGGCAAATGACCGGCTCTTCATCCGTTCAGAACCTGGTTAACGAAGGCACCGTGGCTTTTAAATCGGGGGCTGTTAATGATGTGTTAACTGTTGAGGGTAATTATCAAGGCAACAACGGTACGATAATTTTCAATACGGTTGTGAATGATGACAACTCTGCAACCAACAAGCTGATCGTTAAAGGTGATACTTCAGGTTCCACGAATGTTGAAGTGCTTAACGTTGGCGGCATCGGCGCGAAAACCATTAACGGTATCGAGCTGGTAGAGGTAAAAGGGGCGTCTGATGGTGAATTCGTACAGAAAGGCCGTATTGTTGCTGGTGCTTATGAATATAAATTAGGACGCGGCCAGGGAGCAGATGCTAAAAACTGGTATTTAGCGAACTGGCAAGAAGAGCCGAATCCGGAACCGGCGCCGCCGGAACCGACGCCGGAACCGACGCCGGAACCGATACCGGAACCAACCCCGACGCCGGAACCAACCCCGACACCGGAACCAACCCCGACGCCGGAATCAACCCGACGCCGGAACCAACCCCGACACCGGAACCAACCCCGACGCCGGAACCAACCCCGACACCGGAACCAACCCCGACGCCGGAACCAACCCCGACGCCGGAACCAACCCCGACACCGGAACCAACCCCGACGCCGGAACCAACCCCGACACCGGAACCAACCCCGACACCGGAACCAACCCCGACGCCGCCGATTGACCTTACGCGTAACGGCGTTATTCGTCCTGAAGCGGGTGGTTATATTGCTAACAGTGCGGCGGCCGCTACGTTATTTAATCTCAGCCTGCACGATCGTCTTGGTAATGAGGGCCAGTCTGCTGACGGGCAGCACAAGACCAGTTTATGGCTGCGCCAGGCGGGTGGCCATAATCGTACCTACATGGCAGACCAACTGGAAGCTCAGAGTAACCGCTATACCATACAGTTGGGCGGCGATCTGATTCAGCAGGAGCTGGGTGGCGGAAGTTTACATATTGGACCGATGTTTGGTTATGGACATCAGTCAACAAATATTCGCTCAACGGTGAACCACTATTCCAGCGACAGCAGTATTTCAGGCTATAGCGTGGGCGCTTACGCTACCTGGTTCGCTAATCAGGACAGAAATACCGGACTATGGCTGGATAGTTGGGTGCAATATAACTGGTTCAACAGTAGCGTATCAGGGGAAGGGCTGTGGACTGAGAAATATCATACTCAGGGCGTCAGTGCCTCACTGGAAGCTGGCTACGGCTGGAAAGCGCTTGAGCGCACCGGGAAAAACCAGCGTACCTACGGTTTTTATCTGCAACCGCATGCGCAGTTTATCTTTAACGGCCTTAAAACCGTGCATCTGGTTGAACAAAACGGTACGCAGGTAGTGGCTAATAAAAACACTAATGTGATATCTCGTATCGGGGTACGTGGCTGGATCACCGAGTCTAAACAGCCCGGAGAAAGCAATCTGAAGCCCTATGTAGAACTTAACTGGCTGTATAACAGCGACCCTTTCCGGGTCAATCTCAATCAGGTTGACGTTGAGCAAAATAGCGGCAGAAATTTAGCGGAGCTTAAAACCGGCGTGGAAGGGAAGATAAGCGATAACTTCCATATTAATGGCAGCGTGGCTCTGCAACATGGCCGCTATCATTACCAGGACGCCAGCCTGATGTTAGGGGCTAAGTACACCTTCTGATGAATCTGCAATAAAAATAAAAAGGCGCCGGATAAATCATACTCTCCGGCGCCTTTTTTATATTGTTCTCTCGCTGGCTATGCGAAAAACGTTGGCAGAAACTATTTACCAATACAAAAGCTGGAGAAAATACGCCCCAGCAGATCGTCGGAGGTAAACTCGCCGGTAATCTCGCTTAGCGCCTGCTGCGCCAGCCGCAATTCCTCCGCCAATAGCTCGCCAGCCCATGCGCCCAGCAGCTGCGCTTTACCTTGTTGTAAGTGAGTGTCCGCTAACTCCAGAGCCTGTAAATGACGACGGCGCGCTAAAAAGCCGCCTTCCATATTGTCATTAAAGCCCATGCTCTGTTTCAGATGGTCGCGCAGCACATCGACGCCCTGGCCGGTACGCGCTGACAGTCTAATAAGTGAGTAACCATTTACTTCTGTTAAACCCAGCGGCTCACCGGTGACATCCGCTTTATTACGCACCACGGTGATCGGTAAGGCAGCGGGTAGACGCGCAATAAAATCGGGCCAGATGGCAGCAGGTTCAATAGCATCGGTGGTGGTGCCGTCAACCATAAACAGCACGCGATCCGCCTGTTCAATCTCCTGCCAGGCGCGCTCGATGCCGATACGCTCAACCTCATCGCTGGCGTCGCGCAAACCGGCGGTATCAATGATATGCAGCGGCATGCCGTCAATATGGATATGCTCGCGCAGCACGTCGCGCGTGGTGCCGGCGATATCAGTAACGATAGCGGCTTCGCGACCGGCCAGCGCATTAAGCAGGCTCGATTTACCGGCGTTGGGGCGTCCAGCGATCACCACTTTCATCCCTTCACGCAGCAGGCTGCCCTGGCGAGCCTCGGCGCGCACGGCGTTCAGGTCCTGCATCACGGCGTTTAGCTGCGCTTCAATTTTGCCATCGGACAGGAAATCAATCTCTTCATCCGGGAAGTCGATAGCCGCTTCCACGTAGATTCGCAGGTGAGTGAGCGCTTCCACTAGATGATTAACACGGGTAGAGAAGGCGCCCTGTAGCGAGTTCAGCGCGGAGCGCGCCGCCTGCTCGGAGCTGGCATCGATCAGGTCGGCAATCGCCTCCGCCTGCGCCAGGTCCAGCTTATCGTTAAGAAACGCGCGTTCCGAAAACTCGCCTGGGTTAGCGATGCGCACGCCGGGCAGCGCCACGATGCGCTTCAGCAGCAGATCGAGGATCACCGGGCCGCCGTGTCCTTGTAACTCCAGCACATCCTCGCCGGTAAAGGAGTTAGGCCCCGGAAACCATAGCGCGATGCCCTGGTCGAGGGTGCTGCCGTCCGCCGCTTTAAAAGGCAGATAGTCGGCGTAACGCGGTTTCGGCAGTTTGCCCAACAGTTGCCGGGCGACCTCTGCCGCTTTGCTGCCGGAAACACGCAGAATGCCCACGCCGCCGCGTCCTGGCGGTGTGGCCTGGGCGACAATGGTATCGCTGTGGCTCATGGAAACTCTCTCAATACTGTAAAACGAAGGCGGTCGATTGACCGCCTGATAATAATCACTGTCGCCGGATTTACCACCCCCGGCGTCAATTTTGATGACCGGAAAGCAACAAATAAGCAGGGGCGGGAAAATCCCGCCCCTGCTTGATACTGCCGGAGGTCACGTTGACTCCGACGGTTAGGCTTTCTTCTTGTCGCGGCTGTGCAGGCCGCGTTTTTCCAGACCGCGATAGATCAGCTGCTGCTGGAGAATGGTGACCAGGTTGCTGACGATGTAGTAAAGCACCAGACCTGACGGGAACCACAGGAAGAAGACGGTAAAGATGACCGGCATAAAGGTCATGATCTTCTGCTGCATCGGATCGGTTACGGTGGTCGGCGACATCTTCTGAATGAAGAACATCGTTACGCCCATCAGAATCGGCAGGATATAGTACGGGTCCTGCGCGGACAGGTCATGGATCCAGAGCGCGAACGGCGCATGACGCAGTTCTACCGAGCCCATCAGCATGTAGTAAAGCGCAAGGAAGATCGGCATCTGGATAACCAGAGGCAGACAGCCGCCCAGCGGGTTTACCTTCTCCGACTTATACAGCGCCATCATTTCCTGGCTCATGCGCTGCTTGTCATCGCCCAGACGCTCACGCATCGCCTGAATCTTCGGCTGCAGCATGCGCATCTTCGCCATGGAGGTGTACTGCGCTTTGGTCAGCGGGTACATGATGCCACGCACGATAAAGGTGATGACGATAATGGAGAAGCCCCAGTTGCCGATAAAGCTGTGCAGGAACTTCAGCAGCTTAAACAGCGGCTGAGAGATAAACCACAGCCAGCCGTAGTCCACGGTCAGATCAAGGTGAGGCGCGATGGCCGCCATCTTGTCCTGAATTTCCGGGCCGACCCACAGCGTCGCCGCCAGCGTCTGCTGGCTGCCTGGCGCAACCGTCACCGGCGCGGATTTATAGCCGACGGCCGCAATACCATTGCCAAGATTGCTGGTATAGAGCGTGTTGTTGCCTGCGGTGCGCGGCACCCATGCGGTAGCGAAATATTGTTGCAGCATCGCCACCCAACCGTTGGCGGTGGTGGTGCTCAGGTTTTCGTTATCGGCGATGGTGTCGAACTTATATTTCTCATACTTCTCGTCGCTGGTGGAGTAAGCGGCGCCGCGGAAAGTATGCAGAGCAAAGTTGTTGCTGCCGGTGTCGCGGTGCTTCGGCAGATCGATAGTCTGTTTCAGCTGGCCGAACATCGCTACTTCCAGCGGCTGCTGAGTCGCGTTGTTCACCTGATATTCGACGTTAATGGCATATTCGCCGCGCTTCAGCACGAACGTCTTGGTGTAGACGGCGCCGTTTTCCGCGGTAAAGGTCATCGGGATGCGCAACTCGCTCTGGTTATCAGCCAGTTCGAAGTGATCCTGCGTGGTAGTAAACAGCGGACGCGCGCCGTTATTCGGGTTGTCCGGCCCGTTTCTGCCGGTCAGGCCGCTCTGTGCCTGGTACAGGAAGGCTGAGGAGGTTTCCAGCAGCTGGAAAGGCTGAGAAGAACCCAGTTTGTCCGGGTAAGTCAGCAGCTGCGCCTGTTCCACATCGCCACCGCGGGTATTGATGTTCAAAGACAGGACATCAGTCTTAACGGTGATGGTTTTGCCCTGACCGCTGGCAGGCACACCCTGATTAGCGGCATCACCGGCTACTGTCGTGTTTTGCGTGGTCTGAGTTTGCTGAGGCTGCGGAGCATGGTCCGTCTGCCAGGCTTGCCAGATCATGAAAGACACGAACAGAAAAGCGATGAGAAAAAGATTGCGTTGCGAATCCATCGTTAATGTTCTCTGTTATCGTCGGTTTTTGGCGGCACCGGATCGTCACCACCCGGGTTTAAAGGGTGGCATTTTAATACGCGTTTGAGCGTCAACCAACTGCCTTTTATCACTCCAAACCTGCGCAATGCCTCAACTCCATATTGCGAGCAGGTTGGGGTAAACCGGCAGTGAGGTCCCAGAAGCGGGCTAATGACGCGTTGATAAACGCGAATCAGCGCAATCAGGAGCCGCGAGCCAGGCGACAGTGACGACGCCATAATTTCTCCAACGCTTCCATTAGCGCACGGTTATCGAGGTCGGCTACCCCTTTCTTGGCCACGACCACAAAATCCATTGCGGGGAGTTCGTGTTGGCGCAGGCGAAAGCTTTCGCGGGTCAATCGCTTGATCCGGTTACGCTCATGCGCACGCTTAACATTTTTTTTCGCGACGGTAAGACCGATACGGGGATGCCCCAGCGAATTAAGGCGGCCGAGGATGGTGATTTGCGGCGTGCCAGCCCGTTGTGGCTGCTGGAAGACGAAAGTGAAATGAGTGGGAGTTAGCAAACGTAACTCCCTGGGAAATGCGAGCTTAACCACTTATGGGTTAGCTTTTATTACTTAGAAACGGTCAGACGAGAGCGGCCTTTAGCACGACGACGTGCCAGAACCTGACGACCATTTTTAGTAGCCATACGAGCACGGAAGCCGTGAGAACGGTTGCGCTTCAGTACGGACGGTTGAAAAGTGCGTTTCATGGCGATTTCTACCTAAACTTGAAAAATTTCACGTGGTGACGCGTCGTACCCGGTTCAGTAAAACGACCGACGCCTCAGTGTATCTTTAATAAAGAGGCGGGATTGTAATAATTGTACAGTCCGGAGTCAATTTACTTCGCTTGCTGCGCGCGCCTGGCTGCCCGAATCGACCTGCAAATCCTGTCGAAATCGACAAGGCGCATCACGCCGGGACGGGAATTATACGGCGTCCGCGCTAAAGCGCAAGGATCGCTCAGGATCTTCTGGCGATCGTTTGCACCGCCGTTGCGATAATAACGTGACGGACGCTGAATATTTGCATCAAAACGACCGATCCTGAGTGCCTTTCGTCCAGCCTGGCGTAAACTTAGCCTCGTTCAATGCCTGTGGATAAAATGGATCAAAACTGTGTAGAAAGTGAAGATCTCTGTCTCGCTTTGCGCTATGATCCGCCCTTCCGCTAACGATCCACTCTGCGATCGGGATCGGAGCAACCGCGGACAGCGGTTCGTATGTCTGTCACTGGCATGCGTCAACAATGATGATTGATCTGTTTCAGCGCCTATTTTCTTATCGATTTTGTTCGAGTGGAGTCCGCCGTGTCACTTTCGCTTTGGCAACAGTGTCTTGCCCGTTTGCAGGATGAACTACCTGCCACTGAATTCAGCATGTGGATACGTCCGCTACAGGCTGAACTGAACGACAATACGCTGGCCTTATATGCCCCGAATCGGTTCGTGCTCGACTGGGTAAGAGATAAATATCTCAATAATATCAATGGCCTGCTTAACGATTTTTGCGGCGCGGATGCTCCACAGCTGCGTTTTGAAGTCGGCAGCAAGCCGGTGGTGCAGTCGATTCCGCAGCCGGCCGTGACCAGCAACGCCAGCTTCGCCGCGCCGGTCGCCGCCAGCGTGGCGCCGGTGCAGCCTGCGGCGCGTCCCAGCTGGGATAGCGTGCCCGCGCCGGCCGAGCGCTCCTGGCGATCCAACGTCAACGCCAAACATAACTTTGATAACTTCGTCGAGGGTAAATCCAACCAGCTGGCGCGCGCGGCGGCGCGACAGGTGGCGGACAATCCCGGCGGCGCCTATAACCCGCTGTTCCTTTATGGCGGCACCGGCCTCGGCAAAACGCACCTGCTGCACGCGGTGGGCAACGGCATCATCGCCCGCAAGCCCAATGCGAAAGTGGTCTATATGCACTCCGAGCGCTTTGTGCAGGATATGGTGAAGGCGCTGCAAAACAACGCCATTGAAGAATTTAAGCGCTACTACCGTTCGGTCGACGCGCTGCTGATCGATGATATTCAGTTCTTCGCCAATAAAGAGCGCTCGCAGGAAGAGTTTTTTCACACCTTCAATGCGCTGCTGGAAGGCAATCAGCAAATTATCCTGACCTCCGACCGTTATCCGAAAGAGATCAACGGTGTGGAAGATCGCCTGAAATCCCGCTTCGGCTGGGGGCTGACGGTGGCCATCGAGCCGCCTGAGCTGGAAACTCGCGTCGCGATTTTGATGAAAAAAGCGGACGAGAACGACATCTGTCTGCCCGGCGAAGTGGCCTTCTTTATCGCCAAGCGCCTGCGTTCCAACGTGCGCGAACTGGAAGGGGCGCTGAACCGCGTTATCGCCAACGCCAACTTTACCGGCCGCGCCATTACTATCGATTTCGTGCGCGAGGCGCTGCGCGATCTGCTGGCGCTGCAGGAAAAGCTGGTGACCATCGACAATATTCAGAAGACGGTGGCGGAGTATTACAAGATCAAGGTGGCTGACCTGCTCTCTAAACGCCGTTCGCGCTCCGTGGCGCGCCCGCGCCAGATGGCGATGGCGATGGCGAAAGAGCTGACCAACCACAGCCTGCCGGAGATCGGTGACGCTTTCGGGGGTCGCGACCACACTACCGTGCTGCATGCCTGCCGTAAAATCGAGCAGCTACGCGAAGAAAGTCACGACATTAAAGAAGATTTTTCAAATTTAATCAGAACATTATCTTCCTGACGCTATGAAATTTATTGTAGAACGCGAGCAATTACTTAAACCGCTGCAGCAGGTGAGCGGTCCGTTAGGCGGTCGTCCGACGCTGCCGATTCTGGGCAACCTGTTAATGCAAGTGAATGACGGCAGCCTGTCGCTGACCGGCACCGATCTGGAGATGGAGATGGTGGCGCGCGTCGCGCTGACGCAGCCGCATGAGCCAGGCGCCACTACCGTGCCGGCGCGTAAGTTCCTTGATATCTGCCGTGGTCTGCCGGAAGGCGCCGAGATCAGCGTGGTGCTGGAAGGCGACAGAATGCTGGTGCGCTCCGGCCGCAGCCGCTTTTCGCTCTCCACCCTGCCCGCCAGCGACTTCCCGAATCTGGACGACTGGCAGAGCGAGGTAGAGTTTACTCTGCCGCAGGCGACGCTAAAGCGCCTGATTGAGGCGACGCAGTTCTCAATGGCGCATCAGGATGTGCGTTATTACCTCAACGGCATGCTGTTTGAAACCGAAGGTGAAGAGTTGCGCACCGTCGCGACCGACGGACACCGCCTGGCGGTCTGTTCGATGCCGGTCGGCCAGTCGCTGCCGAACCATTCGGTGATCGTGCCGCGTAAAGGCGTCACCGAGCTGGTGCGTATGCTGGACGGCGGCGACACGCCGTTGCAAATTCAGATTGGCGGCAGCAACATTCGCGCGCACGTCGGCGACTTTATCTTCACCTCCAAGCTGGTGGATGGTCGTTTTCCAGACTACCGTCGCGTGCTGCCGAAAAACCCGGACAAAACGCTGGAGGCGGGATGCGATCTGCTGAAGCAGGCGTTCGCCCGCGCCGCGATTCTGTCGAATGAGAAATTCCGCGGCGTTCGACTCTATATCAGCCAAAACCAGCTGCGTATTACGGCGAACAACCCGGAACAGGAAGAAGCGGAAGAGATCCTCGACGTCACCTATGGCGGCAGCGATCTGGAGATCGGCTTTAACGTCAGTTACGTGCTGGATGTGCTGAACGCGCTGAAGTGCGAAAATGTGCGTCTGCTGCTGACCGACTCGGTATCCAGCGTACAGATTGAAGATGAGGCGAGTCAAAGCGCCGCGTATGTCGTGATGCCGATGCGTCTTTGACGGGTAACGCAGGCGTTGTCAGCGCGGCTGCGCGGGTGACGTCTGGCGACTCATCTGCGAGCTGGAGAGCCGCTGACACGTCGTTCTCCAGTGCGCAGGCGCGGCTTGTAAAATGCCCGAACGCCCCCATATTGTTATGACCAGTAAGCATTTACTCATGTTTGGCTCGTCTCCCGGCCTGAGAAACGCCTGCCGCAGAATAACGGCGCCTGCTGTCACGCCATCTCTTTGGATTATTTCATGGCTTTAACCCGCCTGCTGATACAAGACTTCCGTAATATCGAACAAGCCGATCTGGCGCTGGCGCCGGGCTTTAACTTTCTGATCGGCGCTAACGGCAGCGGAAAAACCAGCGTGCTGGAAGCGATATACACCCTGGGCCACGGGCGCGCTTTTCGCAGTCTGCAAGCGGGGCGCATTATCCGCCACGAACAGGAGGCGTTTATCCTGCATGGCCGCATTGACGGCGCGGAGCGCGAAACCACGGTCGGCCTGACAAAAAATCGCGCCGGCGACAGCAAGGTGCGCATTGACGGCAGCGACGGGCATAAAGTGGCGGAGCTGGCGCAGCTGCTGCCGATGCAGCTGATTACGCCGGAAGGCTTTACGCTGCTGAACGGCGGCCCGAAATTTCGCCGCGCCTACGTCGACTGGGGCTGCTTTCACAATACGCCTGGCTTTTTTCTGGCGTGGAGCAACCTGAAAAGGCTGCTGAAGCAGCGCAACGCGGCGCTGCGGCAGGTGACGCGTTACCAGCAAATCGAACCCTGGGATCGCGAACTGGCACCGCTGGCTGAGCAGATCAGCCAATGGCGCGCCGAATACAGCGCGGCGATCGCGGCGGATATTACCGCCACCTGCGCGCAGTTTTTACCTGAGTTCGGGCTGGATTTTTCCTTCCAGCGCGGCTGGGACAAAGAGAGTGACTACGCCGAACTGCTGCAAAGACAGTTTGAGCGCGACCGGGCGCTGACCTATACCGCCAGCGGTCCCCACAAGGCGGATTTTCGTATTCGCGCCGACGGGACGCCGGTTGAAGATTTACTGTCTCGCGGACAGCTGAAATTACTGATGTGCGCGCTGCGTCTGGCGCAGGGCGAGTTTCTGACTCGCCAGAGCGGACGCCGCTGCCTCTATCTGATCGATGATTTTGCCTCTGAGCTGGACGAAAGCCGACGCCGCCTGCTGGCGGACCGGCTGAAAGCCACGCGCGCCCAGGTTTTCGTTAGCGCTATCGGCGCCGATCACGTCATCGATATGACTGACGAAAAGGGCAAGATGTTCCGCGTAGAACAGGGTAAAATAGCGGTTCAACCTGAAGATTAAATGAGCGAGAAACGTTGATGTCGAATTCTTATGACTCCTCAAGTATCAAAGTCCTGAAAGGGCTTGATGCGGTACGCAAACGCCCGGGAATGTATATCGGCGATACGGATGACGGCACCGGTCTGCATCACATGGTATTCGAGGTCGTGGACAACGCCATCGACGAAGCGCTCGCAGGCCACTGTAAAGAGATTGTCGTGACTATCCATGCGGATAACTCCGTATCGGTGCAGGATGACGGCCGCGGCATTCCTACCGGGATTCACCCGGAAGAAGGCGTGTCGGCGGCGGAAGTGATCATGACCGTGCTGCACGCCGGCGGTAAGTTCGACGACAACTCCTATAAAGTTTCCGGCGGCCTGCACGGTGTGGGCGTTTCTGTAGTTAACGCGCTGTCTGAAAAGCTGGAGCTGACTATTCGCCGCGAAGGCAAAGTGCACCAGCAGACCTATGTTCACGGCGTGCCGCAGGCGCCGCTGGCGGTCACCGGCGAAACCGATCTGACCGGTACCCGCGTGCGCTTCTGGCCAAGCCATCAGACCTTTACCAACGTCACCGATTTCGAATATGAAATTCTGGCGAAGCGTCTGCGCGAGCTGTCGTTCCTGAACTCCGGCGTCTCTATCCGCCTGGAAGACAAACGTACTGACAAGAGCGACCACTATCACTACGAAGGCGGCATCAAAGCTTTCGTTGAATACCTGAACAAAAACAAAAACCCGATCCATCCGAACGTCTTCTACTTCTCTACTGAGAAAGACGGCATCGGCGTGGAAGTGGCATTGCAGTGGAACGACGGTTTCCAGGAAAACATCTACTGCTTCACCAACAACATTCCGCAGCGCGACGGCGGCACGCACCTGGCTGGCTTCCGCGCCGCCATGACGCGTACCCTGAACGCCTATATGGATAAAGAAGGCTACAGCAAAAAAGCGAAGGTCAGCGCTACCGGCGACGACGCGCGCGAAGGGCTGATCGCTGTCGTTTCCGTGAAGGTGCCGGACCCGAAATTCTCCTCGCAGACCAAAGACAAACTGGTTTCTTCCGAGGTGAAATCGGCGGTTGAATCGCAGATGAACGAACTGCTGGCGGAATACCTGCTGGAAAACCCGTCCGATGCGAAAATCGTGGTCGGCAAAATTATTGATGCGGCGCGCGCGCGCGAAGCAGCCCGTCGCGCCCGTGAAATGACCCGTCGTAAAGGCGCGCTGGATCTGGCGGGCCTGCCGGGCAAACTGGCCGACTGTCAGGAGCGCGATCCGGCGCTGTCGGAAATCTACCTGGTGGAGGGTGACTCCGCAGGCGGTTCCGCCAAGCAGGGCCGTAACCGTAAGAACCAGGCGATTCTGCCGCTAAAAGGTAAAATCCTGAACGTGGAGAAGGCGCGCTTCGACAAGATGCTGGCGTCACAGGAAGTCGCTACGCTGATCACCGCGCTGGGCTGCGGCATTGGCCGCGACGAGTACAACCCGGACAAGCTGCGCTATCACAGCATCATTATCATGACCGATGCGGACGTCGACGGCTCGCACATTCGTACGCTGCTGTTGACCTTCTTCTATCGTCAGATGCCAGAAATCATTGAGCGCGGCCACGTCTATATCGCGCAGCCGCCGCTCTACAAGGTGAAAAAAGGCAAGCAGGAGCAGTACATCAAGGATGATGAGGCGATGGATCAGTATCAGATCGCCATTGCGCTGGACGGCGCGACGCTACACACCAACGCCAGCGCGCCGGCGCTCGGCGGCGAACAGCTGGAAAACCTGGTCTCCGACTACAACAGCACGCAGCGCATGATCAAGCGTATGGAGCGCCGCTTCCCGCTCGCGCTGCTTAACGCGCTGGTTTACCATCCGACGCTGGAAAGCCTGGACAACCAGCAGACGGTGACGACCTGGATCGAGACGCTGGTTACGCTGCTGAACGAAAGAGAAACGCACGGCAGTACCTATGTCGCCAGCGTGCGTGAAAACCGCGAGCTGAACATCTTCGAACCGGTGCTGCGCGTGCGCACGCACGGCGTGGATACCGATTATCCGCTGGACAGCGAGTTTATCCAGGGCCCGGAATACCGCAAAATCTGCGCGCTGGGTGGAAAACTGCGCGGCCTGCTGGAAGAAGACGCCTACATCGAACGCGGCGAGCGCCGTCAGCCGGTCGCCAGCTTCGAGCAGGCGCTGGAGTGGCTGGTGAAAGAGTCGCGTCGCGGCCTGGCAGTACAGCGCTATAAAGGTCTGGGTGAGATGAACCCGGAACAGCTGTGGGAAACCACTATGGACCCGGACAGCCGTCGCATGCTGCGTGTTACGATTAAAGATGCGATCGCCGCCGATCAGCTGTTTACCACGCTGATGGGCGATGCGGTTGAACCGCGCCGCGCCTTTATCGAAGAGAACGCCCTGAAAGCGGCGAATATCGATATTTAACCGAAGTATCTATGCCGTGCGTCTGCGCGGCATTTTTTTTATCCAGCCGTTGGCTGTAACAGGACGTTAGAAGCGTAATTAAGGAGCATTAAATGGGATTGTTTGATCAGGTTGCCGGTATGTTATTGAACGGCGATGCGGCTAAATATCAGGCTATTTTAAGCTGGGTTAACCAGCAGGGCGGCGTCCAGGCGCTGCTGGAAAAATTTCGCCATGGCGGCTTTGGCGAAATCGTGATGACATGGCTGAGCAGCGCGGAGGCGAACAAATTCCTCAGCGCCGAGCAGGTGCTTGCCGTCCTCGGCAGCCCGGCGCTGGCTCAGCTTGGCGCAAAATTAGGCATTGATACCCAGGCGGCCTCTTCGCTGTTGGCGCAATATTTGCCGAATATCATCGATGCGCTTTCGCCTAAAGGCGAAGTACATGAATCAGCCGACAACGATTTACTGGCCGCAGGGATGGACCTGCTGAAAGGCAAACTGTTCAGTTAATCTGCGTGTTTTTACACCGTTTCATCATGCTGCGGCGTGTTGAAACGGTGCTTCCATTCTTCCCGCTTGCCGTATCGTGAGTACGGTTTCCCTGGGGATCGCGCCAGGATGAAAGCGCATTCTGTCATCCTGAAGACGCTTAAGCCCATTATTTATTACTTTCGCTATGGATGGCACGCCGTTGCTGCCGGACCCTACTATTCACCTGCGATTGTCAGGCGTAGATGCGATCGTTCTTAAGCCGACCATTTTCTCTCTTCGTTAGCTCAGAGGAGGCGTTTGCTCTTCTGATTTCCTGCGTTATCAGGCACAACAACGATCGTTCCATGAATCACGGTAGATAACGTTTCCTTCGGTATACGTTCAGTTGATCGCCTCATAACGCAATTCAAGCGTTTCAAAGTGAGTGCTACTCATGCCGTTTGGCGCCAGATAAGGCGAAACAGTCGTGGGAAATAAGCGAGATCGCCTGCAAATTCTGCGAAGGCTGCCAGCATATTCATCATTTTTCTCATCGGAGCCGCCGTATTTCAGTTGTTAATGTTGCCGATGGTGGCACCGGCACCAGCCCAGGATTCACCTCTGTCGTAACGTCAGCCTCCTTCCCATTTCTCCCTTCCATGCAGAAACAAGCTGGTCACCGTGAGCGAGATCGCGCTAGCATTAAAGCAAATCGAAAACTGATGAGGACGTTATGGCGATAAAATTGATTGCGATTGATATGGACGGCACGCTGCTTAACCCACAGCACCAGATTTCGCCGCGCGTAAAAGAGGCCATCGGCCTGGCGCGCGATCAGGGCGTGCATATCGTGCTGACCACCGGACGTCCTTATATCGGTGTAGAACGCTATCTGATGGAGCTGGATTTACAACAGGAAGGCCAGTACTGCATCACCAATAACGGCGCGCTGGTGCAGCGTGCGATCAACGGCGACTGCGTCGCGGAAACCACGCTCTCCTTTGACGACTATCTGAAGTTTGAACAGCTCTCACGCGAACTGGGCGTTCATTTCCAGGCGCTGGATAAATCGTCGCTTTATACGGCGAATAAAGACATCAGCGAATACACCATCCACGAAGCGTATCTGACCGGCATTCCGGTGCGTTACCGCGCGGTTGAGGAGATGGATCGCTCGCTGACTTTCCCGAAAGTGATGATGATCGACAAGCCTCAGCTGCTGGATGCGGCTATCGCCCGCCTGCCGCAGGAGGCGCAGCAGAATTACACCATCCTGAAAAGCGCCCCTTACTACCTGGAAATTCTTAATAAAAAGGTCAATAAAGGCACCGGCGTACATGCGCTGGCGCAGCAGCTGCATCTGACGCAGGATGAAATCATGGCCATCGGCGACCAGGAAAACGATCTGGCGATGATAGAATATGCCGGCACCGGCGTAGCGATGGGCAACGCCATCGACTCGGTAATCGCCGTCAGCCAGTTTGTGACTAAAACCAACGCGGAAGATGGCGTGGCGCACGCTATCGAAAAATTTGTGTTGTAAACCATGAGCGAAAAGCAGCTTACCTTTGCCCCGCGCAACCATCAGTTGACCAACATCAACGTCTGGACCGCCGACAGTCAGTGGCTGGTGTATGACGTGCGTCCTTCCGGCGCCTCCTTTACCGGCCTGACCGTAGAGCGCGTCAACGTCGAGAGCGGCGCGACGGAGATCCTTTATCAGGCGCGCAATGGCGCGCACGTCGGCGTGGTGACCGCCAGCCCCGATATGCCGCCGCGCTATGTCTGCATTCATGGACCGGAACATCCTGATGCCAGTTGGCGCTATGACTTTCATCATCGTCGCGGCGTCATAATTCAGAACGGCGCGGCGGAGAACCTCGACGCCTGCGATATCACGCCGCCTTTTACGCCGGGCGCGCTGCGCGGCGGCTCGCACGTCCATGTCTTCAGCCCGGACGGCAGCCGCCTCAGCTTTACCTATAACGATCATGTGATGCACGAGTGGGACACGCGGGAGGATTTACGTAACGTTGGCGTCGCCGTTCCGCTGCATGCTGTCTGCCCGGCGAAGCAGCATCCGCGGGAATATGACGGCAGCCATTTCTGCGTACTGGTGAGCAAAACCACCGCGTCGCCGCAGCCCGGCAGCAATGAAATCAGCCGCGCTTATGAGGAGGGCTGGATTGGCGCGCAGGGCTACCGTCGCCCGGACGGCAGCCGCCAGCGCTGGGCGCTGGCGTTTATCGGCGATACGCGGGCGGAGAACGGCGATGTCGTGCCGGAGGTGTTTGTGGCCGATCTGCCGGAAAAGCTGAGCGACTATGCGCAGCCGGGCGACGCGCCATTGGAAGGGACGGAAACCCAACTGCCTGCACCGCCGCGCGACGTAACGCAGCGTCGACTGACCTTTACCCATCAGCGCCGCTATCCCGGCCTTGCGACGCAGCCGCGCCACTGGCTGCGCAGCAACGCGGACGGCAGCGAAATCGCCTTTCTGATGCGTGACGAGGCGGGCGTGGTGCAGCTGTGGAGCATTTCGCCCTGCGGCGGCGAACCGCGTCAGATTACCCGGAGCGCGCACGATATTCAGTCGGCGTTTAGTTGGCATCCGGCGGGCGGGCAACTGGCGTTTATCTGCGACAACAGCGTGATGCTGTGCGACAGCCAGAGCGGTGAAATGCGCCGACTGACGCCGCGCAACGCCATGCCACCGTCAGGCGACGCGGTAGTATTCTCGCCCGATGGCCGTCAGATCGCCTTTATGCAGGATGTTGACGGCTATCGGCAGATATTTACGGTTGCGGTGAGTTAATCGCCAGCGGCGCGGCCTGCGCCAGGTTTTCCTGGGTTTTCGCCAGCCGCTCTGCTTCAATTACGCGCGCCCGCGGCGAATCGATAGCCTGGCAGTCGTCGGCGCGCATATAGTCCCAGGGAAGCAGGACGGTATCCAGCACGGCAGAGAAAGGAAGGTCGATCAGGGCCAGCGGCTTCATCACCCAGCTGCTCTTATCGTCGGTAAGCACTTCGGCGCTGGCGCGGGTGCCGGGATAGTAACCCTGGCTGGCGCCGGTATGTGACATCATGCTGGAACAGCCAGAAGTAGTGATTAATGCGCTACAGGCCAGAAGCCCCGCCAAACGGTATTTTTGTATTAATTTCATCTGTTTCATCCCTTCAGTCATGGCTGAACGCCTGGCTGAGTGTCTTCGTCCGCGGCGGGGAAAAGGTCCCGGTCACTCTGTGGTGACTCGCGCCTTATGCATGACGATATCTTCCCCTGAGTGTATGACATTCTCTGTGCTTTGCTTAAAAAAATTGCAAATGGCTACTTGAAAGAATGGCAGCTACCCCCATTTTCTTATCACGGTCAGCGCGGCATTCGCCGAATGGGTTCGCCAGCGTGACCGGACAGCCTGTCCGTGACGGAAGGCTGCGATTAACCTACTCGCTGAAATTCAGGAGCTTTGTATTATGCGTAACTTCGACCTTTCTCCGCTCTATCGTTCCGCTATCGGTTTCGATCGTCTGTTTAATCTGCTGGAATCCAACCAGAACCAAAGCAATGGCGGCTACCCTCCGTACAACGTTGAGCTGGTGGCTGAAAACCACTATCGCATCACCATTGCCGTGGCAGGCTTCGCGCAGAATGAGCTGGATATTACCGCTCACGACAACATGCTGATCGTGCGCGGCGCTCATCCTGAAGAGCAGACAGAGCGTAAATACCTGTATCAGGGCATTGCCGAACGCAATTTCGAACGTAAATTCCAGCTGGCTGACCATATCGTGGTCCGCGACGCCCGTCTGGAAAACGGCCTGCTGTACATCGATCTGGAACGTATCGTGCCGGAAGAGATGAAACCGCGCCGCATCGAAATTCTCAGCTAATCTTTAGCCCGTTCATCAGCACCCTGACGCCGCGGAAACGCGGCGTTGTTATATCTTCATCCGGCTACGTCGTTATTCCTGCTGAACGCGGATAGCGCGCAGCGGTTTCAAGCGCCCGCCGAAGACATTCATCACCAACCCAACTACGACAACGGCCGCGCCGATAAGTTGTTGCGTGGAAAGCGTTTCGTCCAATAACAGCGCCGCGCTCAACAAACCTACCACCGGCACCAGCAGCGAGAGCGGCGCCACGCGCCAGGTTTCATAGCGGCCCAGCAGCGAACCCCAGATGCCGTAACCTACTACCGTGGCGATAAACGCCAGGTAAATCAGCGCCAGTATCGTGGTTAACTGAATATGCATCAGGCTCTCAGCGATGGCGTCGCGCCCTTCAAACAGCCAGGAGCAGGCGAAAAAGGGCCCGATGGGTACCAGCGCGCTCCAGACCACCAGCGACATAATCGGTACGCTTCCGCTACGCATAATGACTCTGTTGGTGATATTGCCCATGCCCCAGCAGAGCGCGGCGGCCAGCGTCATCAGCATGGTGGTCAGCGTCACGCCGCCCACGGCGGACGCGTTCTGTCCTGCCGTCGCCAGCAACACCATGCCGCCAGTGGCGATGGCGATGCCGGCGATGTGGTACCACCGCAGCTTTTCCGCCAGCAGCAGCGCGCCAAGCAACAGCGTGAAGAAAGCCTGCGCCTGCAATACCAGCGACGCCAGCCCGGCAGGCATGCCAAGATTGATGGCTAAAAACAGAAAGGCGAACTGACCAAAGCTGATAGTGAGCCCGTACAGCAGCAGCAGGCGCAGCGGAATACGCGGCGGACGCACGAAAAAGATCGCGGGCAGCGCCACCAGGGTAAAACGCAGCCCGGCCAGCAGAAACGGCGGCATCCCGTGCAACCCTACTTTAATCACGACGAAATTCACGCCCCACGCCACCACCACGCAGAGCGCCAGCAACAGATCTTTGATAGCCATGTTTTCTCCTGCCTGTCAGATGAAAAACGGCGGCATCGCTTTCAGCTCAGCGGGAAACGGTCAGTCAGAGCCGGGAACGAATGCTTAGCGCCGAAAAAAGAAATGAGAAAAGCGTTAACGAAAAATCACCTTTTCATTAACTTACTCATAAATGTCGCTGTTTGATATATACAGATCGTAATGATATGGAGGGAGACAAATGCGCGGCGACAGCCGAAAACGCCGTGACGGGAAAAGCGCGCGGGAGAAAGCGCCGCTGACGCCCAGCGCATTTCGCAGGCTGGGCTTTTTATAGGTTGGTCTTTTACCCCGGCCAAAACCGTGCCGAAGACAACAGGGCGGCAGCCATTTTTTGCGATCTGCCGCCGCGTTGGTTAGCGCGCAACTTCGCTCCAGGCGCGCTCAATCTCTTCCGCCAGAATTTTTACGCCTTTCTCAATCGTCGCGTTATCCGGCACGTAATTCATACGCATGCACTGATGGGTATGCGGCCAGCTCTGCGCCAGGCCGGGGAAGAAGAAGTGGCCCGGCACCATCAACACGCCGCGCTGTTTCAGTCGCTGATAGAGCAGTTCGGTCGTGATCGGCAGATCCTGAAACCAGAGCCAGAGGAAAATAGCGCCTTCCGGTTTGTGGATCAGGCAGCGCTCTTCCGGCAGATAGCGGCGCAGAATGGCGATGGTTTCCTGCACGCGCTGCTGATAGAAGGGCTTGATCACCGTTTCCGACAGGCGCAGCAGGTCGCCGCGCTGGATCATCTCTACCGCGATCGCCGGGCCGACGCTGCCTGGCGCCAGGCTGATAATGCCGTTCATATTGCTGATGGCGTCGATCACCTTTTCATCAGCGAGAATAATGCCGCAGCGCGCGCCGGGCAGCCCAAGCTTCGACAGGCTCATGCAGAGAATAATGTTCGGGTTCCACAGTGGTCGCGCTTCGGTAAAGATAATGCCGGGGAAAGGCAAGCCGTAAGCGTTATCGATCAGCAGCGGAATATCGTGCTGCTGCGCCAGCATATCCAGGTGCAGCAGCTCTTCATCGGTAATGACGTTGCCGGTAGGGTTCGTCGGGCGCGATACGCAAATCAGGCCGGTGTCGTCGGTGATCTGCAAATGGTCAAAATCGACATGGTATTTAAACTGTCCTTCCGGCAGCAGCTCAATATTAGGGCGGGCGGAGACAAACAGATCTTCATCCAGTCCGGCGTCCGCATAGCCGAGATATTCCGGCGCCAATGGAAACAGCACGCGCTTTTTAGCGCCGTCGGCACGGCGACCGGCATAGAGATTAAACAGATAGAAAAAGGCGCTCTGGCTGCCGTTGGTCAGGGCAATATTTTTTGCTGAAATCTGCCAGCCCAGCTCTTTTTGCAGCAGCGCAGCCAGCGCTTCAAGCAGCACCGCCTTACCGCGCGGGCCGTCATAGTTGCACAGCGCGTCGGTCAGCTTTCCTTCCTGCTGCATATGCATCAGCAGTTGATGAAAATAGTCGTTCATGGCCGGAATTTGCGCTGGATTGCCGCCGCCCAGCATTACCGCGCCGGGAGTGCGCAGCCCTTCGCCCATATCTTCCATTAAACGGGCAATACCGGTATGGCGGGTAAATTTGTCACCAAAGAGAGAAAAGCTCATAGCTGTAAATCAAATGTAATTGGCAGGTGTGGGACACCTTACCGCCAGCGATGCCATGATGCAAACAGCGCCTGCCTGACGCCTCGCCTGCGGCAAAGGCTGTGAAAAAGCGAAACCTGAGATACCAGGCAGGCGGAGCGGCTGATTATCGCCGCGTTGTTAAGGACGGCTTCTGGCCGATGCAGCGAGGCGCGATACGCGCCAGATGCAGGCTGAAACGTATCAAGCTGCATCAAATAGCGATCACAAATTTTTGCTGAAAAATGTAATAAGTCCGATAGAAATGAGTTAACAATCTCGTTTCTTTACTGAAACATCTGCTAAAAATCTCCAGGTGACTGCCATCACGGTTTTTCAGCAGGCGCATTTGTAACCTGCTGGCTGTTTTGCTAAATCAATTCAGCTAAAGGATCACAAAATGAACAACTCTCTGGTGGTGATGACGGTAGCGATGATGTTTTCCACGCCGGCGCTGGCGCAGTCGTGGTTGCTGACGGATGCTGAAAGCGGCATGGAGGAAGGCAACTGGAGCATCAGCAGCCAACAGCTGAAGCTGGACGGTCAGCCTTTCAGCATTGAGCAAAAAGTTCTGCACGGTGGCAAGCAGGAAGGGTCGAAAGTGATTACCCTGCGCAGCGAAAACGGCCTGACGATCGCGCTTAGCCCCAGCCGCGGCATGGATCTGCTGCATGTTAACGGACACGGCGTGCGCATGGGCTGGGATTCACCAGTGGATGAGGTGGTCAATCCGGCCTATATCCGTCTGGAAAGCCGTAACGGGCTGGGCTGGCTGGACGGCTTTAACGAGATGATGGTGCGTTGCGGCTTTGAGTGGACTGGTCATCCGGTCACCAAAGACGGCGTGCTCTACACGCTGCACGGCAAAGCGGGCAATACCCCGGCGTCGCGCGTGGAGGTGATAGTTAATGAGCAGGCCCCGCATGAAATTCGCATTCGCGGCCTGCTGAAAGAGCATACTTTTAAAAAGGCGAAGCTCAGCACCTGGACCGAACTGCGTTACGTCCCAGGCAGCGACAGCTTCACCATTCATGATGAGCTGACCAACCAGAGCGACTACCCGCAAGATTACCAGATTATCTATCACAGCAACTTTGGCACGCCGATTCTGGAGAAAGACGCTCGCTTTATCGCGCCGGTAAAAAGTGTTTCGCCCTTTAACGACTATGCGAAAAATGGCTTAAAAACCTGGAATATCTACGGCGCGCCGACCAAAGGCTTTGACGAGATGGTATTTAACCTGACGCCGCTGGCGGATAACGAAGGCAAGACGGTCGCGGCGGTGATCAACAGCAAGGGAGACAAGGGCGCGGCAATTGAATTCGACACTCGTCAGCTGCCGCTGTTGACCTTATGGAAGAATACCGACACCCTGAATCAGGGCTACGTTACCGGCATTGAACCGGGCACTAACTACGCCTATCCGGTTACCATCGAGAAAGAGCAGGGAAGGGTAAAACAGCTGCAACCGGGGCAAAGCCAGGCTTTCACGCTGACCTACACGCTGTTAAAAGATGCGCAGGCAGTACAAAAAGTAGAGCAACGGGTTAAAACGCTACAGGGCGACAACGCGCCACAGCTGGATGAAAAACCGATCGCGGTGGAGTAAGGCGAGCGGTTGCGGCCGACGCAATATGGCGGCCGCAAACCACGCGCTCTGCTGAGCGGTTGCGGTCGCATTGACATCGCAGCCGCAAACCACGCGCTCTGCTGAGCGGTTGCGGTCGCATTGACATCGCAGCCGCAAACCACGCGCTCTGCCGAACGGTTGCGGTCGCATTAACATTGCGGCCGCAAACCACGCGCCGCGTTGCCATGATCGCCGCATAGCGATTTAACGCAGCACCTGCGGATTGACGCAGTTCTTCTCTACCTTGCCCGCCAGCGCCGCGATCAGATTATCTACGGCGTCGCGCGCCATGCCGTAACGCGTTTCATGGGTCGCGGAACCAATATGCGGCAGCGCCACCACGTTCGGCAGCGTCAACAGTTCGGAATCAACCGGCAGCGGCTCCTGTTCAAACACATCCAGGCCTGCGGCGTGAATGGTTTTATCTTTCAGCGCGGCGATCAGCGCCTGTTCATCCACGACCGGCCCGCGGCCCGCGTTAATCAGAATGGCGCTCGGCTTCATTTTCGCCAGCTGCTCACGACCGATCATATGGTGAGTCTGTTCCGTCAGCGGCAGGCTGATGCAGAGAAAATCGGACTCGCGCAGCAGGGTATCGAGATCGCAATACTGCGCGTTAAAACGCGACTCCGCTTCCTCATGATGCTTGCGCGCATTGTATAAAATCGGCATGCCGAAGCCGTGATGCGCACGCTGTGCCAGCGCCAGACCGATGCGGCCCATGCCGAGAATGCCCATTTTTTTGTGATGCACATCGATGCCGAACCAGTCGGGACCAATGCTGCGCCGCCATTCGCCCGCCTTTACCCGCTCCGCCACTTCCACCACGCGCCGCGCGCTGGAAAGCACCAGCGCCATCATCGTATCGGCGACGGTTTCGGTCAGGACGGTCGGCGTATGCATCAGCACAATGCCGCGCTGGTTCAGCGCTTCCACATCAAAATTGTCATAGCCGACGGAGATCGTCGAGGCGGCGCGCAGTTTCGGCATTTTCTCCAGCAGCGCTTGATCCACCGTGCTGCTGGAGCCGATCATGCCTTCTGCGCGCGCCAGCGCCTCCGCATGTTCCGCAATGGTTTCCGGCGAGAGGCCGTTAATCGCCGTCACGGTGAAATGCTCATCGAGGCGGGCGCGTAAATCGTCGGGAAGGGATTTGTATAACAGCACTTCAGGCTTCATGTCAGGCTCCATCCGCTTGAGCGGTAAACAGAAAAGATAATTGCCGATCGTCAACGGACGCGATCGGCAATTTGAGGCAGAGTCCGGATGCGCCGGACCTTACGCGCGACTAGTCATGCGTGCCTGGCCGCGCGTTCCGGCGAGGGGGGCTGTTTGTTCTCCGCCGGTTTCACAATCAGAGTAAGCCAGACGGAGACCAGCAGCGCCACGCCCATAAAGATATAGGAAGCGGCCGGGCTGCCGGTGGCTCCGTTAAGGTAGCCCACAATCCACGAGCCGACAAAAGAGCCCAGCGCGCCCATGCTGTTGATCAGCGCCATCGCGCCGCCGGCGACGTTGCGCGGCAGCATTTCAGGAATAATGGCGAAGAAGGGGCCGTAAGGCGCGTACATCGCGGCGCCGGCGATCACCAGCAGGCTGTAGGAGAGCCAGAAATTATTCGAACCCACCAGCCATGAGCCGAGGAACGCCAGCGCGCCGATCAGCAACAGCGGCCAGACAAACAGCTTGCGGTTTTGCATGCGGTCGGAGGCCCAGGAAACCACGATCATCGCCACGGTTGCCGCCAGATATGGCACGGCGGAGAGCCAGCCTGCCTCGACCATTCCCATCTGCGTGCCGTTGCGCAGAATGGAAGGCAGCCACAGCACAAAGCCATACACGCCGATGCTCCAGGCGAAATACTGCATACAGAGGAGAATAACGTTGCGCGACTTAAAGGCTTCGCGGTAGTTGCGCACCGCCTTAATGCCTTCCTGCTCCTTACGCAGCTGCTCTTGCAACGCGGTCTTTTCATCTTCGCTCAGCCAGCGCGCCTGCGCCGGTTTATCCTGCACCAGGAACCACCAAAATACCGCCCAGATCACCGCCGGGATGCCTTCAAAAATAAACATCTCACGCCAGCCGAAAGCGTTGATCAAGTAGCCGGAGACCACCGACATCCACAGCACGGTGACCGGATTGCCCAGGATCAGGAAGGTATTGGCGCGCGAGCGCTCCGATTTGGTAAACCAGTTGCTGATATAGATTAGCATCGCCGGCATTACCGCCGCTTCCACCACGCCGAGGATAAAGCGGATGGCGGCCAGCATCGGAATATTGCTTACCACGCCAGTCAGCGAGGCGCAGACGCCCCACATCACCAGGCAGCAGAACACCAGCTTTTTCACGCTGCGGCGTTCGGCATAGACGGCGCCAGGGATCTGAAAGAAAAAGTAGCCGAGAAAGAACAGGGCGCCCAGCAGCGAGGACATCCCTTTGGTAATGCCTAAATCTTCATTGATGCCTGCGGCGGAGGCGAAGCTGAAATTCGCACGGTCCAGATACGCCAGGCTGTAGGTGATAAAGATAATGGGGATGATATACCACCAACGTTTCGGCGCGATTGTCTGCTTATTCATGAGCTTATCCTCTCTTGGGAGCGCATATACTGATGACGGCGTCACCGATCTGCATCGTTATAAGGGTACGTAAGAGGTTATTGCTTACTCTTCGCCGAGACCGGCGCGCGTCGGCAAGCCTTCGCTGTCGCCGATCACCTGAATCGCCAGCGAGCCGATTTTATTGCCGCGACGGATCGCCTGAGGCAGTGGTTTGCCTTCCAGCAGCGCGCTGATCACGCCAACGGCGAAGCCGTCGCCCGCGCCGACGGTATCGACGACATTTTCCACCCGTACCGCCTCCACCTGGCCCTTGTCGCCGTCAGAGGTTTTGTACCAGGCGCCATCGCCGCCGGTTTTGATAATGACCGCTTTCACCCCTTTATCGAGATAGAAATCGGCGATCGCTTCCGGCTGGCGATGTCCGGTCAGAATCAGGCCCTCTTTTTCACCTGGCAGCACCCAGTCCGCCATAAAAGCGAGCTGGTTAAGCTGTTTCACCATCTCCTGCTCGCTCGGCCACAGCACCGGACGCAGATTAGGATCGAATGAGAACGTTTTGCCCATGGCGCGCATCTCCCGCGCCGTGTGGTTCAGCAGCTCCAGCGAACTGCCGGAAAGCGCTGCCGCTACGCCGCTCAGGTGCAGGTGGCGCGCCGAGCCAAAATAGTCGCGGTCAAAATCAGCTACGGAAAGGTGGCTGGCGGCGGAGCCTTTGCGAAAATACTCCACGACCGGATCGGAGCCGTCTTCCACCTTCGACTTCAGCTGAAAGCCGGTAGGGTAACGCTTATCCGTCAGCACGCGTTGATGATCGACGCCCTCTTTTTCCAGCTGCTGGTGGACGAAGCGGCCAAAAGCGTCATCGCCTACGCGGCTGACCCAGCCCACTTTCAGACCGAGCCGCGCGAGGCCGATAGCGACATTCAGTTCCGCTCCGGCGATGCGTTTGATAAAGGTGTCGACCGCGGCCAGATCGCCGGTTTCGGCGGCGACGAACATCGCCATCGCTTCGCCGATAGTGACCACATCCAACGTACCGTTTTGGTGAGTATGGCTGTTCATGATTTACTCCTCGCGCAGCAGATCGACATAGTGGCGCGTCACGGCAACCAGGTCATCGCCCTGTAGCGGAAATTCAATGCCGCGCGGCGCATCGGCAGGCAGCTGTTTTAACAGCGCGCGCCAGCTGCCGTCGGTTTCGTCGAGCGCAATTGCGCGGAAGCTGTCGCCATGGGGGATAGCGGCTTTTACATGAATATAGCTGACGTGGCGCGCAAGGCGATGCGCAGCGGCAGAGGCGTCATCGCCGGTCCAGATCCAGTTGGCCATATCGAACGTCATATCGGTCTGATCGCACTGCTCGAAAAATGCCGCGATCGCCGCCAGCGTGCCGTATTCGGTCTGATCGTTTTCCACCACCGGCCTGGCTTTGCTGGCCGTCAGCGTTGATGCGAGGCCTGCTTCGGCGCCGGGACGATAGTGGCCCAGCGACAGCTTCAGCAGAGAGGCACCCAGCTGATCCGCTTCCTGCAGATAACGGCCCAGCTGCGGATTCAGTTCTCCCTGCGCGGTAAACAGCGCGTCGGGCACAGAATAGAAGGCGTTCAGCCGGTGTTCAGCAATGGCGGCGGCGAGCTGCGGCAGCTGTTGCAGCTCTGACTCGGTAAACAGCTCGCGACGAATTTCCACGCCGTCAGCGCCTGCTTCAGCAATAATCGGCAGCAGCGCGCGCTGGCCGCCCAGCTCTGCGACTTTTTGATGCCCGTAAGCCGCGGACACCACTACGATTTCTCTTTTCACTCTTCCTCCGGGAGCGGTCACAGATAGAACCGCGATAAAGAAAAACTAAATGGAACCGGTTCCAAAGCAAAGGAGGGAAGTATGAAATTATGATCGCGCTCACGATGTACTTATTTGACGCCAGGGATCGTCTGAATTATGCGAAAAGCGCTGGACGGCGATGGACAGGCCGCCTGCAAAAGGCGGCGCAAGAAGGAAAAGTGGAAAGATCAGGCGAGCGGGCGTGTCGAACCGCGCACGACCAGCTCGCCGTGAAAGGTTTGTTCTTCTATGGTCGTCGCTTCGCCTTCAATGCGCTGAATCACACGCTCCAGCGCCGCATAGCCGATCTGCCAGGTCGGCTGTTTCAAAGTGGTGATGCCGTCGCCCGCCAGCTCCGCCCACTCCAGTTCGTCAAAGCCCAGCAAGCCCATTTTGCGGCCCCAGTCCAGATCGAGACGGCGCATAGCGCGCGCCACCTGTAGTGTCAGGGCGCCGTTCGCCACCAGCAGCGCGGCGGGCCGGTCGGCGTGACGGCGGTAAAAATCGAGGATAATGCGATCCATCGCCGCGGCGTCGCTAAGCGCCGCCTCGGCGTTTTCGCAGAGCACGCCGGTGTGGCCGGCGCAGCACTGGCGGAACGCCTGCAAACGCTCCAGCCGGGTATTGACCAGCCCAAGCGGCTCACTGAGAAACAGCAACGCGCGGTAGCCGTTCTTCACTAAATGCTCGGTTGCGTCATTGGCGGCCTGCACATTATTCAGCCCGACGACGTCGCAGGAAAAATCAGGAATTTTTCGGTCGATCAGCACCATCGGCAGCAGCGACTGCTGCAAACGGTTGAGCGCCTCTTCGCGCATGCCGACGGCGTTGACCACGATGCCTTCTACCTGATAGCTGCTTAGCAGCTGAAGATAGTGCTGCTCCTGGTCAATCTCATTGTTGGTATTGCAGACCAGCAGGGTAAAGCCGCGCGCGCGGCAGGCGGCTTCGATACCGCACAGCACATCCACTGAATAAGGATTGGTAATATCGGCGATAATCAGGCCAATAAGTCGCGTGCGTCCGCGCTTCAGGCCACGAGCCATCTGGTTGGGCCGGTAGTCAAGCGCGGCGATCGCCTGCTCAATACGCTGTTTCAAATCGGGCGACAGGGCATGATGTTCGCCATTGAGGTAGCGGGAAACGCTGGTTTTGCCGGTTTTTGCTGCTTTGGCAACATCATTGATGGTGGCGCGTGCGGCCTTATGCTTCATGTCTTTCTTTTACTCCGGGATTTCGGTGAGAGACTAACACAGCCAGATGCCGGTGGTTAGCATCGTAGCTGGCTCAGAACAAGCTGGCCGGAAAAAAGGGTGCGGCGTGGCGGTAAAGGGGCAGCGAACTGCCCCGATAAATAAAGCAGATTTATGACAGCGGGCTAAGGGTGATCTCAACGCGACGGTTCTGCGCTTTACCCTCTTCCGTGCTGTTGGAGGCGATCGGGTTATCCGGGCCCATGCCGCCGGTGCGTACGCGAGTGCTGGCGACGCCCTGCAGGATCAGCGCGCTGGCGACGCTGTCGGCGCGCTGCTGCGACAGACGCATGTTCAGCGCGCGCGTACCGGTGCTGTCGGTGTAGCCAATCACGTTAACGGCAGTTTTCGGGTACTCTTTCAGCACCATCGCCACGCCGGTCAGCGTCTGCGCGCCAGCCGGTTTCAGCGTGCTGCTGCTGCTGTCGAACGTTACATTGTTAGGCATGTTCAGGATGATGTTGTCGCCATTGCGCGTGACGCTGACGCCGGTGCCGCGCATTTTTTCACGCAGTTTGGCTTCCTGCACATCCATGTAATAACCCAGGCCGCCACCCAGCGCCGCGCCTGAAGCCGCGCCGATCAGCGCGCCTTTGCCGCGATCTTTCTTTGAAGAAGAGAGAACCCCAACGCCTGCGCCAACCAGCGCGCCCACGCTGGCGCCGATGCCGGATTTACCCGCTTCAGATTCCCCGGTATAAGGATTGGTGGTACAGCCGGAAAGGGCAATTGTGCCGCTTACTAACAGTGACAGGGCAATAATGCTTTTTTTCATCTTTATATCCTTTAAAAAGCTTCCTACAGGCGCACCCGCACCTGCTGAAGGCGGCAATTATGCCGCGTAAAGATGCAGGAAATATCCAGGAATTTCCTCAGATTTGTAAATTTCTACGAAGAGGTATTAACGGGATGGCGGAAACAGCCTGTTATGTGGTCATTAACCAGCCCGCACGCCTGCATAAATGAGTAACAAATGGTCGATCCGACAAATTTAAAGCCGCGCTTTTTCAGCGCTTTTGACATTGCCAGCGAAGCGGGCGTCTGCGTTGGCGCTTCGCGTGATTCGATGAAATGACTTACCTGCGGCTGGTTATCGACAAAAGACCAGATAAACTGCGAAAAATCTTCGCCGCTGGCCTGCATCGCCAGATAAGCGCGCGCGTTGGCGATAATCGCGGCGAGTTTCCCTGCATGACGGATCAGGCCGCGGTCCTGCATTAACCGCGCCATATCCGTTTCATCCATCCGGGCCACCTTATGCGGGTCGAAGCCGTGGAAAGCGGCGCGATAGTTTTCGCGCTTTTTCAGCACCGTAATCCATGAAAGACCCGCCTGCTGACCCTCAAGACAGAGCATTTCAAACAGCGCCGCGCCACGCGTTTCGGGCACGCCCCATTCGCAGTCGTGGTAACGCTGATAAAGCGGATCGTCTGATACCCAGTTGCATCGTTGCATTGTGCTTTCCCGTGCTTTCAAATGACTAAAACCGTGATTTTATCATGCTGATGAAGGCGTCAGCTTGATAGTACTAACAGATTCGCGCATGTCACCACCCTTGCGATTTCATATTTGTGCGCTTTCTTCCAGCACCGACTTTTTTGCGTGCTTAGCCCTTCTTTACAAGGGTTATTGCCTGCCGATGCAGGCGCCATGCCGCCTGCGCCCGGTTTGAAGGCATGAAATGAGAAATATACTGATTGACTGTGCATATAATCAGCACGCTAATCATTTTCAGAGAAATTATATGTCCGACGATATAAAAAAGATTACCGTAAAATTCGCCGCTTTTATGGGCTGCGCGCTCTTTCTGACACTGATGATGGGGTTGGTTTTCATTGATGTAAACTGGATGCGGGATGCGCTGCATGAAACCTCCTTTACCGAGATTTTTCAGGAAGTGATCCTTGGCGGCATCGCGATCTCCTTCTTCTTTTACGCCGTCCGGCAGAGCAGCCTGCGCTACAGCCTGGTGCTTAAAGGCGGCTTTTTCGCCTGTATGCTGATTCGTGAGATGGATTTCTTGTTTGATGAGATTTTTCACGGCGCGTGGGTCTGGTTCGCGCTGGCGGTCGCCATCGTCTGTCTGGCTCTGGCGGCGCGCCATCCGGCGGCGACGCTTTCTGGCCTGGTGAATTTTTTACAGCATCCCAGCTGGAACATGATGGCCGCCGGTCTGTTGACTATCCTTGTCTATTCCCGTCTGTTCGGCATGCACGAGCTGTGGGAAACCCTGATGCTCGACGGCTATAACCGCACGGTAAAAAACATGGCGGAAGAGGGCACCGAACTGCTGGGCTACAGTTTTTGTCTACTCTCCTGCGTGCGCTACCTGTGGGATCTGCGCCATATGAAACAGGATAAACCGGGCATCGCCTGGCAGACGCAGCACTAAGGAAGAGGCGATTCCGGGCGCTAAACTTGATAGACTAGAGGCAATCACGGCTGCTGCGGCGGCCCGTTACGTTTTGCCTGCAATGTAATCCGGGATTTACCATGTCTGTCAAGATTTTAACCTCCACCGTCATTGGCCTTGAGGCGTTTCGCCAGGACCCGATCGGCGCGCTCTCCTCGGCGGAATCGGGCGCGGTCGCCGTGTTCGATAACAACGCGCCGGTGCTGTATGCGGTTTCTCCCGATCGACTGGCGCAGCTGCTGGAGCTGGAGGCGGCGGCAAGACAGCCGCAAAGCGATGTGGCGCTGGATGAACAGCTCTATCATGACGCAGCGGCACAGCCAGCGGCGATGGCCGCGCCAGCGGGCAAATTTATGATGTACGCCGGCTGGCGGCCCGACGCCGATTTTCAGCGTCAGGCCGCCATCTGGGGCATTGCGCTCAGCGAACCGGTAACCCCCGCCGAGCTGGCGTCCTTTATTACCTGGTGGCAGGCTGACGGCCGACCTTTTCATCACGTTCAGTGGCAGCAGAAGCTGGCGCGCAGCGTACAGCAGAGCCGGGCGGCGAACGGCGGACGTGCGCAGCGCGACGTCAACCAGCTGCCTGAACCCGATCAATCGATTCCCGATGGTTTCCGAGGTGAATAATGAAAACGCCCGCTGAGTTATTTAACCGTCTGCACCGGCTGATGCCTGACCATATCAAGCCAAAGTTTCAGAGCGGCGAAGAGCTACTGGCATGGAATCAGGAGCAGGGGCGGCTGCGCTCAGAGGCGATCGCGCGCGAAAACCGCGCCATGAAGATGCAGCGCATCCTCGGTCGCTCCGGCATCCGAGAGCTGCATATGAACTGCTCGTTCGATAACTACCGCGTGGAAAACGATGGTCAGCGTAAGGCGCTGGAGCAGGCACGCCGCTACGCTGACGAGTTTGACCAGGGCATCGCCAGCTTTGTTTTTTCCGGCCGTCCCGGCACCGGCAAAAACCATCTGGCGGCGGCGATCGGTAACCACCTGATCCTGCGCGGCAAAAGCGTGCTGATCGTCACCGTCGCCGATCTGATGTCGATTATTAAAGGCTCTTTCAGCGGCGGCGACCGCACGGAAGAACATCTGCTGCACGATTTCAGCACTGTCGATCTGCTGGTGATTGATGAGATCGGCATGCAGACCGAATCACGCTATGAAAAAGTGATTATCAACCAGATTGTCGACCGACGTTCCTCCTCGAAGCGTCCTACCGGCATGCTTACTAACCTCAACCATGCGGAAATGGTAAAACTGCTGGGCGAGCGCGTGATGGATCGCATGCGCCTTGGCCAGAGCCTGTGGGTCTCTTTCAACTGGGAAAGCTATCGCGGCCGCGTTATCGGCAACGAATATTGAGCCGCCTCGCGCCTCCGGCAACGGAGGCGTCTGAATCTTTGAATTGTCAGCCCGTTGGTTCGGCAATGAACGGCGCTTTGCCTGGGCGCGGAAGCGCGACATGATGCGCTTCCCGCTTTTACCGCGTCGGCGCTAGTCAATCTCGTTGCGCTTCGCACGGCTTGTACTACCAAATTTTCGTCAAGTATTGTAAAACAGAGGCTCACCTGCCAGGTTGCCGCATCGTCTGTGTTCGGTGTCCCTAACAGAACAATATCATCGGGGGCACCTTTCCCGGCGTCGCGATTCTGCGGCCTGTTTCGTTGCTGTTATTGGGATGGTTATGGCTTCTCCTGCTGATTCGCGGGCGGATTCGCTGTTACAGCACCGCTCGTTCGTTGCGTTCTGGCTGGCGCGCACCTGCTCCAGCTTTGGTTTCCAGATGTTATCTATCATTGTCGGCTGGCAGATTTACGCCATCACCGGCAAAGCGTTCTATCTCGGCCTGATCGGGCTGGTGCAGTTCCTTCCTTCCGTGACGCTGGCGCTCTGGGCGGGCCACATCGCCGACCAACGCGATCGCCGCCGCATCGTCTTCTTTTCTCAGCTGATTGAATGGCTGGCTATCGTAGCGCTGACGGCGCTGACGCTGCTGCACCACAGCGAGGTCTGGACCATTCTGGGGCTGGTGTTCGTGCTGTCGGTGGCGAAAGTGATGGAGGCGCCGGCGATGCAGTCGATGCTGCCTGCGCTGGTGCCGCCGCGTCTGCTGGCGCGCGCCACCGCCGCCAGTGCCGTCGGCGGCCAGGCGGCAATGATCATGGGACCGGCGCTGGGCGGCCTGCTCTATGTGGCGGGCGCTTCAGTGGTCTATATGGTCACCGCCCTGCTCTACCTGATCTCCATTGTGATGGTCAGCCGCCTGCGCTATGAACAGGCGCAGCCGCCGCGCACGCCCGCCACGCTCTCAACGCTGTTCGCCGGCGTACGCTTTATTCGCGAACGTCCCGACGTGCTGGGCGTGATTTCGCTCGATCTCTTCGCCGTGCTGCTGGGCGGCGCAACCGCGCTGCTGCCGATTTATGCGCAGGATATTCTGCACACCGGGCCGCTTGGTCTGGGGCTGCTGCGCGCGGCGCCGGCGGTCGGCGCGCTGCTGGTCGGCTTCTGGCTGAGCCATCGTTCGCTGGAGCGCCACGTCGGCATGATTATGTTTATCTCCGTCGCCGGTTTCGGCGCGGCGACGCTGGTGTTCGCGCTTTCATCGCAGCTTTGGCTGTCGATGCTGGCGCTGTTCGCCACCGGCGGCTTCGATATGGTCAGCATGGTCATTCGCGGCGCGCTGGTGCAGCTGGATACGCCTGACGAGATGCGCGGGCGCGTTAATGCGGTGAACTCGATATTTATCAATACCTCCAACCAGCTGGGCGAATTTGAATCGGGCATGCTCGCCGCCTGGCTGGGCGCGGTGCCGGCGGCGGCTATCGGCGGCATCGGCACGCTGGTGGTGGTCGGGCTGTGGATGCACTGGTTCCCCGGGCTGCGCCGTCGTCAGCGCCTCGAAAACGAGGTGGCCTGATGATTGTTCGTCCCCATCAGCACTGGTTTTTCCGTCTCTTTGTCTGGCACGGCTCGGTGCTGCCGGATATTTTGTTCCGCCTGAGTTTGAACCTGGTGATGTCGGTTATCGCGGTTATCTGCTTTCAGTGGTATGAACAGCTCGGCGTTCATCTGACGACCGCGCCTTTCAGCCTGCTGGGCATCGCCATCGCCATTTTCCTCGGCTTTCGCAATAACGCCAGCTATGCGCGCTACACCGAGGCGCGTCAGCTATGGGGCGCGCTGCTGATCGCTCAGCGCTCGCTGCTGCGCCAGATAAAAAGCGTGCTGACCGATGAGGCGGAGATTCAGCAGTTCAGCCAGATGCTGATCGCCTTCGCCTGGAGCATGAAGCACCAGCTGCGGCATACCGACGGGCGGGATGATTTGCGTCGACTGATGCCCGCGCGTTACCTGGCGCAGGTGGAGAACAGCCCGCAGCCCACCAACCGGCTGCTGCTCTGCATGGGCGACTGGCTGGGCGAGCAGCGCCGGGCCGGACGCCTGAGCGACGTGCTTTACAGCAGCATCGACGCCAACCTGAACCGGCTGTCGGACGTGCTGGGCGGCTGCGATCGCATCGCCAACACGCCGATTCCCTTCGCCTACACGCTGATTCTGCACCGGACGGTCTATCTGTTCTGTACGCTGCTGCCGTTTGCGCTGGTGGCCGATCTGCACTATCTGACGCCGCTGGTGTCGGTATTTATCTCTTACACCTTTCTGTCGCTGGAGTCGCTGGCGGAGGAGCTGGAAGATCCCTTCGGCAGTTCGCCGAACGATTTGCCGCTGAATGCGTTATGCAACGGCATTGAAATTATCCTGTGCGAGATGCTCGATCGCCCCGGCCCGGAAAAAATGCGCCCGGACGGCAACTGTATGCTGAACTGAGCGCCGTGCCGCCGACCTGGCGGCACAATCTCTCGCGTGGTCAACTGCTTAGCTGACCACGCTTTCTAAAGAACAGGCTATGCACTAATGGTTTAGCTAACTTTATGGTTAACAACGGGTGACTAACTTTGAATTCTGTTGTTAACGTTGCGTGTGACCATTGATGCCGTCCAGCTTTTATCGCGCCTCTCAAGAGGCGGCACATAGATTAATCAGCGCGCTGCTTTGTAAATTCACTAAAGCAATGCTTAACCATGCCGATAGCAGCACTATCTTCCTTTCTCTGTTATCAAGGTGAGTTATGAGCAGTTTGTCAGCGTGGACTTCAGGTTTTAATCATCTAAGCGTGGGTAAAAAGCTCACCTCAGGCTTTATATTGGTGCTGTTGATCAGCCTGGTGATTGCCGTCGCCGGAATTCGCGGCCTTTCCACTATCGGGGAAAATGTGCAAAAGCAACAGCTGGTCGTGCAGATGGTGCAGCAGCTAAATCAGGCGCGTTTTAACCGCACGCTTTTGCAGTTCACCGGCGAAAGCCGCTATGGCGAACAGAATACAAAAGCGTTACAGCAGTTTGAACAGCTAAGCGACGCGCTTAACCAGATGGGCTGGGATCCTGAAGGCAGATCGCGGCTGGAAAGCATTAAACAGACGCTGGCTTATTACCTGACGGAAAAAACGCGCTTTGTCGCTTTCATCAACCAGCGTAGCGAACAGTTGAAAGCAATGGAGCTGGATACGCTGGCGGACTACGACCGCAAAAGCGAGACGCTGAGTCGTCAGGCCGTGGATGCGGGGCAAGCGCTGGCGGCTTCCCGCCTGGACGCCGCTATTCAGCGCGTGATGAAGCTGTGGCCCGATTTTATCACCCAGCCGAACGATGCGCGTAAAGCGGCGATAGCGGCAGCGCTGAGCGCGGTGGCGGAACAGGGCGAACTGTTGAAAAACAGCGTGCCGGGTCTCGAAACGGGCTGGGTCGCAGGCGTTTCGCTGGAGGCTGGGCGCCTGAACGCAACGCTGGATAACTACCATACCCTCTTTACGCATCACGAAAGTCAGTCCGGCGTGCTGACCAGCGCGGCGGAAAAACTCAACGCGGCGGTAAATGCGCTCTACCAGTTCCAGACTGAACAGGCGACGCTCACCATTACCGAAGCGAGTTCTGTCATGTATATCGCCGTCGCGCTCGGCGTGCTGGTTGGGTTGCTGATCGCCTGGCGCATTACGCGCAATATTACGCAGCCGTTGCGGGAGACGCTGCTGGTCGCCGATAAAATCGCCTCCGGCGATCTGACCGCGCGCATCGATACGCAGCGAGGCGATGAGCCAGGACTGCTGATGCAGGCAGTGGGGCGCATGAACCAGAACCTGCAAGAGATCATTCTTCAGGTGCGTCAGGGCGTGGACAACGTGGCGCGCGCCTCGGCGGAAATCGCCGCAGGCAATATTGACCTCTCCTCGCGCACTGAGCAGCAGTCTGCGGCAGTGGTGGAAACCGCCGCCAGCATGGAACAGCTGACGTCTACCGTGAAGCAGAACGCCGACAACGCACACCAGGCCAGCAGACTGGCCCAGGAAGCCTCCCATAACGCCGGACGCGGTGGTGAAATCGTGCAGGACGTGGTGGTGACAATGGAAGATATCAGCGCCAGTTCGCGTAAAATCGCCGATATTATCAACGTAATCAACGGAATTGCCTTCCAGACCAATATCCTGGCGCTGAACGCGGCGGTGGAAGCGGCGCGCGCTGGCGAACAGGGGCGCGGCTTTGCGGTAGTGGCGGGCGAGGTGCGCAGCCTGGCGCAGCGTAGCGCTACGGCGGCGCGTGAAATTGAAACGCTGATCAAAGAAGCGGGACAAAAGGTGGATAACGGTTCACGACTGGTCAGCAGTGCCGGGCAGGCGATGAACGATATCGTGCGGTCCGTCTCGCAGGTGAGCGGCATTATGAACGAGATCGCCAGCGCTTCTGAGGAGCAGAGCCGCGGCATTCTGCAAATCGGCCAGGCGATGACCGAGATGGATACGACTACGCAGCAGAACGCCGCGCTGGTCGAGGAATCTTCTGCCGCCGCCTCGTCGCTGGAAGATCAGGCAAGGCAGCTGGAGCAGACGGTTGCGGTGTTCAAAACCGCGCCGCAGGGCGTTGAGCGCAGCCCGGGCGTTAGCGCGCCGCGTTCGCGCGTGCTGGCGCCGACGCCGGTCGCCGCGTCCGGCTCGCAGGGCGGCTGGGAACAGTTCTGATCGCGAAAGCCTGAGCAGACAAGATAAAAACCCGGCGGCGACGCCGGGTTTTCTGTTTCTACGTGATGCTTGCCCGCTTTTCTTATTGCTGGCGGGCTGAGCCTGGCTGACGTTGCGCTGGCAGAGGCATTAACCCTTACGCCTGGCCGCCGAACCGGTGGCCGTGGTGATTTTTACGCTTGCCCGCCGCGTTCTTGCCTTAGTCGTTGGCCACCGCCTGCGCCAGCGCGTCGGGCTGCATCGGCGCTACCGCCTGCACCAGCGAATCACGGGTGATTTCCGCAATCGAGCGCGCGCCGGTCAGCGTCATCGCCACGCGCATCTCTTTTTCAAACAGGTTCAACAGATTGGTCACGCCCGCTTCGCCCGCCGCCGCCAGCGCGTAGAGAAACGCGCGCCCCAGCAGCACCGTATCCGCGCCCAACGCGATCATGCGTACCACGTCCAGCCCGCTGCGCACGCCGCCGTCCGCCAGAATCGCCAGATCGCCCTTTACCGCGTCGGCGATGGCGGGCAGCGCGCGCGCCGACGAGAGCACGCCGTCCAGCTGGCGGCCGCCGTGGTTAGAGACCACAATGCCGTCCGCGCCGAAACGCACCGCGTCGCGCGCATCCTCCGGGTCGAGAATGCCTTTGATGATCATCGGCCCTTTCCAGAAGTCGCGAATCCACTCCAAATCGCTCCACGAGATCGACGGGTCGAAGTTATTGCCCAGCCAGCCGATGTAATCTTCCAGGTGAGTCGGCTCGCCGCGATAAGCGGAGATATTGCCGAGATCGTGCGGACGGCCATAAATGCCGACGTCCCACGCCCACTGCGGATAGAACGCCGACTGGATATAGCGGCGCATCGCCGCGTTCGGGCCGCTCATGCCGGAGTGCGCGTCGCGGTAGCGCGCCCCCGGCACCGGCATATCGACGGTGAACACCAGCGTCGAGCAGCCTGCCGCCTGTGCCCGCTCCAGCACGTTACGCATAAAGCCGCGGTCGCGCAGCACGTAAAGCTGGAACCACATCGGGCGCTGCATCGCCGGCGCCACTTCTTCAATCGGGCAGAGCGACACGGTGGAGAGGGTAAAAGGAATACCTTTTTTATCCGCCGCACGCGCCGCCTGCACCTCGCCCCGGCGCGCGTACATGCCGCACAATCCCACCGGCGCCAGCGCCACCGGCATCGACAGCGTTTCGCCGAACAGCTGCGTCTCCAGGCTCAGCGAAGACATATTGCGCAGAATGCGCTGGCGCAGCGCGATTTGCGCCAGATCTTCGCTGTTGCGTTTCAGGGTGTACTCGTCATAGGCGCCGCCGTCGGCGTAGTGAAACAGAAACGGCGGCACTTTGGCTTTCGCTGCGGCTCGGTAATCTTTTGCTGATGAGATAATCACGGTCTTCCTCGCTTACGCTTTACTGTCTGGAATGCGCAGACTGCGCGCCCGTCGCGCCTCTTCCTCATGCAGGTTGCGCATGGTGGCGTCGACAAATTCAAGGTGGTGGATGGTGGCGCTGCGCGCCCGTTCGGCGTCGCCCGCGATAATCGCCTGACACATCGCCTGATGCTGCACCGCCAGCTGCTGAAAAATCTCCGGCGCGGTATACATCCGCTGGCGGCTCTGCATCACCGACGACTGCAACAGATCGAACAGGCCGCGCATCGCCTGTAACAGCACCAGATTGTGGGCGGCTTCGGCGATCGCCAGATGGAAGCGCACGTCGGAATGCGCCGCCAGGTCAGGGTCGTCGCGGTCGCTGACCTGCAGCATCATCTGATAGCAGCGCTCGATATGCGCTTTGTCTTCCGCCGTGGCGCGGCGCGCGGCGTGCCAGGCAGTGCTGGCTTCAATGGCGATGCGCGCCTCCAGTACGTCATAACGGTAGCCGGGATCGTCCGCCAGCAGCGTGCTGAGCGGCATCACCAGCCGCGCTGCCGACCAGTCCGCCGCACGTTCGGCGATAAAATTGCCGCCGCCGCGTCGGCTGACCAGCACGCCTTCGCTGATCAGCTTTTGCAGCGCCTCGCGCAGCGACGATCGGGAAACCATCAGCTGCTGCGCCAGCTGGCGCTCTGCCGGCAGCCGTTCGCCGGGCTGAAGCCGCTGCTGGTCGATAAACGCTCGCAGGCGTTCCGCCAGGCTCTCGGCCAGACGTCGTTCTTCATGCATTACGGGATCATCCATGGGAATACCCAGGCCTGTAACGAGGTGATAATGCCCACGATACAGGTGAAAATCAGGCTGTGTTTAACGGTAAAGCGGAACAGGTCGGCCTCTTTGCCGACCAGCCCCACCGCGGCGCAGGCGATGGCGATCGACTGCGGAGAAATCATTTTGCCGGTGACGCCACCGGTGGTGTTGGCGGCGACCAGCAACACCTCCGGCACGCCGATCTGCTGCGCGGTGGTCGCCTGCAAGGCGGCGAACAGGGCGTTTGAGGAGGTATCGGAGCCGGTCAGGAACACGCCGAGCCAGCCAAGAAACGGTGAAAAGAAGGTAAAGGCGTTGCCGGTGTGGGCGAGCGCCAGCGCCAGCGTGGTGGAAAGGCCCGAATAGTTGGAGACGAAGGCGAACGCCAGCACCGCGCCGATGGAGTAGATCGGCAGCGCCAGTTCGCGCAGGGTTTCGCCAAAGGCGCTTAGCGCCTGAGCGGGCCGCATGCGCAGCCAGATTACCGACAGCAGCGCGGCGATAAAAATCGCGGTGCCGGTGGCGGAGAACCCGTCGAGCTTATAGATGGCGGCATACGGCGTGGCGGCGGCGACCACCGGCGGCATCTTGATCACCTGCTGATGCAGGAACGGCACGGCGAACGAGAACACCCAGTCGTAAAGCGCGCCGCCGGGGGCGAACAGCGCCTTAAACGGCGGGATGCTCCACAGGGTGACGGTCAGGGTTAAAAACAGGAACGGCATCCAGGCGCGGATAACCTGCGCCGTGCTGTAGCGGGTAACCCGGCTTGCTTCGCCGTTAGCGCCCTCCTGGGTGTCGAAGCGGAAAATACGCGCTGGCTTCCAGACGCGCAGAAACAGCGTCAGGCAGAGCAGAGAGACCAGCGCGGAGATCACGTCCGGCAGCTCCGGGCCGAGGAAGTTGGAGGTCAGATACTGCGCGATGGCGAAAGAGCCGCCGGAAACCACTACCGCAGGCCAGGTCTCTTTCACCCCACGCCAGCCGTCCATGATCGCCATAACCCAGAACAGTACGATCATCGTCAGAAACGGCAGCTGACGTCCCGCCATCTGGCTGATCTCCATCGCATCCACGCCGGTGACCTGCCCGGCGACGATAATCGGAATCCCCATGGCGCCAAAGGCGACCGGCGCAGTATTCACAATCAGGCAGAGCCCGGCGGCGTAGACCGGCTTAAAGCCCAGACCGACCAGCAGCGCGGCGGTGATCGCCACCGGCGCGCCGAAGCCCGCCGCGCCTTCCAGAAACGATCCAAAAGCGAAGCCGACGATCAACATTTGCAGGCGCTGATCCTCGGTAATCGACAAAATCGAGTTGCGAATAATGTCGAACTGGCCGGTTTTCACCGTAATTTTGTAGACGAATACCGCGGCGACAATAATCCAGGCAATGGGCCACAGCCCATAGAAGAAACCATAAACGGCAGAAGCGAGCGCCTGGTCGACGGGCATACGGTAAAACAGCAGCGCCACGGCCAGCGCGATCAGCACTGTAATGGTGCCTGCGAGATAGCCTTTCAGCCGCAGCTTCGTCAGCGCGAAAAAGAAAAAGATAATGGGAAGCGCGGCAATCAGGCTCGACAGCCAGATATTATCGAGCGGATCGTAAAGTTGCTGCCAGTTTTGCATGATCCTGATTCTCCAGAAGGGGCCTGCCTTCAGGCGGCAGAGATCGACAGCGCCGCAGTCAGACAGCACGCAGCCGTAAGGCTGGCCAGACCAAAAGGAATATAAATGTTAAATAATTGTTTATCTGGTGCGGGGGCGAATGCAATATTTCGCTAAATCTTTCATTTGAGGCTGGAAGATTTGTCACAAAGCAGTGGGTTTGGTCGGACCAATTTGGGCGGGAGATGCGCGCGCAGCGGCAAGCTAAAACTGGCGACGGCAGAACGGATCGCAGCGCAGCAATAGCGTCGCGGCGGCCGCGAAAAAAAAGCTTTCTGTTAAGAAAGCCGGCAAATTACATCAGAGAGAAGGATGCTTTGTTTATATAGTAATATTGTAAGCGCGCGTGGAGCCGTTATTATCCGACTGCCCGCCCGCGGTATACAGGCCTGGCGCCGCCGCCGTTTTATCTATCGCGCGGATTAAATTGCGCGCTCTTTGCATATGCATTTCCAGCAGCTGGCTGGTTTGCTGATTCATCTCGCTGGCTCTTTTAATCGTCGGCACCATGTCGTTCCAGAGCGCGGCCAGCGTCGGCTGCTGCGGATAGGGCGCGAACAGTTGCAAAGAATCTTCCTGCTGTTTTCGCTGCTCGTCATAATACGCGACGGTCGACAGCAGGCGGCTTTTCATATCGGAAATGCGCTGAAGCGAAACCGGATTAATCTGCGCGCCGCTGAGCTGTTTTACCTCTTCCACCAGCACGACATCCAGTTCGTTTAGCGTTTCCTGCAATTTATTTAAGGTGGCCTGTAAAGTGTCCATGCTCGCTTTTATTACCAGTCTTCAAGGATATTCTGCAACAGCGACTCAGCAATTTTATCGTAATCCATATGCAGTTCGCCGTTGCGGATCGCCTGTTTAATCTGCTCGACGCGCACGCTGTCCACGTCCTGAGAGTCGTCTTGTTTAATATGCTGCGTTAAAGCGCTGAGTTTAACGTCGGTGCCCTGCTGCGACGCCGGGGTAGATTTTGTTGCGCTGTCCGCCAGGTTGCGTTGAGTGAGCTTCACTTCCTGCTGAATTTGGGCGGGCGTAACAGGTTGCGTTTTCAGCGTTTGGTTAATGCTCATTATTTGTTCTCCGAAACCTGTATGTTGGTTATCTTGCCGTTATTATCAATATCGGTATTTTCCCGGATAACTAAAGATGAAACTACAAATTTATCCGTACGCTGCCGTCTTTATTCACACTGCCGCTGACCAACTGGCCCGTTTTCATGCGCACCCGCACCGCTTCATCCACTGCGGCATTATCCAGCGCTTTGCCTTTGGCATAGATATGAAAGCCATCGCCCCAGGCAATCACGTCCACTTCCTCGCCGCGGCTGACGCGCCAGCTTTTGCGCAGCTGATTTTGCGTCAGCGGCTGTCCGGCGCGCACCGCGCGGGTGAGTACCGCGCCTTCGATACTTCCCAATTGCGTCATCACATCGCCCGGCAGGTTAGCCAGCGAACCGCTGCGCGGCACAATATCCTGCGCATTCAACATGCTGCCCGCTTTGAGGTCGCGCGCCGCCACCCACCAGCGGCCCTCTGCTTCCACCCTGATCTGGATAAAATGCTTTTTATTGCCGCACTGCGCCACCACCGTTCTGTTGCCGGTAAGACGCTGGGCGCCGCTCAGGGAGAGACGCGGCTTGTCGCACAGCGCCATGCGCTTTTCTGCCGTAGAGAGCAATGTCGCCCGACGCACCACGCCGGTTTCGCGGCTGTCGCCGTTTAATAAGGCGTTAATTTTCTGGATCAATGAATCATTATCAATCTGTGCTGACGTGGTAAAAGGAATGAAAAATAAAAGTAATAATATTTTCCACCAGCGGTAAAATAATTTTTTCATGCTAATCCGAGTCGGTAGCTATAATAAAGAATAAGATGATTCATACATCCTGAAGCGTGCGTTAGTGTAGCGCTAATCTGACAGAAAATAATCGACAGAAATGGCGTCATTTCTGCATTTAATTAGCGGAATGGCGCCTTTATTCATAATTAGCCCGGTAAATACCATAATATTTGTCTTATTTTTGCGGTATAGATTATTTCCAATCCCCTTTATAGTCCTCTGCGTTAATCTCCGTGTAAAAAAAGGCCCGTCTTGTCATGATGGATAAACTCGATAAGGCACTCTATTTTCAGCAGGAAGCGCTGAGTTTACTCGCCCGCCGGCAGGATATTTTAGCGTCGAATATCGCTAACGCCGATACGCCGGGCTATTTAGCCAGGGATATCGACTTTTCTCAGCAGCTTAAACAGGCGGTCAGTCAACAGCGCAGCCGTACTGAGCCCTTAACGCTGAATCTGACCGCCGCCAGGCATATCCCGGCAACGGCGACGGTCTTTAATCAGACCGATTTATTATATCGGATTCCCGATCAGCCCAGCGCTGACGGCAATACCGTCGATATGGATCGTGAGCGAGTTAATTTCGCTGACAACAACATCAAATATCAAACCAGCTTAACCATTCTCGGTTCCCAGATTAAAGGGATGATGAGCGTGATCAGTCAGGGTTAATCGTCATGTCTTTATTCAGCATTTTTGATATTTCAGGTTCCGCCATGACGGCGCAGTCGAAGCGACTGAACGTCAGCGCCAGCAATATGGCGAACGCCGACAGCGTCGTCGGGCCAGACGGTGAACCCTACCGCGCGCGTCAGGTGGTTTTCCGCGTCAATCAGGCGCCCGGTCAGGAGATCGGCGGCGTGCAGGTCAGTGACGTGGTGGAAAGCAACGCCCCGGATCGCATGGTGTACGAGCCCGGCAATCCGTTAGCGGACGCCCGTGGCTACGTGCGGATGCCGAATGTGGATGTCGTGGGTGAAATGGTCAACACCATTTCCGCTTCGCGCAGCTATCAGGCCAACGTGGAAGTATTGAATACCGCCAAGGCGCTGATGCTGAAGACGCTGACGCTGGGTCAATAAGGAGAGTTGAAATGGCCGTCTCGCCAGTTACCAGTAATTACAGCGCCGCCAATAATACCAATGGTTCATCGATTGACGATATCACTAACAACTTCATGAACCTGCTGGTTGCGCAGATGCAAAACCAGGACCCCACCAACCCGATGGACAACAATCAGCTCACCTCGCTGATGGCGCAGTTCAACACGGCGGCGGGCGTTCAGCAGCTGAACAGTTCAATGAATAACGTCGGCCAGCTGGTGGTCAGCATGCAGCAGATGAACGCGGCGCAGTGGGTTGGACGCAGCGTTTATACCGAAGGCGACAGCACCGTCACCAAAGCGGAAGACACGCTCGCGTTCTCGGTCGAAAACGACGTCGATAAAGTGAACGTGGTGCTGACCGACAGCGAGGGCAACAGCTATACCGCTGAACTGAAAGATGTCAAAGCGGGCGTGCATAAATACCGCTTCGACGAGCTGACCGGGTTCCAGCCGGCGACGCCGGAGTTAGGTGAAGGCAAGTCTTACAAAGTCACCTATACCGCTGCCAACGAGGATGGTTCTGCACCAAAAATCGTTTCCCTGAAACATGGCAAAGTGGAGAGCGTCTCCTTCACCCTGACCGGTGCGGTACTGCAACTGGGACTGGGCGGCAGCGCCACGCTGAGCCAGGTTTATCTGATTGAGTAATTTCCGTTTTAGCATTTATTAGCGGCCAGGAAGGTTACGTATGAGTTTTTCACAAGGTCTTAGTGGACTGAACGCGGCGTCGCAGGCGCTGGATGTCGTCGGCAACAACATCGCCAACTCCCAGACCGTTGGATTTAAATCCGGCTCCATCTCTTTTGCCGACGTCTTTGCCGGATCGCAAATCGGCATGGGCGTACAGGTGGCCGGGGTTAAACAGAATTTTAGCGATGGCGTGCTGGGCCAGGGCAGCAGCAGCCTGGATATGGGCATCCAGGGGAACGGATTTTTCCGCCTGGTGAGCGAAGCCGGGCAGGTTTTTTACAGCCGCAACGGGCAGTTCAAAACCAATGAGAACGGTTATATCGTCAACGATATGGGTATGCAGCTCACCGGTTATCAGGCGACAGGCACGCCGCCAGCGATTCAGCCTGGCGCCGCGGTCGGCCCGATCCAGATCCCCACCGGGCAGATGCCGGCGCGCGCCTCTGACGGCGGCACGATGACGGGCAACCTCGACTCCGGCACGGACCCGATCGCCGCCGATATCCCCTTCGATCCCAAAGACAACAAAAGCTATAGCTCGGTATCCCAGGTTGACGCCTACGACAGCCTTGGCAACCGCCACACGGTGAACGTCTACTTCGTAAAAACCGGCGACAACGCGTGGAAAGTCTATACCCATGACACCACCGCGCCGAAGATCGGTGACAACGGCAAAGAAGAGTATCAGCAAATGGATCTCGCCTTCGACAGTGCCGGTCAGCTCACCACCAATCCGGCCACTGTCAAAATTGAGAGCTCAGCCTGGAACGGCGCCGACGCGCTGGATTTCGAACTGGATATGACCGGCATGACGCAGCAGGCTGCCGATACCGCGATGGACAGCCCCAGCACCACCGGTTATGCGCCAGGCTCGATGAACGGCTATACCATCGGTGACAACGGCCAGATTATGGCCTCCTACAGCAACGGCCAGCAGCAGCTGCTGGGCCAGGTGGTGCTGGCGAACTTCACCAACGCAGGCGGCCTCGCCTCCAGCGGCAACAACTGCTGGACTGAAACCCCATCCTCCGGTCAGCCTGTCATCGGCGTAGCGGGCACCGGTAACCTGGGCAACCTGTACGGCAACAAGCTTGAGGCGTCCAACGTGGATCTGAGTCAGGAGATGGTCAACATGATCGTTTACCAGCGCAACTATCAGTCCAACTCGCAGACGATCAAAACCCAGTCTGAGCTGTTGCAGACCCTGGTGAACCTGGGATAACGGCGGATAAGGTATGGATCGCGCAATATATACCGCTATGGGCGCGGCGAACGCCGCGCTTAACCGTCAGGCGGTCACGGCGAATAACCTGGCGAACGTCTCCACCAACGGCTTTCGCGCCCAGCTTACCGCATACCGCGCGGTGCCGGTCAACGGCCCCACCGACGCCACGCGTGTGCTGGTTACTGAATCAACGCCCTACAACGACTACACCATGGGCGCTATCAACCAGACCGACCGCAGCCTGGATGTGGCGATGCCGCAGAACGGCTGGCTGGCGGTGCAGTTGCCGGACGGCGGCGAAGCCTATACGCGCGACGGCAATATTGAAGTCGACAGCGAAGGGCTACTGCGCGTCAGAGGCTATCCGTTGATGGGCGACGGCGGTCCGATCGCCATTCCGCCGCAGGCGCAGGTGACCATCGCGCCGGACGGTTCCATTACTGCGCTGGGCGCAGGCGATGAGCCCACCGCGCTGGCGCTGGTCGGACGGCTGAAAATGGTTACGGCGCAGCCGTATATGCTGCGCAACGGCGACGACGGCCTGTTCCATGTGGATCCCGCGCAGCAGGAGAATCCGGTGCTGCCCGCCGATCCTGAACTGAGGCTGATGCCCGGCGCGCTGGAAAGCAGCAACGTCAGCCCGGTGAAGGCGATGGTCGATATGATCGCCACCGCGCGCGGCTTTGATATGCAAATGAAAGTGATCTCCACCGTCGACGATAACGCCAAGAACGCCAACCAACTGCTTAGCATAAGTTAATAACCGGCAAGGAGAAGCCTGCCATGATGCGTGCCTTATGGATTGCCAAAACCGGTCTGGAAGCGCAACAGACCAATATGGACGTCATTACCAACAACCTGGCGAACGTCAGCACCAACGGATTTAAGCGTCAGCGCGCGGTGTTTGAAGATCTGCTGTATCAAACGCTGCGTCAGCCGGGCGCGCAGTCGTCAGAACAGACCACCATCCCCTCCGGGCTACAGGTCGGCACCGGCGTGCGTCCGGTGGCGACGGAGCGCATTCACGGCCAGGGCGGTCTGACGCAGACCAATAACGCGAAAGATGTCGCCATCAGCGGCCAGGGTTTTTTCCAGGTGCTGCTGCCGGATGGCACCACGGCCTATACCCGTGACGGCGCGTTCCAGATCGATCAGAACGGACAGCTGGTGACCGCCAGCGGCTACCCGATCCAGCCGGCGATTACGCTGCCGCAGGATGCAGGTTCGCTGACCGTCGGCAGCGATGGCCTGGTCAGCGTCACGCTGGCCGGGCAGACCGCGCCGCAGCAGGTTGGACAGCTGACGCTGACCACCTTTATCAACGACTCCGGCCTGGAAAGCATCGGTGAGAACCTCTACCGCGAAACCCAGTCTTCCGGCGCGCCGAATGAATCCACGCCGGGGCTGAACGGCGCGGGCACGCTGAAACAGGGCTACGTGGAGACCTCCAACGTCAACGTGGCCGAGGAGCTGGTGAATATGATCCAGACGCAGCGCGCCTATGAGATCAACAGCAAAGCCGTATCCACCTCCGATCAGATGCTACAGCGACTGGCGCAGCTCTGATCGTAGCGGGAGCAGGGCGCGACCGTCAGGCCGCGCCCGCTCGCATCTGTACTTACCGTAGTGAATATCATGATAAATCCGTCCGCCTTTACGCCGCCTGGCGCGAATACCCTCTCCCGCGTCGCTTCTCATCCCGTGAGCCGCCTGGCGGCTTCCGCAGGCCGTTTGGCGACGCTGACGATGCTCGGCGCGCTGCTGACCGGCTGCGCCGGCATTCCACATCAGCCGCTGGTCCAGGGCGCCACCAGCGCCAGCCCGACGCCGCCTCAGCTGAATGAAGCCAACGGATCGATATTTCAGACCGGGCAGGCGATGAACTACGGCTATCAGCCGCTGTTTGAAGATCGCCGTCCGCGCAATATCGGCGATACCCTGACGATCCTGTTACAGGAAAACGTCAGCGCCAGCAAAAGCTCGTCGGCCAACGCCACCAAAGGCGGATCGGTGGGGCTGGGCTTCGATGCGATGCCGCGCTTTATGAGCGGTCTGTTCGGCGGCGATCGCGCCGCAACTTCGATTGAAGGCGAAAACGACTTCACGGGCAAAGGCGGCGCGGCGGCCAGGAACGCCTTCAGCGGCACCATCACCGTTACCGTGAAGCAGGTGCTGGAAAACGGCAACCTGCTGGTGGTGGGCGAAAAACAGATCGCGATTAATCAGGGCACCGAATTTATCCGTTTTTCCGGCGTAGTGAATCCGCGCACCATCAGCGGCAGCAACACAGTGATCTCTACGCAGGTAGCCGATGCGCGCATCGAATATGTCGGCAGCGGCTATATCAACGAAGCGCAGCAGATGGGCTGGCTGCAACGCCTGTTCCTTAACCTTTCACCTTTCTGACAGGCTGATTTATGAGAACGCCATTTTATCGCTTTTGTCTGCATGCCTGTCTCAGCCTGGCCGTGTTGCTGGCGCCGAACAGCCATGCGGAACGCATACGGGATTTAACTACCATTCAGGGCGTGCGCAGCAACTCGCTGCTTGGCTACGGGCTGGTAGTGGGTCTGGACGGCACCGGCGATCAGACCATGCAGACGCCGTTCACCACCCAAAGCCTGAGCAATATGCTGTCTCAGCTGGGGATTACGGTGCCGACCGGCACCAATATGCAGCTAAAAAATGTCGCGGCGGTGATGGTGACGGCGGAGCTGCCGCCCTTTGCCCGCGCGGGCGAGAAAATCGACGTGGTGGTCTCCTCGATGGGCAACGCCAAAAGCCTGCGCGGCGGCACGCTGCTGATGACGCCGCTCAAAGGCGTGGATAATCAGATCTACGCGCTGGCGCAGGGCAACCTGCTGGTATCGGGCGCGGGCGCGCAGAGCGGCGGCAGTCGGGTGCAGGTCAACCAGCTGAACGGCGCGCGCATCAGCGGCGGCGCCACGGTTGAGCGTGAAGTGCCCACGCAGTTCGGCAACGAAAATCTGCTGCGCCTTCAGCTGAACCAGGAAGACTTTAGCCTGGCCCAGCGCATCAGCGATGAAATCAACCGACGCTACGGCGGCGGCACGGCGATGGCGGAAAACGCGCGCGTGATCAAGCTGTTCGCGCCGATCGGCAACACGGAAAAGGTGCGTTTTCTCGCCGATATCCAAAATATCTCCATCAAAACCGGGCCGATGGAGGCGCGCGTCATTGTCAACTCGCGCACCGGTTCGGTGGTGATCAACCGTCACGTTACGCTGGATGCCTGCGCCGTGGCGCAGGGCGATCTCTCAGTAGAGATTTCGCGCAGCAATCAGGTCAGCCAGCCTGATACGCCGCTGGCGGGCGGGCAGACGGTGGTGGTGCCCGATACGCAGATTTCACTGCGCGAGCAGGGCGGCGCGCTGCAACGCGTCAACACCAGCGCCGATCTGAACGCGGTGATCAGGGCGCTGAACAGCCTGGGCGCGACGCCGAACGATTTGATGTCGATTTTGCAGTCGATGAAAAGCGCCGGCTGCCTGAACGCGAAGCTGGAAATGAACTGATGAAAGCACCGTCAATGAATCCGGGCGCCGCCTTCGATGCGCGTACGCTGGAAAACCTGAAACAGGTGGCGAAGCAGGACCCGCAGCGTGGCCTGCGCGCCGCCGCGCAGCAGATGGAAGGGCTGTTCGTTCAGATGATGTTGAAAAGCATGCGCGCGGCCACTTTTAAAGATGGACTGTTTAACTCGCAGCAGTCGGAAATGTTTACCGCCATGTACGATCAGCAGCTGTCGCAAGATTTGGCGGCGCAGGGACAGACCGGGCTGGCCGATAAGCTGGTGCAACAGCTGGGCGGCACGCCGCTCAACGTTGCTGGCAGCGCGCCGGTCGCGCTGTCGACGCGGCAGCTGCCTTACGAACGGCCGCTGGGCCGCCAGCAGAGCCCGGCGGTCGCCGCGCCCGCGCCCGTGTCGGCCTCGCACGCTCATACGCAGGGCGGCGGCTTTATCTCTCGCCTGCTGGCGCCGGCGGTAGATGTTTCCCGTCGCACCGGTATCCCGCATCAGCTAATTCTGGCGCAGGCCGCGCTGGAGTCGGGCTGGGGCAACCGGGAAATCCGCCAGCAGAATGGGCAGCCAAGCTATAACCTGTTCGGCATTAAAGCGACGCCGGACTGGAAAGGGAAATCGACGGAAATCACCACTACCGAATATATCGACGGCGTAGCGCGCAAAGTGAAAGCGGCGTTCCGCGTTTACTCTTCCTATACCGAAGCATTACAGGATTACAGCGCATTGCTGGCGCGTCATTCGCGTTATAAGAATGTGATGCAGGCGAAAACGCCAGAGCAGGCCGCCCATGCTCTGCAACAGGGCGGTTACGCCACCGATCCGAACTACGCCAAAAAATTGATCGGCATCATGCAACAAATAAAAATAAATATTGAAAAAACGGCGAGCGCCTATAAAAACGATTTGACTTCATTATTTTAATTGCGTGGGTTTTAGTAATTTTTCTACGCGCCGATAGATATATCAAAGCACCATAAAAAACTTATTTTCTCGGAATTTACGCACAGAAAGAACGCGGGTGATTTATGAATCTCATGTACCTGGCGCAAAGCGGCCTGAGCGCGGCACAGTCGTCTTTAAATGTAGTAGGCAACAACCTGAATAACGCCTCTACCCCAGGCTATAGCCGGCAGAATATTGTTCTGGGACAGGCTGGCGGGAAAAATACCAGCTATGGATTTTTCGGTTATGGCGTTCAGGTCAATGGCGTGCAGCGCGCCTATAACGGGTTTATTAATAATCAGCTGCGCAGCGCCAGCTCGGAATATAACGCGCTGTCTGGCCGCTACGAGCAGATTGCGCAAATCGATAATATGCTGGGCGATAAAACGAGTAACCTTTCCAGCTCGCTCAATAATATCTTCGGTGCGCTGGAGAAAGTCAGCAGCGACCCGGTCAGCATGGCGGCCCGCCGGGAAGCGATGTCAGCTTTTAACTCAACCGCTTCTCAGTTCCGCACCAACGCCCGCACGCTCAACGGCCTGGAAAAAAGCACCAATACTCAAATTAAGCAGAGCATTGACGATATTAACGCCTGCGCCAAAGAGCTGGCGACCATTAACGCCGCGCTCTATAAAAGCAGCGCGCAATCGGGCGGGCAGCCCGCCGATCTGCTCGACCAGCGCGATCAGCTGTTAAACAAACTCAGCGAACTGGTGGGCATCAAGGTGGATGAGAATCGCGCCACCGGGGAGGTTAACGTTTCACTCTCCAACGGCATATCGCTGGTGAACGGCGACAGAACCTGTCTGTTTGAGACCGCGCCGTCCGCCGCCGATCCGTCAAAGTTCGACGTTTTTTACACTGATGCCGCAGGCAACGCCATCAGGCTGGATGAAAATAAAATTACCACCGGCAAGCTGGCCGGCCTGTTTAAATTCCGCAATGAAGATCTGGTGGACGCCCGCAATCAGCTGAATCAGCTGGCGCTGCAAATGGCTAACCGCTTTAACGAGGTGAATAAAGCGGGTTACGATCAGAGCGGCGCAGCCGGCGGCGATATTTTCACTATCAACGATCCGGTGGCGCTGGTAAACCGCAATAACCAGGGCGACGCGACGCTGAATATCAGCTTTGATGAAGACGCCGGTGGCAATTCGCTGATCCCTCAGGTAAAGGTGCAGGATTACACCGTGGTTTATCAGGGACCGAACGCCAATGACTGGGTGGTGACCGATAGCAGCGGCCAACCGGTTAAAACAGAAATTGACGCCGACGGCAAATTGCATTTCGACGGCATCGTGATCGAGCCAAAAGGCGAGCCTGAAGCGGGCGACAGCTTTATTTTCAATTCAGCAGGCGGCGTAGCGGACAACATTGACGTGGCGCTGAAAAATGGCGACCAGATCGCTGCCTCCGGCTCTGATAAGCACGAAGAAGAAAGCAATAACGAAAACGTTAAAAAGTTAATTGCGATTAAAGATGAAACCCTGATCGGCAAAGCGACCTTAACGGAAGCTTACGCCAGCCTGGTAAGCTCCGTCGGCTCTACGGTCAATACGCTGAAAAGTAATGGCAAGGCGGCCGCCAGCGTCTATGACAATCTGGAGTTACAGCAACAAAGCGTATCTGGCGTCGATCCGAACGAGGAGTTCGTTAAGATGAATATGTTTACGCAATACTACCAGGCCAACGCGCAAGTACTGCAAACGGCTATCACTATTTTCGATACGCTGTTAAGCGTCCGTTAATAAGCCAAACCCGGTTCGTAAAGGACAGTGAAGAATAACGCGAAAGGAAAAGAAGATGCGGCTTAGCTCACTTTACATGTATCAGCGCCAGATGAATAACATGACATCCAGCCTGGGTAGATTTAACGATATCTCTGCGCGTCTGGCGGCCAACCAGACGCTGCTGAAGCCCTCGGACGATCCGGCTGGCGCCTCGCAGGCGGTGATCTACCAGAATGCGCTGGCGAAAATTGAACACTATGAAACGGCCCGTCAGTATGCGCAGGATGCGCTGGGTCAGCAGGATAACGTTCTGAACTCTATCGCTTCGCTGGTCACAAAAAACCTGTCGGAAAAGATCGTCGCCGGAGGCAACGGCGCCTATAGCAACGAAGATCGCGCCGCGCTGGCAAAAGAGCTGGAGGGGATTCGCAATAACCTGCTGGATTTAGCCAACAGCCGCAACAGCAACGGCCGCTATATTTTTGCTGGCTACAACACCGGCAGCGAGCCCTTTACCAAAGAGGGCGACTACGTTGGCGGCAACACCCCGATGGTGCAGCGCGTGGCGGACAGCACGGAGGTGCAGGTCAGCAATACCGGCAGCGACGTCTTCCTTTCCGGTACGGAACATGACCTTTTCAAGGCGCTGGATAATGCGATCGAAGCGCTAAAACAGCCGGCGAACGATGATGAAAGCCGCGAAGCGCTACAGGCAACGCTGGACCAGAGTAATATCGCGATTAAAAAGAATATCGATAACCTGGGCAAAGTGCAGGCGGGCGTCGGGACCAGCCTTCAGCAGCTGGAAGCGTTGGGCCTCAGCGCAGATAAACATAAGATCGATATAGTAAGCCGTTTGGAAGATACGCTGGGTACGGGATTGGATAATCTCAGCACCCTCGTGACGGAGCAGAAATTGGCTGAATTCTCGCTGAATTCTTCATTTATGGTCTTCCAGTCAATGCAGAAAATATCGCTTTTCAACATGGTGAGATAACCGAATATTTATCTGAAAACTAAAGCAGAGTGAGCGATAACGATCGAACAAAAGTTGTAATCTATTGATAATAAAATATAAATTAAGGCAAAAGATTAAGGATAATCTATGCTAAAAAATATAAAAATTGCCACAGGCATTAATGCTACTTTTTTTACGTTGGGTTTTTTATTAATCACTATGGTCTGTTTTGGCTATTACAATGCCTTACAGTCTAATCAGCGTTTCGACCATCTCGCCTTAACCAGTGAAAAGTTCAATCAACTCAATACGGCGGTCCATGATATTAACGGATCGCTGGAGCAGATTTACCTGCTGACGTTTCTGAGCGGGCAGGGACAGACGCTGGATCAGGAGGCAATCGCTCACGCGCAACGCGCTGTCGCCAGGGCGGAAGAAGGGCTGAGGAAGATAGAGACGCCCGGAAACGACGATAAAGAGTCGCATCTGCAAACGTTGAAGCAACATGCCGATACGCTGCTGGGTCTTATCCGCGCGCGTCTCGATCATATCGGCAACCCGGATCTGCTGCTGGCCGATATGAACCAGATCGCCACTGCCCGTGACGCCTTCGACGCCGATCTGACGCGCTACGGCGAGCGGTTCGGTGCCCTGGTGAACGATCTTGAAGATGAAGCGCACGCGCACCATTACCGTTTCACCACGCTGGCCATCGCCGCAGGCGTCATATCGCTGATAATGGTTATCGCGATACGTCTATGGTTAAGGCGCGAACTGTTCCAGCGTCTGGACAGCACGGTGAAAACATTTCAGGTCATGGCGTCAGGCAAGCTGGACAGGGTTATTGAGATCGGGGCGGATAATGAAATCGGCAAGATGTTCGCCGAGCTGGAGAAACTGCGTCAGTGGATTACCCAAACCGTTTACGGCATCCGCACCGGCGTCGGTGCTATCAGCGCCTCGGCACAGGAGATCGCCAACGGCAATAGCGACCTCTCCTCACGTACCGAACAGCAGGCTTCTGCATTGCAGCAGACCGCCGCCAGCATGGAAGAACTGAAAATTACGGTGCGCCAGAATGCGGATAACGCCCATTCGGCCCGTCAGCTGGCGGAGAGCGCCAGCGGCTACGCCCGTAACGGCGGCGAGGTCATGGCGAGCCTTGATGAAATTATGCGCAAGATTATCGACAGCTCGCGTCAGATTGCGGATATCAACAACGTGATCAACAGCATCGCCAACCAGACCAACATCCTGGCGCTGAACGCCGCTGTCGAAGCGGCGCGCGCAGGCGAACAGGGACGCGGCTTCGCCGTGGTGGCTGGTGAGGTGCGTAATCTGGCGAAACGCAGCGCCGACGCGGCAAAAGAGATCCACACGCTCATTGATACCTGCGTAACGGATATGCATAACGGTTCGCAGGGCGTCGATCAGGCGGGCACGGCGATGCGGCAAATTATCCAGTCTATTATGCAGGTGACGGATATTATGTCCGAAATCGCCTCCGCGTCGGATGAACAAAGCACCGGAATTAACCAGATTGCTCAGGCGGTCAATGAGCTGGATTTAGTCACCCAGCAGAATGCCGCAATGGTTGAGCAGGCGGCGACGGTGGCGGAAAATATGGAAACCCATGCGGAGCAGTTAAGGAATAGGGTAGCGCATATTATTCTGGAAGATGAGGAAGGCGATGCCTGGCTGGAAAATAAACACCTGACAACGGTGCCCGATTTAAAGGAAAAAAATCGCAAAGAAACTGAGCTGGATCATTTTAAATCAGAAGAAGCGTGGGAAAGTTTTTAATTTTACGCTTTCCTTTACTCCTAAAGAGTTAATATGCCTGATGAAGCCTTTGCCGTAATGGTAATGAATTGAATTAAGTAAATTCGTAAGGCTTTATCGGGCTATGTTTAGTTGAGGCAATGAAAGATAATTAAAGTATTACTCATGACAGGATGGATAATGTCATTGTGAATGGATTATATACCCCTGAGGGTATGGTTGATAAAAATGCGCTATGGAAAAAATATGCTTATCTGGTCCGGCACGAAGCTTTACGGCTTCAGGTAAGACTTCCCGGCAGCGTAGAGCTTGACGATTTGGTGCAGGCTGGCGCTATCGCCCTTCTCAATGCCATCGATCATTATGACCCGAAAAAGGGCATTGTCTTCAGCACCTATATTACGCAGCGTATTCGCTGGGCTCTGATTGATGAGCTTCGCGAACGCGACTGGGTGCCGCGCCGCATTCGCAGCAATGCCCGAGAGATCGCGGCGGTTATCCGGCGTATTGAACAGAGAACTGGCCAACCGGCAAAAGAGGCCGACGTCGCGGCGGAAATGAACATTACGCTGGAAGAGTACCAGCAGATGTTGACCGACACTAATGTCAGCCAGATCTGTTCCCTTGATGAATTAATGGAAGAGATGGCGGATCGGTTTGAACAGCCCGATGCGCAGCATGAAAAACTCAATCCGCTTAATGAAGCCACCAAGATAAGACTGGTGAGTCAAATCAGCGATGAGATAAAAGCGCTGCCTGAAAGAGAGCAAACATTACTGAATCTCTATTATCAACAAGAATTGAACATGAAAGAAGTCGGCCAAATATTGGGGATAACGGAAACTCGCGTCAGCCAATTACACAGCCAGGCGATTAAGCGTTTACGCTCGCGTTTGCAACTGGCCAGTTAACTTGTTAAAGAGTATAAGCATTTAAGTTATTTAAAAAACAAAATATTGTATCGATCGTCAGAAACAGGTTAATTATTATCTTCAACTCGGAATCTTCCTGCATTATTTAAAATGTATATTGGCATTATCGTGTTGATTGCCATTGAGTTTGTTGTCTCTTTCGAATATAGACTAAAAAAATCTTGAAAAGAGAGCGTTGGTTATATGATAATCGAGTTCCAAATAGGAAATGTCTGGAAAATGCCAACATCGAGAAATAGCGCTCCCGATGTTAAGGAAGGCAAAAACACCTCATATTAACGCCTTACTAGTTATTAGTATTACCTTGCCTGACTTGACCACATGCGTAGATAAAGTATTAATCCTGAGGTATACGCGTGTAGAAAAATGGACATTCCATATTGTTTGGATCTTATCTGATGCTTGTTAATGAAATATAACAGGCAGGATTTTTTAACTTAAATCAATGTGGAATAGCAAATATGAAAAAAGCAGATTCAGACGATCAGCTTCAATGTATTCATAATCTTAATCTTACTTATCTTCTGCTGGCGCAAAGACTTATTCGGGAAGATAAATATGCCGCCGGTTTCCGTCTGGGATTAGACGCCAGCGTACTGGATACGATTAGCGAACTGTCTTTGCCTCAGCTTATCAAAATGGCGTCAACCAGCCAGCTTATATGCCGTCTGCGTGTCGATGATAAAGCGGTAATTGACTGTCTGACCAAGGCCTCGCGCATTGATGCCCTGCAGCAGATCCATACCGGCATTATCTTATCAACGGAGTTGCTCAACTCACTTTCTGAGCAAAACCATCCAACCTGATGATGGAACTAACGATCATGAGTGAAAAAAGCATTCTCGATGAAATCAAAGAAGTGCAAATGGCTATGGAGCTTATTTCCTTTGGCGCCAGAATGCAGGTGCTGGAAAGTGAAATTAGCTTAAGCCGCAGAAGATTATTAAGACTTTATAAAGAACTGCGAGGCTGCCCGCCGCCAAAAGGCATGCTGCCGTTTTCTGCCGAATGGTTTATGTCCTGGGAGCAGAATATCCACTCATCTATGTTTTACAATATTTATCTATTTATCAAAAAAACCGAAAACTGCCGTCCTATTGAAGCATTAATAAAATCTTATCGTTTATACCTGGAGCAGTGCCCGGTTAAGCCCGATGAAAAACCGGTGCTGGGATTAACCCGCGCCTGGACGCTGCTGCGCTTTATTGACTGCGGCATGATCGAACGGACGGAATGCATCGCCTGCCACGGCGGTTTTATCGTCACGCATGAACATGCCAAAGACCCCTTTACCTGCAGCCTTTGCAGCCCGCCTTCACGCGCGGCAAAAAAGTGTGAAAATTATGACATTGCAGGATAACGGGTTTATATCAGGCTGTAGCGTTGATGATGACAAGGACTGAAATCGTTAATGGCGTATCTGCGAAAAACGATACGTCAGCGCCTGCGACGCTATTTATCATTAAAAACATGAACAAACAGGCGTGTCAGTAATTAAGGAGTTCGCGTGCTGGTTATTTTAGGGTATGTGGTTGTATTTGCGACTGTTTTCGGCGGATTTGCTTTATCTGGCGGTCATCTCGGCGCGCTGTATCAGCCGACTGAGTTATTAATCATCGGCGGCGCAGGCGTGGGCGCCTTTATTGTCGGCAACAATGGCAAAGCCATTAGCGCGACGCTAAAAGCCTTTCCGATATTATTTAAAGGGTCGCAATATAACAAAGCCTTATATATGGACCTGATGGCGTTGATGTTTTTACTGCTTTCCAAAGCCAGGCAGAGTGGATTGATGTCTTTGGAAAACGATATTGAAGACCCTCAGAGCAGCTCGGTTTTTTCCGCCTACCCGCGTTTGTTGGCCGATGCTTATTTAATGAATTTTATTATTGATTACCTGCGCCTGATGATCAGCGGCAATATGAGCACGCATGAAGTCGAAGCGCTGATGGATGAAGAGATCGAGACCTGCGAGCATGAATTCGACGTGCCCGCCAGCAGCCTGAATTCCGTCGGCGACGCCTTTCCTGCGTTCGGCATCGTCGCCGCCGTTATGGGCGTGGTCAATGCGCTGGCGGCGGCCGATCGTCCCGCGGCGGAGCTGGGCGAACTGATCGCCCACGCGATGGTGGGCACCTTCCTCGGCATTCTGCTCGCCTATGGGTTTATCCTGCCGCTGGCGGCGCTGCTGCGCCAGAAAAGCAGTGAAAAAATTAAGATGCTTCAATGTATTAAGATCACGCTGCTCTCCAGCATGAACGGCTACGCGCCGCAGATCGCCATTGAATTTGGCCGTAAGATTCTTTTCTCCACCGAACGTCCCACCTTTATTGAGCTGGAAGAGCATGTGCGTCAGGTGAAATCATCAGGGAGTAATGCCTCGGAAGGCGCGCCATGAGCAAGCACAAACAGCCCATCATCATCATCCGCAAGCGTAAAAAGCATGGCCATGACCATCATGGCGGCTCGTGGAAAATCGCCTACGCCGACTTTATGACGGCGATGATGGCGTTTTTTCTGGTGATGTGGCTGATCGCCAACAGTTCGCCGCAGCAGCGGCATCGCATCGCCGAATATTTTCAGATGCCGTTGAAGGTGGCGCTGTCGCAGGGTAATCAGTCCAGCCTGAGCGACAGCGTGATTCCCGGCGGCGGCGACGATCTGGTGAAGAAAGAGGGCGAAGTCAACCGTTCGCGCCCGCGCGACGGTGAAAGCGATAAAGATATCAGACGGCTGAAAAAGGCGCGCGAACGGCTGGAAAGCCTGATTAAAAGCGACCCCCGCCTCAGCAATTTCCAGTCTAACTTGCGGCTGCAGCTGACGGAGAACGGCCTGCTGATCCAGATTATCGATACGCAGGATCGGCCCATGTTTAAGCTGGGCAGCAAGGAGCTGGAAAGCTATCTGATGGCAATTTTCGAAGCGCTGGTGCCGGTACTTAACGAGCTGCCGAACCGCATCAGCCTGACGGGGCATACCGATTCTCTCCCCTATGCGCAGGGCGATGTGGGCTACAGCAACTGGGAACTCTCCGCCGACCGCGCCAACGCCTCGCGCCGCGCGCTGATCAGCGCCGGCCTGACGGCGAATAAATTCCTGCGTGTGATCGGCACCGCCGACTCCATGGTGCTGGAAAATACCGCGCCTGACAGCCCCATTAACCGTCGTATCAGTATCCTGGTATTAACGCAGAATAAAGAGAAAGCGATTATCAGGGACGATAATTTAATCCAGAGCATGACGGAAAACAGCAATATCGACGCCATTAAATCTGAATTAAAAATAACGCCTCAAACGGATGAGGGGATGGCCGGACTTGCGAATTAACTCAGGGTAAGGTTGAACAATATGGATGTAAGTGATTTTTATCAGACATTCTTCGATGAAGCCGACGAGCTGCTGGCGGATATGGAAAAGTATCTGTTACAGCTTGATGCGGCTTCTCCCGATAAAGAGATGATGGATGCGATATTTCGTGCGGCGCACTCCATTAAAGGGGGCGCAGGCACCTTCGGTTTTAAAATATTGCAGGAAACGACGCATTTAATGGAAAACCTGCTGGACGATGCCCGCTGCGGCACGCTGCGTCTGACCAGCGACATTATTAACCTGTTTCTGGAGAGTAAAGATATTATGCAAGATCAGCTTGATGCCTATAAATCTTCTCAGGAACCAGACGAGCAGAGTTTCCAGTATATTTGCGAAGCGCTGCGGCAGATCGCGCTGCAAAATAAATCGGGCGCGGCGGCGACCGCTTCGACGGAGCCGGAACAGGCGACAACGTCTGCCAGCGTAGAGGCCGGCGCGGATCAGGGCTGCCTTACCGTGACGCTGATGAAAATCAAGGATCAGGAGGCGCGGCTGCTGGCCGATGAGCTGGCGAATCTCGGCACCCTCGTCAGCCAGCAACAGCAGGGCGACCGGCTGGAGGTGAAGCTGCAAACCACCGCCAGCGCGGATGAGATCGAAGCGGTGCTCTGCTTTATTCTGGAGCCGGAACAGATCGCCATTACCCACGGCGCGGCGCCTGAGACCGAAACGCCGCCCGTCGCGCCCGTAGAGGAAAACGCGCCGCAGCCTGCCAGCGTCGCCGCCCCGGTGAAAAACGCCGCCGCGCCCGCCAGACCGTCGGCGCGCTCGCAGGCGGCGGAATCGAGCAGTATTCGCGTCGCCGTTGAAAAGGTCGATCAGATCATCAACCAGGTCGGCGAACTGATTATCACCCAGTCGATGCTGTCGCAGCTTTCCGCCTCGCTGGAGCCGTCGGTTCATGACGTGCTGATCAACAGCATCGCCCAGCTGGAGCGCAACGCGCGCGACCTGCAGGAGTCGGTGATGTCGATCCGCATGATGCCGATGGAGTATGTCTTTAGCCGTTTCCCGCGTCTGGTGCATGACCTGGCCGGCAAGCTGAATAAGCAGGTCGAGCTGACGCTGATCGGCGGCTCGGCCGAACTGGATAAGAGCCTGATCGAACGCATTATCGACCCGTTAACCCATCTGGTGCGCAACAGCCTCGATCACGGCATCGAGAGCGCGGACGTGCGCGTGGCGAAAGGGAAATCCGCCGTCGGCAATCTGACGCTCTCCGCTGAGCATCAGGGCGGCAATATCGTGATTGAAGTCAGCGACGACGGCGCAGGCCTGAACCGCCAGAAAATCCTGGCGCGCGCGCAAGCGCAGGGCATGGCGATCAACGACAACATGAGCGACGAAGATGTCTGGATGCTGATCTTCGCGCCCGGCTTCTCCACGGCGGAAAAAGTCACTGACGTATCAGGGCGCGGCGTCGGCATGGATGTGGTACGACGCAATATTCAGGAGATGGGCGGCCATGTTGAGATCGCTTCTGAACAGAATAAAGGCTCCACCATCCGCATTATCCTGCCGCTTACCTTAGCGATTCTGGACGGCATGTCGGTGCGCGTGTCCGATGAAACCTATGTGCTGCCGCTGGGCGCGGTGATGGAGTCGTTGAAGCTCAGCGAACAGGCGCTGTACCGCATGGCGGGCGGCGAGCTGATGCTGCAGGTGCGCGGCGAGTATATCCCGCTGATTACGTTGCAGTATGTCTTCGGCAGCGGCGAAGAGCCGATCGAGATGAACGACAGCGTGGCGGTGATTTTACAAAGCGCTGGCGCGCGCTACGCCCTGATGGTCGATCAGCTGATTGGTCAGCATCAGGTGGTGGTAAAAAACCTGGAGCTTAACTATCGCAAAGTGCCGGGCATTTCCGCCGCCACCATTCTCGGCGATGGCAGCGTGGCGCTGATTCTCGACGTCGCCGCGCTGGCAAAGCTGTGCAAATCTAAACGTGTCACGGCGAAAAACGGACAATCTTTACCTGTTTAAGGATAAGCAAAATGACCTCTTCCGCATCTGAAAAAAGAACAGCCACCGATAATCATGGCAATGAATACCTGGTGTTTACGCTGGGAGATGAAGAGTACGGCATCGAAATATTGAAAGTGCAGGAGATCCGCGGCTGCGAACGGGTGACCCGCATCGCCAATACGCCCGATTTTATTACCGGCGTCACCAACCTGCGCGGCGTGATTGTTCCTATTGTCGATCTGCGCATTAAGTTTAATCTGGCGGGCGCCGAGATTAATGAAAAAACGGTGGTGATTGTGTTGAGCCTCACGCAGCGCGTGGTGGGCATTGTGGTGGACGGCGTTTCTGACGTGCTGTCGCTGAATGCTGAAGCGATTAAACCGGCGCCGGATTTCTCCGTCACGCTCTCTACCGATTACCTGCTGGGGCTGGGATCGGTGGATGAGCGCATGATTATCCTGGTGGATATTGAAAAGCTGCTGACCAGTGAAGAGATGGAGCTGGTTGAGAAAAGCGTCAGCGAGACCCTGTAATCCCGATTTCAGCGCGGCCGCTGGCGGCCGTAAGGCAAAGGTGCCTGTCAAAACAGCGTCGTGGCGGTAAGCGCGACGCTGTTTTTTATTGTCTGTTCTCTCCATCTTATTGTCTTTCTCTCTGTTCTCCCTGCACGCTTTGTCTTTTATTCTCTTTGTTCATGCGTTGAGCCAGTGAGCCAGTTGGAGTAATGATTTTCAGCTGGGTTTAGGCGGCGCCATAAAAAACGCCCCGCCGGTGAGGGCGAGGCGTTAGCGTAAACCGCAGGGCCGTTAATGGCCGCCGGGTAAAACTTAGCGCAGCAGAGACAGTACGTTCTGCGGAACCTGGTTAGCCTGAGCCAGCACGGTGGTACCTGCGCTCTGCAGGATGTTAGCGCGGCTCATGTTGGACACTTCAGAAGCGAAGTCCGCATCCAGGATACGTGAACGAGATTCAGACAGGTTGTTTACGGTGCTGTCCAGGTTGCTGATAACAGAAGCGAAACGGTTCTGCGCCGCACCCAGGTTGGAACGCAGGGCGTCAACCTGATTCAACGCGTCATCAACGGTTTTCAGCATCGTTTCAACAACGACGTCTGCGTCAGCTTTTTGCTGTTCGGTGACGTAAGCGCCTTTATCTTTAATGGTAAAGCCATCTCCCGCTTCATTTTCTTCCAGAGAGAAAGACTGCTGTACCGTTTTGCCTTCTGCGTCAACACCGGTAGCGATAAAGTTGCCTTTACCATCCGTTTTAATTTCGCTGCCAGTAGCAGGAGTATCTGTACCGAAAAACTTCGTATTTAACGCTTTGACATCGTCCGCGGTTAATTTATAGGCGTTGGCGTCGTCACCGATTGCCACATCTGTTGCTGCAGTCGTTCCGTAATCAGCTACTTTAACGACTTGCGTGTTTGCAGTGCTGAAAACGCCAACGTCAAAGTCTTCCATGCCCAGCTTTTCAGCATCCATACGCTCCAGTTTCAGGCTGATGGTTTCGCCATCGTTAGCGCCAACCTGAATGTTCAGCGTCTGATCTTTGCTCAGTACTTTTACGCCGTTGAACTCGGTCTGTTCAGAGATACGGTTGATCTCAGCCAGACGCTCGTTGATTTCGTCCTGGATGGACTGACGGTCAGAAGCGGAGTTGGTGCCGTTGGATGCCTGCACGCTCAGACGACGAATGTTTTGCAGGTTATCGTTGATTTCGTTCAGCGCGCCTTCCGTGGTCTGGGCGATAGAGATACCGTCGTTGGCGTTACGTGAAGCCTGAGTCAGGCCGGTAATGCTGGCGGTAAAACGGTTACTGATCGCCTGACCTGCGGCGTCATCTTTCGCGCTGTTGATGCGCAGACCGGAAGAAAGACGCTGGATCGCGGAACCCAGGGAGTTCTGAGATTTGTTCAGGTTATTCTGAGCCATCAGACTCAGGGCGTTAGTATTAATCACCTGTGACATATTATTCCCTCGTATATAGGTATGATGTTTCTATTGCAATGTCCATGCAATTTGATGATGCGTTGACAAGCGCATATTTAAAAATATCGGCGCATAGAAATTTCTCTAAAAAAATATTCGCAAAAAAAATCTCTTTTGCGCAATTTCCAGGCATCAATAGCGGAAAAAGGCCGTTTTTCCGCATCCGAGCGCGTTCTGATAAAACAAAACAGATAAAAGCTGGCGGCAGCGTCCGGTTATAGACGCTTAGCTTTTTGCAAAAATCTGACATAATTAAACTTTTTATAAAGGCATTAACTTTTATTTATCGGTGGCATCAGAAAAGGATTATCTACACGCAGAACAGAATATTTACCATTGTGTAAATCGATGTTAATCCTGTCTCATTGAATCGTTAAAAAAATGGGTGAGTACTGCCGATTTGAAATTTGCTAATAAAGAAAGATTTATCTTCGCGCCGTTTATACCGATAGCTAAAAGAGACCAGGTCACAAAATAAAATCCTGAAAGGAGCATAATATGGCAACTCTATCTTCCCTTGGCATCGGTTCCGGGCTGGATACGGCAGCGATGCTGGAGCAGATGAGGGCGGCGGAGCAAACCCGCCTGAACCCCTATACCACGTTAAAAAGCAGCTACGAAAACAAAATTTCCGCGTGGGGGAAAATTTCCAGCGCGCTTTCCAGCCTGCAAACCAGCGTAAAAAAGCTGAGCGGCGAAGCCTTTAACACCCTCACCGTCAGCGACAACAAAGCCTTTAAAGCCACGGCGACCTCTGAGGCCGCTGCCGATTCCCACAGCGTCACCGTGAAACAGCTGGCCGTCTCCCACAAGCTGCGAACGGAGGGATATACCAGCTCAGAGGAAAACCTGGGCGATAAAACCGGCGGGACGCGCACCATTACCATCACCCAGGCCAACGGTAAAGAGATCACGGTGTCGCTGGCGGATGATGAGACCTCGCTGGACCAGATAGCGAAAGCGATCAATAAGCAGGATGGCGGCGTCCGCGCCTCGGTGCAGCGCTCCGATGATGGTTATCAGCTGGTATTAAGCTCCCGCACCGCCGGCACCGAAGGGCAAATGTCGGTGCAGGTGACCGGTGATGATGCACTGGGCGATATACTGAACACGTCCGAAGGCGGACAGCGTCCTGACCCGAATGACGAGAACAAGACTATCGCCGAGAATGACCGCATGTTCTCCGTTGCGGAAGCGCAGGATGCTCAACTGATCGTGGACGGCATTAGCTATACCCGCTCCAGCAACAGCATTACCGATATCATTGCCGGCGTTACCCTGAACCTAACGGGGGTATCTGAAGAGGGCAAGGCTGAGCAGTTGACGCTGAACGTAGATACCTCCGCCATTAAAACCACGCTGCAAGAGTTTGTTAAGCAGTACAATGCGCTGCTGTCGCAAACCTCATCCGCCAGCAAATTTGTTCCGAGCGATACCTCCGGCTTAGCGGACGACGATGTCGCTAAACCCAGCTCGGAGAACGGCGCGCTGATGGGCGACGGTACCCTGCGCGGCCTGGTAGGCGAGCTGCGTTCAGTGGTTAACGGCGTATACGGCGATAAAGACGTCAATGTGAGCGCGCTGAGTTCGTTGGGCATCTCCATCGATGCGGCCACTGGCCAGATGACGCTGGATACGGAAAAGCTGGATAAGGCGATCGCCGATTACCCGGAGCAGATCGGCGCGCTGTTCAAGGGCAACGGCGAGAAAGAAGGCCTGGCGACCGGGCTGAACGACATCATCACCAAATACGTCGGCGATAAAGAGAACAAAAAAGACGGCGTCATTAAAGGGATGACCGACACGCTGGACGAGCAGGTCAAGCTGGTCAAAGAGCAGATAGACAAAACGCAGAAGCTGATCGACGCGCAGGTGGAGCGCTATCGCATCCAGTTCCAGAACCTGGACAGCACCATGTCGCAGCTTAACAACATGAGCAACCAGCTCACTGCGGTATTGTCCACGCTGTAATCAACTTAACCGCCGCAACGGGCAGGCGCGGTTTCCTGCCCGTTTTTATGGAGACCATTATGTACGCAAAACAGGGAACCCGCGCCTACGCACAGGTCGATCTTCACAGCAGGCTGGCCGGCGCCACGCCGCATCAGCTTATTACCATGCTTTTTGAAGGTGCCCACAGCGCCATTGTTCGCGCGCGGCTCTATTTTGAAAACGGCAATATCGCCAAACGTGGTGAAATGATCTCAAAAGCGATTAATATTATTGATAACGGGCTGCGGTCGGCGCTGGATCACGAAAAAGGTGGGGAAATCGCACGCGATCTGGAAGCGCTTTACAGCTATATGTCGCGCACGCTGTTACAGGCGAATTTAAATAACGATCCCTCATCGTTGGCCCATGTTGATGAGATATTAATGAATATCGCTGAAACATGGAAAGAAATCGAATCACGTTAAACACGGGCATGTTATGAATAAGTTGATTAATAAAGACTACGCCGCCATTTATCAAATAAATCAGACGATGTTGCTGATGGCCAGGCAGGGAGAATGGGATGATTTTGTCACGCTGGCGGAAAATTACGTTGTGACCTTAGGCGCCGCGCTGGAACAGATCCCGGAAACGCTTTCTGAAGAAGAAAAGATGGAAATTGGCAGCCTGTTAATGGCGTTGCAAAATAATGAAGCGGAAATTAATCGCGCGCTTGAAGCCCGTCTCGATACCCTGAGAAAAGGCATTACGTCGTTAAGCCACGGAAAAAAGTGCAGCCAGGCTTACACTAATCAGGTTATATCGCCGTTTCAGTAACCGCGATCTGTTATTAACCGCCCAGCACGTATTTTATTCTCCGATGCGTTGGCAGCGCTTTGTCTGAGCGCTTCTCACCAGCGATAGTTCACAGTTACCTGGCTGCTGACCACCTGCACCGGTGGTCTTAGCTGCCCATACGCATTTACCGCATAGAGAAAACGCAACGCCTCGCCTGGTGCGAAGGGCAGCGGCGCTGCCCGCTGGCCCGCCAGCCGATCCAGCGTGATGCAGGCGCTGACGCTGCACAGCTTGATCTCCAACCCCGGCGGCGCGGGAGAAAGCAGCGTGACGCGCCAGTTGATATGGCTGATAACAGCGTTTTGCGGCAGCGGCGCGGCGGCGCGCAGCGGCGGCCCGACATAGCTCTGCTTGCCCACGCTAAGCTGCGGGCCGGCGACCTTGCCGCTCCAGGCGCCGTGCGCCGCCAGCGCGCCCGCCGGGGCGCCGATGAACAATGCGGCGGTAAGCATGACGCTTTTCACGATTGCCCCCCAATAACATACGTCATGCGCACGGTGCGGCTGTGGTTCAGCTCCAGGTTGGAAAGCACCGCCAGCTGCGGAAAAACGCGGCGCAGGAAGCGGGAGAGCATCAGCCTCAGCGGTTGGTTCACCAGCAGCACCGGCGGCGCATCGAACGCCTCCTGCCGCTGAATCGCTTTTTCCGTTTGCGCGATGAGGTTTTCCGCAATGCCCGGCTCGATGGCACTGCCGTTCTGAATCGCCTGGATCAGCAGCCGCTCCAGATCGACATCAAGGCCGATCACCTGAATCTCCGGTTTATTCTGGAACCACTGCTGGGTAATGGCACGTCCAAGTCGAATGCGCACCTGAGCCGTCAGCTCGTCGGCGTCGCTCTGCGCGGGCGCGAACTCCGCCAGCGTATCGATAATGGTGCGCATATCGCGGATAGAAACTCGCTCCGCCAGCAGATTCTGCAAGACCTTATGGAAAGTGGTGAGCGAGACGACCCCAGGAATAAAATCCTCCACCAGCTTCGGCATCTCTTTGCTGACCTGATCCAGCAGCTGCTGCGTTTCCTGACGGCTGAACAGCTCATCGGTATGCAGGCTAATCAGGTGATTCAGATGCGTCGCGACGACCGAGCTGGGATCGACCACGGTATAGCCCTGAATCGACGCCTGTTCGCGCAGCACATCGTCAATCCAGATCGCCGGCAGGCCGAAAGCGGGTTCCTGGCAGGGCTGGCCCGGCAGTTCCCCTTCGGCGCAGCCCGGATCGATCGCCATCCAGCGCTCCGGTTGAATCTCGCCGCGCCCAATCTCAACCCCTTTCAGCAGAATGCGGTAGTCGCCGGGCGCCAGATCGAGGTTGTCGCGGATATGCACCGGCGGCGGCAGGAAACCCATATCCTGCGCGAATTTTTTGCGAATGCCGCGAATACGCGCCAGCAGCTGACCATCCTGCGCGCTGTCGACCAGCGGGATCAGGCGATAGCCCACCTCCAACCCCAGCACATCTTCCAGCTGAACGTCAGACCAGGAGGCTTCCGCCGCCTGCGCCGCTTCCGCTTTAGCTTTCGCCGCGTCGCGGTCGGCCTTGCCCTTCACCGGGCTGCCGAGGGCGGCGGCCTGCATCTCGCGGCCGCGCAGCCACCAGGCTGCGCCGAGCAGGGCGGCGGTAAACAGCAGGAACACCAGGTTCGGCATGCCGGGAATAATGCCGAGCAACCCGATCACGCCCGCCGCCAGCAGCATCACGCGCGGATTATTCAGCAGCTGGCTTACCATCTGCTCGCCGACATCCTGTTCGGTGGAAACGCGCGTTACGATCACGCCAGCGGCGGTGGAGATAATCAGCGCCGGGATTTGCGCCACCAGACCGTCGCCGATGGTCAGCAGCGTGTAGGTTTCGCCCGCCTGGGCAAACGACATATCGTGCTGGAGCATACCGATCATCAGGCCGCCGATAATGTTGATCGCCATAATCAGCAGGCCGGCGATGGCGTCACCGCGCACAAATTTACTGGCGCCGTCCATCGAACCGTAAAAGTCAGACTCCTGCGTCACCTCGTTACGGCGGCGTTTCGCCTCCTCTTCGCCAATCAGCCCGGCGTTAAGGTCGGCATCGATCGCCATCTGTTTGCCCGGCATGCCGTCCAGCACAAAGCGCGCGCCCACTTCAGCGATACGCCCGGCGCCTTTGGTGATGACCATAAAGTTGATGATTATCAGGATAGCGAACACCACGATGCCGATAGCGAAGTTCCCGCCCACCAGAAAGTGGCCGAATGCCTCCACCACCTGGCCTGCCGCATTGGCGCCGGTATGACCTTCCAGCAGAATGACGCGCGTCGAAGCGATATTCAGCGCCAGGCGCAGCAGCGTGGAAAACAGCAGCACGGTGGGAAAGGCGGAAAACTCCAGCGTTTTTTGGGTGAACATCGCCACCATCAATATCATCAGCGACAGCACGATATTAAAGGTGAACAGCAGATCCAGTAAAAACGCCGGCAGCGGCAGCACCATCATGGCCAGAATCAGCATAATCAATACTGGCCCGGCCAGAATCTGCCACTGCGTATCTTTCATCTGCGGCAGGCGTAGTTTGCTGGCGAAATTAGACATTACTCTTGACTCTCAGGATTAAAATCCAGCGCGGCGGGCACCGGAAGGTTGACAGGTTTTTTGGGACGCAGGCCGCCTGCGTGACGCCAGCGGCGCAGGCTGTAAACCCAGGCGAGCACTTCCGCCACCGCGCCGTACAGGGCGGCAGGGATCGGCGCGTTCAGCTCGCAGTGGCGATAAAGCGCGCGCGCCAGCGGCGGCGCCTGCAGCATCGGAATATTGTGCTGCTCGCCGACCGCACGGATGCGCAACGCGGTCTCGCCTGCGCCTTTAGCCAGTAAAATCGGCGCGGACATCGCGCCCTCTTTGTAACGCAACGCCACGGAATAGTGCGTGGGGTTGTTGATAATCACGTCGGCGTTCGGCAGCTCCGCCATCATGCGGCGGCTGGCCGCCGCGCGCTGCAACTGCCGGATGCGCGCCTTAATATGCGGGTCGCCTTCATGCTGCTTATGCTCGTCGCGGATCTCCTGGCGGCTCATGCGCAGCTTCTTCAGATTGCTGAAGATTTGCCAGAAGACGTCGTAACCCACCATCGGAATCAACGCCAGAATCACCATCAGCAGACAGCCCATAATCAGGCGGGCAAAATTGCTCAGCGCCTCATACAGCGGCTGGTTCACCAGATGAATGAATTCCTGCTTATGCACGAAGAGATAGAGGCTGCACACGCAGCCCACCAGGGTCACCTTCAGCAGGCCTTTAAGCAGCTCGGAAACCACCTGCGCGGAAAAGAGCCGCTTAAAGCCGGAAACGGGGAAAAGGCGTTTTAAATCGAGCTTCAGCGATTTGCCGCCGAGGTGCAGACCGCCCAGCAGCATCGGCGTGGTGATGGCGGTCAGAAACAGTCCGGGCAGCAGCAGCATCAGCGCGCGCGCGGCCTTGCCGCCCAGATGGCGCAGCTGATAAAACAGCAGCGTGCTGTCCTGCGCCAGCAGGGAATCGAAGGTCAGGCCGTCATGCAGCAGTTCAGTCAGGTGCCGCAACAGATCGTGTCCGCCGGCCAGCATCAGCGACCAGCCGACCAGTAGCATGAGCACCGATGTCAGCTCTTTAGAACGAGGGATCTGCCCCTCTTTACGCGCCTTCTCTCGCCGGTAAGGCGTGGGGTCTTCGGTCTTTTCTACATCGCTCTCTTCTGACATCGGCGCCGATCCCCTGTGCTTTGATTAAAAGCCGAGGCTCTCCAGCAGGTCGTCAACCTGGTCCTGAGAGGCCACTACGCCCGCTTTGGTGTGATCCAGCTGCGGGCCGTTTTTCAGGCTGTCGCGATCGTTGTCGGCGGCGGCGGCGGCGATCGGTTTCTCCGGCATATTTTCCACCAGCACCTGGATCAGGCCGTGTTCGATCTCGGCGATCAGATCCATCATCTTTTTGATCACCTGGCCGGTCAGATCCTGGAAATCCTGCGCCATCATAATTTCCATCAGCTGCTGATTGGTCTGCTGCGTGATATCGGGCGTCTGTTTCAGGAACTGGCGCGTGTCGTTCACCAGCTCGCGGGCGATGGGAAGCTCGACCGGTTCGGCGAACCATTCATCCCAGCGTTCCGCCAGCTTAGTGGCGTTGGCGTTCAGCTCGTCCTGCAACGGCCGCGCCGCCTCCACGCAGGTCAGCACGCGGTCGGCGGCGTGCGAGGTTTTATCCACCACGTAGCTCAGGCGATCGCGCGCGTCCGGTATCGCCTCCGCCACGTCCATAATGGCGCGGTCGAGACTCAGATTATTCAGGCTGACGCGCAGCTGGCGCGCCAGTTGTCCAATTTGCGAAAAGATAACCTTCAGGTTATCGGCTGACTGTGCGTTTGTTGACTCTGCGTCCATGCGTTTACCATCCCAGTTTTTCGAAAATCTTACTTAGCTTCTCTTCCAGCGTGGCGGCGGTAAAAGGCTTCACGACGTAGCCGCTGGCGCCCGCCTGCGCCGCCGCAATGATATTTTCTTTCTTCGCTTCCGCGGTCACCATCAACACGGGAAGGGTGCTGAAGCGTTCATCTTTACGGATCTCATTCAGCAGCTGCAGGCCGTCCATATTGGGCATATTCCAGTCGCTGATAACGAAATCGACCGGCGCGGCCTGCAATTTGGCCAGCGCGTCGCTGCCGTCCTCCGCTTCTTCCACGTTGTGGTAGCCGAGATCTTTTAAAAGATTGCGCACAATACGGCGCATCGTTGCGAAATCATCTACCACCAGAAAACGTAAGTTTTTGTCTGCCATTTTGATTATCAGTCCGTATTGAAAGTGAAATAACAGCTTCGGTAAGAGAGAGGCAGCGTCAGATGCGCCGCGCCTGGCCGACGACATTACTCAGAATGCGCTGGCACATCTGATCGAGATCGACGATTTCATCCACGCCGTCAATCGCCACCGCTTCGCGCGGCATGCCGTACACCACGCAAGTTTTTTCGCTTTGCGCCAGCGTGCGTGCGCCCGCTTTACGCATCGCCAGCAGTCCCTGGGCACCGTCGTGCCCCATGCCGGTCAGAATGGCGCCCACCGCATTTTTGCCGGCGGATTTCGCTACCGAGTGAAACAGCAGGTCGACGGAAGGGCAGTGGCGGTTAACCGGCGGCAGATCGTTCAGCTGTGCATGGTAGTTGGCGCCGCTGCGCGCCAGCTCAAGATGACGGCCGCCCGGCGCGATATAGGCGTGTCCCGGCAGTACGCGATCGCCGTCCTCCGCCTCTTTTACGGCGATCTGGCAGATCTTGTTCAGACGATCGGCAAAAGATCGGGTAAACCCGGCGGGCATATGCTGGGTAATCACAATGCCCGGACAGTTCAGCGGCATCGCGGTCAGCACCTGACGCAGCGCTTCGGTGCCGCCGGTCGAGGCGCCGATAGCGATAATTTTTTCACTGCCGACCAGCGGACCTTTGCTGACGTGGGCGACCGGCGCCGCGGTATGACGCGGGAAATTGCGCACCCGCGACGCCATACGGATCTTCTCGGCAATCAGCTCGCTGTATTGCAGCATGCCCTCGCGCAGGCCCATTTCCGGTTTGGTGACGAAATCGATTGCCCCCAGCTCCAGCGCGTTCAGAGTAATCTCCGACCCTTTCTGCGTCAGGGAGGAGACCATAATCACCGGCATCGGACGCAGGCGCATCAGGCGTTCAAGGAAATCCAGCCCGTCCATGCGCGGCATTTCCACATCCAGCGTCAGCACATCGGGTGAAAAGCGTTTAATCAAATCACGAGCGATCAGCGGATCCGGGGCCGTTGCCACCATTTCCATATCCGGCTGTTGATCGACGATATTGGTCATGATGCTGCGTATTAACGCAGAATCATCTACGCAAAGTACCTTGATTTTATTCATCATTTATCCTGGGTCAGGCTGTAAACTGACTGACCGCGCAGGCGAAACGGCCCGTTCATATTGCTGAAATTTTCGGAGTGTCCGACAAACAGCAGACCGCCCGGCTTCAGCATTTTCGCAAAGCGCCGCAGGATCTGGTGCTGCGTGCGCTGGTCAAAATAGATCATCACGTTGCGGCAAAAAATCGCATCGAAAGGCGCAGGTAAGCGCCATTCCGGCGCCAGTAAATTCAACTGCTGATAGTGAATCGTGTTGAGCAAAGAGGGCTTCGCTTTCACCTGGTCCCGCTGCGCGCCGGTGCCGCGCAGAAACCAGGCGCGCTTCTGCTCCAGCGTCAGCGCGCTGATATCATCGTGCCGGTAGATGCCTTTCTCTGCTTTGGCCAGCACTTCGGTATCGATATCCGTCGCCCAAATACGCGGCCCGCCTACGCTTGGCCCCAGCACGTCATTCAGCGTGATGGCGATAGAGCACGGCTCCTCGCCGGTCGACGCGGCGGTACACCAGACGGTGTAGTTGTTCTGGCGCGCGCGGGCATGCTCGGCCAGCACGGGAAAGTGATAGGCTTCCCGGAAAAACGAGGTCAGATTCGTCGTCAGAGCGTTAATAAACTGCTGCCACTCAGGGCTGACAGGGTCTGACTCCAGCAGATTCAGATAGGCGGTAAAGGTTTTCAGCCCCAGCTGGCGCACGCGCCGGGCGAGACGGTTATAAACCATGTCGCGTTTCTGGTGGCTCAGCACGATGCCCGCCCGGTGGTAAATTAACGCGCTGATTTTTTCTAATTCCGCCTCGGTCAGAACGAATCCATTCTGTTTATTTACATTTGTACTGTTCAAATTACTGATTTCACTTATCGCGTTTTGCTGATACATCATGCGTCTCTGCGTTGGCAGGTGCGCTTCAGCCGGGCTGCCTGTTCTGCGCCGTTGATTCGCAGCAGAATGGGCGTGCGGCAGACCCGTCATCAGGGCAAGAGGGGCGATCGGCGACCTGGCGGTGAGTCGATGGCGAAATAATCGTTCGCCAGGCCGCCAACACCGCGCCGGCCCGCCTTTAAACGGACATATTCATTATTTCCTGGTAAGCGCTGACTAATTTATTGCGCACCTGAACGCCCAGATTTAACGCGACGGAAGATTTCTGCATTGAAACCATCACATCATTCAGACCAATGCCCGGCGTGCCGGAGAGATAATTCTCCGCCTGACTTTTCGCATTGGTTTGTAATTGGTTAATATTGTTAAGGCCGTTAAGTAAAAGGCTGGAGAAGGAAACATCGGTGTCGTTTTTTTGTGTATCCCGAATGGACAGGCGCTGACCTGATTCCGCAATTTGCTTCGCCTGAAACTGTATTTGTTCCAGAACGCCCGTAGATTGAATCGGCATAGCATTCCCTTATGAAATAACCTGATGCGCGTCAATGCAGCATCAGATTTTTTCCTTTTATTAACCTGTAATTAATAGAAAGAATAACATGACGCCATCAGCGTGGAATAATGCAAAAAGCAGACAGAAGCTTCCCCTTATTAATGGTTAATATTTTTCTTAAATGGCGGATAATATTGCAAAGGCGCAGTGCCGGTAAAAGGCATTGCGCCTGTTTTACTGGAGTTGGCGTGCTGATTAACGGCTTATGGTGCAGATTGCATCATCTATTTTCAGGCAGGATGACCGCATGGATGCCAACAATAAGAGTAATAAGATTAACGCTTCTTTCAATTTAATGTCAGCTTTGGAACGCATTCGCGCAAATCCCAGATTTATATTTATGATTCTGGCTGCGGCCGCGATATCCGTGGTGATTGCGTTATTCTTCTGGGCCCGTACGCCAGACTACCGCACCCTTTACAGCAACATCAGCGACGAAGATGGCGGCGCCATTGTGGCGCAGCTGGCGCAGATGAATGTGCCCTATCGCTTTCAGGAGCATGGCGGCGCCATTATGGTGCCTGCCGATCACGTCTATGAGGCTCGCCTGAAGCTGGCCCAGCAGGGTCTGCCCAAAGGAGGGCAGGTCGGCTTTGAACTGCTCGACCAGGAGAAGTTCGGCCTCAGCCAGTTTAATGAACAGATCAACTATCAGCGCGCGCTGGAAGGCGAGCTGGCGCGCACCATTGAAAAGCTGGGGCCGGTAAAGAGCGCGCGCGTGCATCTGGCGATGCCGAAACAGACGCTGTTCGTGCGCGAACAAAAATCCCCTTCTGCTTCCGTCACGCTGAATCTGAACGCGGGCCGCGCGCTGGACGCCGGACAGGTGAGCGCCATCAGCTGGCTGATCTCCAGCGCCGTGCCCGGCCTGAACGCCGATAACGTCACGCTGGTCGATCAGAACGGCAATCTGCTGACCCAGCGCGGCGATCGGGCGATTCAGACCAGCCAGCTGAAATATATCAACGAGGTTGAGGCGGACTATCGCCAGCGCATTCAGGCGATCCTTGCCCCCGTAGTGGGCGCGGCGAACGTCAAAACGCAGGTTACTGCGCAGATCGATTTTACGACCCATGAGCAAACGGCGGAGCAGTATCAGCCGAACGGCACGCCGGAAACCATGGCGGTGCGCAGCCGTCACGCCAGCAGCAGCGAGCAGGGCAATAAGGCGGGGCCGGGCGGCGTGCCGGGCGCGTTAAGCAATCAGCCGCCGACGCCAGCCACCGCGCCGATTACCCAGCCCGCGGCTAACGCCGCGCAGAACGGCACCCAGAATGGCACGGTGACCACCGTTCCCTATAACCGACAGAACGACGAAACCACCAACTACGAGCTGAACCGTACGCTCACCCACACCAAACGCAGCGCGGGCGCCATCGAACGGCTTTCCGTCGCCGTGGTGGTGAACTATCAGACCGATGACGAAGGCAAACCGGTCGCGCTGAGCAAAGAGCGTATGGAGCAGATTCAGGCGCTGGTCAAAGAGGCGATGGGCTACTCCAGCGCGCGCGGCGACACGCTGAACGTGGTCAACTCGCCGTTCAACGACAGCCCGACCGAACCGGAAATCCCGTTCTGGCGTGAACCTGGCTTTATCGATCTGCTGATGTCGGCAGGCCGTTACCTGATGGTGGCGCTGGTGGCGCTGATCCTGTGGCGCAAGATGCTGCAACCTTTCTGGATCAAGCATCAGCAGCTGGCGCTGCAAAAGCTGGAGCTGGAAAAGGAGGCGCGTCAGGCAGAGCTGAATGCGCAGTTACGTAAGGCGGAAATGCATGAGCAGGCGAAAGCGCAGCAGCGTGTGGAAACAGAAGTTAATATCCAGCAGCTGCGCAACACCGCTGAGCAAGATCCGCAGGTTATCGCCCTCGTCATCCGCCGCTGGATGAATAAGGAGCAGTCTTGATGAACGCATGCGAAAAAAGCGCGGTGATTATGCTGACGCTCGGCGAAGAGCGCGCCGCCGAGGTATTTCGTCATCTCAGCACCCATGAAGTGACGCAGATCAGCAGCGCAATGGTCAGCATGAGCGGCTTTACCCATGAGCAGCTGAGCGAGGCGCTGAAAGAGTTTCAGCGCGACGCCAGCGAATTCGCCGCCCTGAACATCAATACCAACGATTATCTGCGCAACGTGCTGGTGCAGGCGCTGGGCGAAGAGCGCGCCTCCAGCCTGCTGGAAGATCTGCTGGATACGCAAGGCAACAACAACGGTATCGAAGCCCTTAACTTTATGGAGCCGCAGGCGGTATTTGAGCTGATTCATGAAGAACATCCGCAGATTATCGCCACCATTCTGGTACACCTGAAACGCGCGCAGGCGGCAGATGTGCTGACCCGCTTCGACGAGCGCGAGCGCAACGACATCATGCTGCGTATCGCCACCTTCGGCGGCGTGCAGCCGGCGGCGTTGCAGGAGCTGACCGAGGTGCTGAACAACCTGCTGCACGGTCAGAATCTGAAACGCAGCAAAATGGGCGGCGTTCGTCCGGCAGCCGAAATCCTTAACCTGATGAAATCGCAGCAGGAAGAGGCCGCCATCGAAGCGGTGCGCGAATTCGACCAGGAGCTGGCGCAAAAAATCATCGACGAAATGTTCCTGTTCGAAAACCTGCTGGATATCGAAGACCGCAGCATCCAGCGCATCCTGCAGGATGTGGATAACGAAACGTTGATTATCGCCCTGAAAGGGCCGAACAGCCGCTGCGCGACAAGTTCTTCCGCAATATGTCGAAGCGTCAGGCGGATATCATGCGCGAAGATCTCAACGTGCGCGGACCGGTGCGCATGTCGCAGGTGGAAGCGGAGCAGAAAAATATTCTGCAAGTGGTGCGCCGCTTAGCCGAAAGTGGCGAGATCAATATCGGAGGCAGCGAGGATGTCTATGTCTGATGCGCAGCCGGCCCTGGCCTGGCAGAGCTGGCAGCCAGAGGATCTCTGCGCGCCGGATAGTCTGCCGGAGATTTTTCCGTTGACCGACGGCGAACCGACGGAGCAGCAGCGTCAGATGGAGCTGCAACGCCTGCGGCAACAGGCGGAGCAGCGCGGTCTGGCGCAGGGCCAGGCGAAGGGGCTGGAGGAGGGCCGCAAGCAGGGCTACGACGAAGGCTTTTTGCAGGGGCAGCAGGCGGGCAGAGAGCAGGGACTGGCGGAAGCGCGCGAGCAGCAGGCGCAGATCCTGGCGCAGTTCTCCACGCTGCTGGAATCCTTCCAGACCTCGGTCGACAATCTGGAGAAGGTGATCCCGTCGCGTCTGGTGCAGATGGCGCTGATAGCGGCACGCGCCGCGATCGGCAAAAGCCTGGCATGCGACAGCAGCTTCCTGCTGGAAAAAATTCAGGCGCTGTTGCAGGCCGAGCCGCTGTTCCAGGCGCCCGCACAGCTTTGGGTCAGCACGGATGAGCTGCCGGCGGTACAGGCGCAGCTGAGCGAGCTGCTGGCGAAGCAGGGCTGGGAGCTGCGCGCCGACGAAACCATGCTGCCGGGCGGCTGCCGCATCACCTCCGCCGAAGGCGAACTGGATGCGACCGTCAACGGCAGCTGGCAGGCGCTGTGTCAGATCTGCCGAGAGGATTACGCGGCATGAGCCAGCGCCTTTCGCAATGGCTACAGGCTATTGAGGATAAAGAGCAGCGCATCGCCGCGCTGCCGACGACGCGCCGTTACGGCAGGCTAACCCGCGCCACCGGACTGGTGATGGAGGCGGTCGGCCTGACGTTGCCTATCGGCACGCTCTGTCGGGTCGAGCGCGACAGCGCCCACGGCGGCGACAGCGTGGAGAGCGAGGTCGTGGGCTTTAACGGCCAGCTGCTTTACCTGATGCCGCTGGAAAACGTCGACGGCATTCTGCCGGGCGCGCGCGTTTACGCGCCCGATACCGGCAGCGCCAAAGGCAAGCTGCTGCCGCTGGGCCACGCCCTGCTGGGCCGCGTGCTGGATGCGCGCGCCCGTCCGCTGGACGGCCTGCCCGCGCCCGATACGCGTCAGCGCGGCGCGCTGTTTTCTGTGCCCTTTAACCCGCTGCTGCGCGATCCGATTAAATCGGTGCTGGACGTCGGCGTGCGCGCCATCAACGGCCTGTTAACGGTGGGCCGCGGTCAGCGCATGGGGCTGTTCGCCGGTTCCGGCGTCGGCAAAAGCGTACTGCTCGGCATGATGGCGCGCTATACCAAAGCGGATGTGATCGTGGTCGGCCTGATCGGCGAGCGTGGCCGTGAAGTTAAAGATTTTATTGAAAATATCCTTGGCAAAGAGGGGCTGAGCCGCGCGGTGGTGATCGCCGCGCCCGCTGACGTATCGCCGATTCTGCGTATGCAGGGCGCCGATTACGCCACGCGCATCGCCGAGGATTTCCGCGATCGGGGGCTGAATGTGCTGCTGATTATGGATTCGCTGACACGCTACGCGATGGCGCAGCGCGAGATCGCGCTGGCGATTGGCGAGCCGCCAGCGACCAAAGGCTATCCGCCTTCGGTATTCGCGCGGCTGCCGGCGCTGGTGGAGCGTGCCGGCAACGGCGTGCAGGGCGGCGGCTCGATTACCGCCTTTTATACCGTGCTGACCGAGGGCGACGACCAGCAGGACCCGATCGCCGACTCGGCGCGCGCCATCCTCGATGGTCATGTGGTGCTGTCGCGTCGTCTGGCGGAGGCGGGTCACTATCCGGCTATCGATATTGAAGCCTCGATCAGCCGTGCGATGACCGAGCTGATCGCGCCTTCCCACTACAAAAAAGTACAGCGTTTTAAACAGTTGCTTTCCGCCTGGCAGCGCAACCGCGACCTGATCAGCGTCGGCGCCTATGCGGCCGGCAGCGATCCGCTGCTGGATAAGGCGATTACGCTTTATCCGCAGATGGAAGGGTTCCTGCAACAGGGGATTTACGACTGTAGCGATTATGAAACGTCCTTTGCCGCGCTTTCGGCGCTGTTTCCCGACCTCCCTGAATAATAAAGGCGAATAGCATGGCGAAACGTACCCCGATGCATGTTCTGCGCAATCTGGCGGAACAGAATCTGAATGACACCACGCAGAAGTTGGGCAAGGTGCGGCAGGCGCACGCCAGCGCCGCCGCGCAGCTTGAGCAGCTGACCCGCTATGAACAGGAATATGGTCGCCAGCTGCAAACCACCCTGTCCGCCAACGGCATGCCGGTGGTGACGCTGCTGAGCCATCAGTTTTTTATCTCTTCGCTCAACCGCGTCGTGTGGCAGCAGGAGAACCATGTAGAGACCTGCCAGCAGTCGGTCGACCACACGCTGGAAGGCTGGAAAAAAGATAAACAGCGGCTGAACGCATTTGAAACGTTAATCAGCCGGGCCGATGCGGTTCTGCAACTTAAGGAGAGCCGCCAGGAGCAGAAAATGATGGATGAATTCGCGCAACGCGCCAGCTTAAGGAATGCCGGTCTATGATGGTTAACGCAGTCGCCGCCCTTACCGGGGCGGCTTACGATCCCGCCCACACCGTGCCGACGGCGGAAGGGGAAAGCGGCGACTTCGCCGCCGCGCTGGAAAATCAACAGGCTTTGCTGCCGCTGCTGGTCGGCGGCGCGCAGCTGGAAGGCGACGCACCGGTTGACGCGGCGCTGGCCGACGCGAAGGCGCCTGATGAAGAAAAGCCGGAAGACGCGCTGGCCGCGCTGTGGCTGACGCCGCAGCCCGCCGTTGCGCCTGCGGCGCTGAATGACGCTGTGCTTGCCGCCGCGTCGCCGCTATCCGCCTCTGCCGCGCCTGACGAGGCCGTCGCGCCGAACGGAACTGCCGGGACGCGCGCCGTTGCCGATATGCTGCGCATGATCGCCGGTCCGCAGGCGAGCCTCGGCGCTTCCACGCCAGCGTCCGCCGCCCCGCAGGCGCAGACGGCGTCCGCGCAGAATGAATCGTTGTTTATCTTTACCCCGCCGACGGCGCAGAACAGCAAAGCGGACGAACGTGAACCGGCCGTCGCGCTGGAGTTCGCTACGGCGGATAGCCGCCAGCAGGCGCAGACGATCTCAACCAGCCTCACATCGGCGCCAGCGCCGGTGGTCGCGCACGCGCCGGCGTCAACGCCTGCGACCGTCGCCGCGCCGCCAGTCAGCACGCCGCTGCCGACGCCGACGGCACATGCCGCGCTGGAGCCGGAAGTAGGGTCGCCCGCCTGGAAACAGGCGCTCAGCCATCAGCTCACCAGTTTCACCCGCAACGGCGTGCATCATGCCGAGCTGCGCCTGCATCCAGAGGAGTTAGGGCCGCTACAGATCAGCCTGCGCCTGCATCAGGATCAGGCCCAGCTGCACTTCGTGACCGATCATCATCAGGTACGCGCCGCGCTGGAAGCTGCGATGCCGCATCTGCGCAGCTCGCTGGCCGAAGCGGGCATCCAGCTCGATCAGGGCAGCGTAGGCAGCGAAGCGCCGTCATGGGGCGCGACGGCGGATTCCGGCTCCGGCCATGCTTCGCATTCGCAGCAGGAGGGCGAATCCGCGCAGCATGCTGAGCCGGAGGAAGACCCTGCGCCGCGCATGATCGTCGGACGGCCCGGCATCAGTATTTTTGCCTGATAAAGGTAAGCGTTAATTTGCCGACAGCAATTTCTCCTTTTTGGCGAATTGTCCGAAGGCCCGCGTGTAATAGAATTCGCTATTCAATTAATCCTTATTAATTGAGCGTCAGGTAGTTCATAACAGGAATTGTTAATTCAATGTCAGACCAAAAAAAGAAGGCGCCAGGGAAAGGTAAACTCCGGTCGTTATTTATTCTTATCATTTTACTGATTGCCATTGCCGCCTGCGCTATCGCCGCTTATTCATTGTATGAAATGAAGCATATGCAGGCGAATATGCACGCGGACGGCGCCGCGCCTGTCGCCGCTCACCCCGTTGCGTCGGTCATACCGGTTTACGTGCCGCTGGACACCTTTACCGTTAGCCTGAAGCCTGACGAAGAAGAACACGATCGGGTGCTTTATATCGGATTAACGCTGCGCGTCGGCAACGATAATGATAAGGCGCTGATTGAGCAATATTTGCCGGAGGTGCGCAGCCGCCTGTTGATGTTATTTTCCGAATTTAGCGCGGCAGAATTATCCCATCATGAAGGCAAAGAGAAACTCATCAAAGAGATTAAACAGGCTTTAGGCAAACCGCTGGACGCCAGACAGGGCATCGTTGTCACGGACGTTTTATTTAACGCCTTTATTTTACGGTAATTTTCATGTCTGACAGCATTTTATCGCAGGCTGAAATCGACCGCCTGTTGAACGGTGGCAATAATAGCGAAATCGAGCATGCGGCGGACCAGCGTCTCAGCGAGGACGCGATTAAGCCCTATGATCCGAATACGCAGCGTCGCGTGGTGCGCGAGCGTCTGCATTCGCTTGAGATCATCAACGAACGTTTCGCCCGCCAGTTCCGCATGGGGCTGTTTAATCTGCTGCGGCGCAGCCCGGACATTACCGCCGGCAATATCAAAATTCAGCCTTACCATGAGTTTGCGCGCAATTTGCCGGTGCCGACCAACCTCAATCTGGTGCATATGAACCCGCTGCGCGGCACGGCGCTGTTCGTCTTTTCCCCCAGCCTGGTGTTTATGGCGGTGGATAACCTGTTCGGCGGCGACGGTCGCTTTCCCACCAAGGTGGAAGGGCGGGAGTTCACGCCGACCGAGCAGCGGATTATCAAGCGCATGCTGTCGATGGCCCTGGAGGCGTACGACTATGCCTGGAGCTCTATTTTCAAACTCGAAACCGAGTATGTGCGTGCCGAAATTCAGGTGAAGTTCACCAACATCACCTCTTCGCCCAACGATATCGTGGTGACCACGCCGTTCTACGTCGAGATCGGCTCGCAAAGCGGCGAGTTCGATATCTGCATCCCCTTCAGCATTATCGAACCGCTGCGTGAGCTGTTGACCAATCCGCCGCTGGAGAACTCGCGCCAGGAGGATGATCACTGGCGCACGGTGCTGGCGTCGCAGGTGAAAGATACCGAGCTGGAACTGGTGGCGAACTTCACTGAAGTGCAGACGCGGCTGTCGAAAATCCTCGCGTTGCAGGCTGGCGACGTGATCCCGCTGGATAAGCCCGACTACGTGGAAGCCTGCGTGGATGGCTTCCCGGTTCTGGCGGGCAAATATGGCTGTGTAAACGGCCAGTACGCTCTCAAGGTCGAGCAACTACTTAACCCTACGTTACCGTCATTAGATAAGGAGCAATGTCCCCATGAGTGACGCCAAACAACCGTCTGGTGCTGACGAACCATCTGTGGACAGCCTTTGGGGTGAAGCGTTGGCCGAGCAAATGACGGCGGAAAGCCAGCCCGCCGCGCCGGTAATGCCGAAAGAGGCGCCGGTGGCCGCGTTCAGCGAGGACCTCAAGCTGATCCTCGATATCCCGGTAAAGATGACCGTCGAACTGGGACGCACCAAAATGACCATTAAGGAGCTGCTGCGGCTGAGCCAGGGTTCAGTGGTGACGCTGGACGGCCTTGCCGGTGAGCCGCTCGATATCCTGATCAACGGCTACTTAATCGCGCAGGGCGAAGTGGTGGTGGTCTCCGATAAATTCGGCGTCCGCATCACCGACATCATTACGCCTTCTGAACGCATGCAGCGCTTAAGCCGCTGATGCCGCGTCGGAACGCGAACGGGAACAGACAGTGACAGATACTTCAACGCCAGTCTCGCTGGCGACGCAGATCGGCGGCGCGATGGCGCTGGTTATTTTGCTGATCTTCGCCTGCGCCTGGCTGGCGCGGCGCTGCGGCGTGGCGGGGCGCGTGCGTGCGGATGGCACGCAGATCGCGGTCAAAGCGAGCTATTCGCTGGGACAGCGTGAACGGCTGGTGGTGGTCGATGTGGACGGCGAGCGGCTGCTGCTCGGCGTGACGCCGGGCGCGATTACGCGTCTTGGACGCCTGGCGAAACCGACGACGCCGACAGAGAGCGCCGCGCCCGATTTCTCCCTGACCCTGAAGCGCCTGCTGAAGCGCGGCAAAACGGAGCCTGAACAATGAGCGCGCGTTTTAGCCAGCGTTGCCGGTTCGCCGCGCTGTTGTTGCCGCTGCTGCTGCTGTCGGGCCACGCCTGGGCCGCCAACGGCGATATTCTGCTGACGCGCGGCGGGGGCGGCGAGAGCTGGTCGCTGCCGATCCAGACGCTGGTGCTGCTCACCTCGCTGACCTTTTTACCGGCGATCCTGCTGATGATGACCGGCTTCACCCGCATCATTATCGTGTTGGGGCTGCTGCGCAACGCGCTCGGCACGCCGTCGACGCCGCCTAATCAGGTGCTGCTGGGGCTGGCGCTGTTCGTGACCTTCTTTGTGATGTCGCCGGTGTTTAACCGCGTCTATGAGGACGCCTGGCTGCCGCTGTCGCAGGATAAGATCTCGCTGGAGGCGGCGGTGCCGCTGGCGGCCAAGCCGATGCGCGAATTTATGCTGAGCCACACGCACGAAGCCGATCTGGCGCTCTATACGCGCATGGCGAAGCTGGATAACTACGCCTCGCCGGATGAGGTGCCGCTGCGCATTCTGCTGCCCGCGTTTGTCACCAGCGAGCTGAAAACCGGCTTTCAGATCGGCTTTGCGGTCTTTATTCCCTTTTTAATCATCGACCTGGTGGTCGCCAGCGTGCTGATGGCGCTGGGGATGATGATGGTGCCGCCCGCGACCATTTCGCTGCCGTTCAAGCTGATGCTGTTTGTGCTGGTGGACGGCTGGCAGCTCATCATGGGATCGCTGGCGCAAACCTTTATCAATTAGGCAGGATGAATCATGACGCCAGAAAGCGTAATGGCTATGGGGTTTCAGGCGATCCGCGTGGGGCTGATGATTGCGGCGCCGCTGCTGCTGGCGGCGCTGGCGACCGGTCTGGTCGTCAGCATTTTGCAGGCGTCGACCCAGATAAATGAAATGACGCTGAGCTTTATCCCGAAAATCCTGGTGATCGTCGCGGTCGCCGTCGCGCTGGGACCGTCGATGCTGGCGATCATGCTCGATTATATGCGCGCGCTCTACGGTAATCTGCCGCAGATGATTGGCTAAACCATGACCTGGTCGCTGGACGCGCTGCCGCTGCTGGTGAGCCATTACTTCTGGCCGCTGATGCGCGTGCTGGCGCTGATCGGCACGGCGCCGGTGTTTAACGATAAGGCGATCGGCAACCGGGTGAAGGTCGGGCTGGCGGCGGCTATCACGCTGCTGATCGGGCAAAACCTGCCGGAAAACACGGTGCCGATGATCTCTGTGATGGGGCTGTGGGTGGGCTGCCAGCAGATGCTGATCGGTGCGGCGATGGGGCTGACCATCCAGCTTATCTTCGTTACCGTGCGCTACGCCGGCGAAATTATCGGCCTGCAAATGGGCCTCTCTTTCGCGACCTTTTACGATCCCTCCGGCGGCGAGAATATGCCGGTGGTCTCCCGCATCCTTAACCTGTTGGGCATTCTGCTGTTTTTGCTGTTTAACGGTCATCTACTGATGCTGAATGCGCTGGCGGAAAGTTTTCAGCTGCTGCCGATAAGCGCCGCGCCGCTCAGCCGCGACGCCTTTATCGCGCTGCCGCAAACGGCGGGTCTGGTGTTTCAGTGCGGCGTCGGGCTGGGCCTGCCGGTGATTACGCTGCTGCTGGCCATCAACCTGACGCTCGGCCTGCTGAATCGCCTGACGCCGCAGCTGTCGATTTTCGTGGTGGGTTTTCCGCTGACGCTGGTCGTCGGCATGCTGGCGCTGCTGCTGTTGATGAACCACCTCGCACCCTACTTTTATCATCTGATAGCGCTGTTTTTCGAGCGGCTTTCGCAGATCCTGCTGCTGTTTCGCACCGGCTAAGCCACAAAAAGCGAGGCCCGCGCCATGCACAGCGCGAGCCTCTTTGCTTGCTGGCCTGTCGCCCTGTAAAAAGGGCGTCAGGCTGGCTTCACGTTATTTTTGCCGCGCGTGCGCAGCAGGCTGAGCGGGCCGTCGCCGCTGAGCGTAAAGGCGGAAAGCAGCGTAAAGGAGAGCGCCACCAGCCCCAGCACCAGGTAAGCGCCATGGAAGCCCATGCTGTCATACATATAGCCAGCAAATAGCGACATAAAGATCATCGACAGCTGTTTAAAGAAGCAGAAGCAGACCAGGTAGATGGTGGCGGAGAAGCGCACCTCGAACTGGCTGGTGATGTATTTAAAGCAGCCGACGATCAGGAATGGCACCTCAAACATATGCAGCGTTTTCAACACCACCACCTCCAGCGCGGAGCTGGCGAAAGAGGAGCCGATAATGCGCACTGACATAATCGCGCCCGCCAGCAGCAGCGCGTTCTTGCCGCCGATGCGGTTCACAATCAGCGGCGCAAAGAACATGATCGAGGCGTTCAACAGCTCGCCCATGGTGGTGACGTAGCCGAAGACGCGCGTGCCCTGTTCGCCGGTAGTGAAGAATGAGGTAAAGAAGTTGGCGAACTGCTGGTCGAATACGTCATAGGTACAGGAGACGCCCACCACATAAAGCGACAGGAACCAGAGCTTGCGGTCTTTAAACAGCTCCAGCGCCAGGCGCAGGCTGAAAGGCGAAGAGTTGGCGCCCAGCGTGTCCGCCACCTGCGCGGAGGGCCGTGCCTGCGGTTTGGCGATAAACAGCAGAATCGCCAGGATCACCGCGCAACCGGAGCCGAGCCAGAAGACGAACTGGTTATTGATGGTGAACATGATGCCGACAATCGAGGCGCAAAGCGCCCAGCCGACGCAGCCGAACATGCGCGCGCGGCCAAATTCAAACCGGCTGCGGCGGCTGACCTTCTCGATATAGGCCTCAATCGCCGGCGCACCGCCGTTATAGATAAAGCCGAGATAGATGCCGCCGACAATCGCGCCGAGCAGAATATTGGCCTGCAACAATGGGCCAAGCACGTAGATAAAGAAGGGCGCGAACATCACCAGCATGCCGGTGATAATCCACAGCAGATGTTTTCTCAGGCCGAGCTTATCGGAAAGCAGACCGAAAATCGGCTGAAACAGCAGAGAAAACAGCGAGATGCTGGCGAAAACGAGGCCGGTGTCGCTCTTGCTCAAATGGTTGATATCGTGCAGCCAGATGGGAAAGAACGGGAAATAGGCGCCCATGATGAAAAAGTAAAAGAAGAAGAACAGCCCGAACATCCAGAAGTTGGTGTTTTTCATGTAATACATAGCATTATCCTTAAAGTTATCGCGGGGCGGACTGGGCAGACCCGCCCCGGCTAACGTGCCGCGCGCCTTAACGACGCACCCAGCTCACCTGATAGTGATAGTGGCTGTCCTGTAACAAATATTCCGGCGAGACGCTGGGGCTCCAGGAGTCGTCGCCGCCGACGCCCATATGGAAGCCATCCAGGTTGAGCCAGCTGCCTTCCTCCTCGCGCAGCAGATGGCGGTGCGACGTTTCATGCAGCTGGCGCTGGCTGTAACGGCTGAGGTTGAAGTGGAAGCGGCCGCGCCATTCACTGTCGCCATACTGCAACCATTCGCTGTCGCAGCGCAGGCCGTTTTCGCTGGGGAAGACGTAAGGGGTGTAGAGCGCCGCCAGCGGCAGCGCCCAGCGATCGTAGCGGGCGGACTGCTTGCGATCCGGGTAGTTTTCATGCGGGCCGAGACCCAGCCAGCTTACCTGCGGATGCACCGCCGCCAGCTGACAGGTAAGTCCGATGCGCGCCGGCGCCGGGATGCCGCGCGCTACCTCTACGTCGACGCTGATATGCAGCTCGCCATCGCCGTCGATGCGATACGTTTTGCGGCTGATAAACAGGATCGCGCCCTGATAACGCCAGCTGTGAACGGTGCGCAACAGCACTTCCGCGCTAAGCTGCTGCGCCTCGCACTGCTCAAGTTGCGGCTCCATCTGGTAAAAGCCCGCCGCTTTCCAGCGCTCGACCCAGGCATTGGGATCGATACGCGCCGCCTCGCTGACGCCGATATCGTTATCAAGCGGCGCGCGGGTGAACTGATCCTGCAACGGCTGTAACAGCGCGGGCTGTTCCGCTTTCCACCACTGCGTCAGCAGGCCGCTTTCGCGGCTGAACTGCCAGCGTTGCGCATCCAGCTCTACGGTAAATTCCCGCTCGCTGACGCGCAGCTGCGGCGCGGCGGCGACGGTTTTCGGCGCGGGCAACGTCAGCGGCGCGGCCAGACGCCACTGCTGCCAGGCGCAGATATGGCCTGCGTCGGACCAGGCGGTGGCGGCGATCTGCTGTACCTGCACCGTCAGCCATAGCTGACCGCTGGTGGCGACGGCGGGCAGATCTTGCAGCACGATACGCTGCGTGCCTTCCGGCGCGATATCGAGCGTCACCGCGCCGCAGGCGATCTCGCGGCCTTCCTGCGCCAGCGTCCAGAGCAATTGTTCGTTGTCGCTGCGGCGGAACAGATATTCGCTGGTCACCTCCAGCGTGACCGGCGTTTCGCTCCTGAGCGTAAACTGCCAGAACTGCTGCGCCTGCTGCGCTTCATACAGCGCCGGATGCGGCGTGCGATCGGCGAACACCAGGCCGTTCATGCAGAACTGACGGTCGTTGGGCGTATCGCCGAAGTCGCCGCCGTAGGCCGCGTAAGGCTGGCCGTTTTCATCATGACGAATCAGCGACTGGTCAACCCAGTCCCAGACAAAGCCGCCCTGTAAGCGCGGATACTGGCGGAACGCCTGCCAGTATTTATGGTAGCCGCCGAAGCTGTTGCCCATCGCATGCGCGTATTCGCACAGGATGAGCGGACGATGTTCGTCCGGCATGCCGATCCATTTTTTAATCGACCACTTCGGCACCTGTGGAAACGGCTGGTCCTGATCGACGCGCGCATACATTGGGCAGACGATATCGGTCGCCGCGCTGTTGGCGCCGCCGCCTTCATACTGCACGGGCCGCGTCGGATCGTTGGATTTAATCCAGCGGTAAAGGGCGTCATGGTTGACGCCGTGGCCTGATTCGTTGCCCAGCGACCAGATAATGATAGAAGGGTGATTGCGGTCGCGCTGCACCATGCGCGTCACGCGCTCGCTCATCGCAGGCAACCAGACCGGATCGCCGGACAGACGGCTCATCGGCTCCATGCCGTGCGTCTCGATATTTGCCTCGTCCACGACATACAGGCCGTAACGGTCGCACAGGCGATACCAGAGCGGATGATTAGGGTAATGAGAACAGCGCACCGCATTGAAATTATGCTGTTTCATCAGCAGGATATCGCGGCGCATGGTCTCTTCATCCATCACCTGACCCTTTTCCGGGTGATGTTCATGACGATTAGTGCCGCGAATAAGCAGAGGCTTGCCGTTCAGCTTCAGCAGCCCCTGGGAAATTTCGACCTTACGGAAGCCGATATCGCACGCCTCCGCCTCCAGCAGCGCGCCGCTGGCATCATGCAGCAGCACTACCAGACGATAGAGCGACGGCGTTTCGGCGCTCCAGAGTTTTGGCGCGGAGACCGGCAGGCGCAGCGTGGTGCGATCGTTCCAGGCGCCGCGCTCGTCGATAATCTCGCTGCCGAGCGGCTGCTGGCGTTCGCCCAGCTTTTCCTCGCCGTCCCAGAGTTGCAGCGTGGCCTGTACGCCCTGCAAATCTTCGCCTTTCACCACCACCAGCGCATCGAGATCGGCGTAGCTGAAGCTTTCATTCAGGTGCGTTACCACCTGAAGATCGCTGATACAGGTGCGCGGCTTATGCAGCAGCGACACGTCGCGGAAGATGCCGCTCATGCGCCACATATCCTGATCTTCCAGATAACTACCGTCGCTCCAGCGCAGCACCATGACCGCCAGGCGGTTCGCGCCGGGCTGCAACACCTTGCTGAGGTCGAATTCAGAAGGCAGGCGGCTGTCCTGCGCATAGCCGATCCAATGGCCGTTGCACCAGAGGTGAAAAGCGGAATTTACGCCGTCGAAGATCACGCGCGTCTCGCCGCTGGCGAGCCATTCCGCGTCGACGTTAAATGTGAGCGAATAACATCCTGTGGGGTTTTCTTCTGGCACGTAAGGCGGATTCACCGGAATGGGATAGTTCACGTTGGTGTAGATCGGCGCGTCATAGCCTGCCATCTGCCAGTTAGACGGCACCGTGACGTCGTCCGCATCGGGCAGATCTTCCTGTAGCCAGCTTTCCGGCACCGCTTCCGGGCGGGTGAAATAGCTGAACGCCCAGCGTCCGTTAAGGCTGCGCAGGCGTAAGGAGGGACGGTCGTCGCGCGCCTCTTCCGGCGTGCGCCAGCTGCAAAACGGCGGGTGGGCGGGCAGCTGATTCAGGTGGGTTATCGTCGGGTTTTCCCAGTCGCGGCGCGCCAGAACGGCGCTAAGAGAGGCGGCGGGCGAGCCTGCTTTTACGATCATATCCGGTTCCTTAATTTGCGATACGCTCACAATTTAAGGGAAATATGATTTTGCCTTGCCGGGTTGTAAAGCCACGTAACCGGAATCGGTGACGGGATTCACAAATAACGCCAGGAAACCGCTGTCCATACGGGCTTAGCCCTTTAAACGCGCCGCCTGGCGCGCCAGCTGCATCAACGCCTCTGACAGCGCCTGCGGAGAAAGCGCGGCGCGGCCCGGCGCGGCGGTAGTTTTGCGCACCACCAGACTGACCGGCAGCAGATCGGAACGGATCGACGCTTCCGGCTGATGGATCATGTCGATCATCCGCTCCACGCTGCTTTTACCCAGCGCCCGAAAATCCTGTTTGATGGTGGTCAGCGGCGGAATAAAACAGGCGCTGTCGGCGGTATCGTCATAACCGATGACCGAGACGTCGTCCGGCACCCGCAGCCCCGCTTCGGAAAGCGCCCGCAGCGCGCCCAACGCCATCTGATCGTTGGCTACCAGCAGCGCGCCGGGCTGCGTGCCCTCATTCAACAGCCGCGACACCTGCTGATAGCCCGACAGGGCGCTCCAGTCTCCCTCCATCACCGCCATCGCCGTGATCTGTTGCTGCGCCAGCGCCTGACGCCAGCCTTCAAAGCGCAGACGGGCGGATATCGAACTTTGCGGCCCCGCCAGCAGCGCGATATCGCGATGGCCCAACGCCAGCAGATGTTCTACGCCCAGCCGCGCCCCTTCGTCGGGATCGAAGAGCACGCTGTTGGCCGCCAACTGCGGCGAAACATCAAGAAACAGCGCCGGCACATCCTGACAGAGCGCCGCCAGGCTTTTCGCCTCTTCATCCTGTAGCGGAATATTCACGATCATCCCGTCCACCCGCTGCGCCAGCAGGCTGTTAATCGCCGCTTTCGCCGCCTCCAGCCCGCTTTTTTCCGTCATCGAGATCATCACGTTAAAGCGCCTTTCGCTGGCGCGGGATTTAATCGCGGCAGCAATCTGCGAGGGCGCATGAAGCGAAAGATCGGACGTCGCCAGGCCCAGCGTATGTCCCATTTTTCCGGCCAGCTGCTGCGCCACGCGGTTCGGCACGTAGTTCAGCGCCGCCATCGCCGCTTCCACCCGCTGCCGGGTCTTTTCTGACACGTTTTCCGCCTGGTTGATCACCCGCGAAACGGTTTGATAAGAGACACCTGCATGCTGTGCCACATCATAGAGCGTGGTCGACTTCGCTTTCATCCCGGCTTCCTTCGGCTATCCGCACAGGGCTGTGCTGTTACTGAAGGCGAAATAGTATGTCGGGGCGGGAATAAAGTAAAAACGGAGGAGACAGGAACCGGAGAGAGCGCGAAAAGTATGCCGCCCGCCTGACGAAAAAGCGGTTTTTCACAAAGATGAAACCCCTTGCTGCTGTTGAACATTCTTATCTGCCCGGCCCGCCTGTCGCGCTTATACCGGCTTTCAGCGGCTGGCGATCCACGCAGCCGGGCGTCACCCAGCCTGCGTTAAGTATGTCTGGGAGTTCGATGATAAAGAAGGGCCGGTGAACGTACGGGTCGACGATCAGCTGATTTTCAATACCTCGGCGCATAGGGTAGATGCGGCGCTGGCCGGTTTGGGCATCGCTTTTCTGCCGGAGGAGTTCGGTTCGCATATTGAAGAGGGACGGCTGATGCGCGTGCTGGAAAGCGGCGCGCGCTATCGGGAACAATAAGGCTATGCCTTGTAAACGGCCGCTTTCAGCGCGGCTGACGCCGGGTGGGTTGTATGAGAGAGCTCACATTTACTTCAAAATGAATAAATTATTCATTTAGTTTAAAAAATGAATAATAGATTATTCCTGTTTGATAAAAAGAGAAAGCGGCGCCGATAAAGGCGGAGGACAGAGCATGGCTAAAATCACGGAACAGCTTGTTGCCACTGTTTTGCAACTGGTTGGCGATAAACAGAATATCCAGGCCTGCGGACACTGTATGACGCGCCTGCGCCTGACGCTTAATGACGATCGACTGATCCAGCAGGAGAAGCTGAAAGCGCTGGACGGCGTGCTGGGCGTTATCAACAGTGACGATCAGCTGCAAATCGTGCTCGGCCCCGGTAAAGCGCAAACGGCCGCAGAGATGATGAATATCATGCTGGCGCAGGATGCGTCGCCAGCCGGGCCGCAGGCTATCGGCTCGGCGGCCAGCGAGACAAAACAAAAGATGAAGGCCCGGCAAACCAGTCTGGTGCATCAGTTTCTGGCGAAGTTCGCCACCATCTTTACGCCGCTGATCCCAGGCTTTATCGCCGCCGGGATGCTGCTGGGTTTCGCCACCCTGATTGAGCAGGGTCTGTTGACCAGCGCCGCCGATAAAAATGGCGCGATAGCGCATATCGTGGGCTATATGAAGCTTTTCGGCAAAGGCCTGTTTACCTTTCTGCCTGTCCTGATCGGCTATAACGCCCAGAAAGCGTTCGGCGGTTCCGGCGTCAACGGCGCTATTATCGCTTCCCTGTTTTTACTGGGATATAACCCGGATGCGACCACCGGCTATTTCTCCGGCATCGATAACTTTTTCGGCATGGGCATTGAGCCGCGCGGCAATATCATCGGCGTTCTGATCGCCTCGATGCTGGGCGCGTGGATAGAGCGGCAGCTGCGCAAAATCATTCCCGACAGCCTGGATATGATTCTGACCTCTACGCTGGCGCTGCTGATTACCGGGGCGTTGACCTTTACGCTGATTATGCCCTTCGGCGGAGAACTGTTTAAAGGCATGTCCTGGCTGTTTCTGCATCTTAACGGCAACCCTTTTGGCTGCGCTGTTCTGGCCGGTCTGTTCCTGATCGCCGTGGTGTTTGGCGTACATCAGGGCTTTATCCCGGTCTATTTTGCGTTGATGGATGTACAGGGCTTTAACTCGCTTTTCCCGATTCTGGCGATGGCGGGAGGCGGACAGGTCGGCGCGGCGCTGGCGCTTTATTGCCGTTCCGCGCACGGCTCGATGACGCGCAACCAGGTGAAAGGAGCGATTATTCCGGGGCTGCTGGGCGTGGGCGAGCCGTTAATTTATGCGGTTACGCTGCCGCGCATGAAGCCTTTCGTCACCGCCTGCATCGGCGGCGCCTGCGGCGGCTTCTTTATCGGCCTGGTGGCCTGGCTCGGCCTGCCGGTCGGTTTAAACACCGTGTTCGGCCCGTCGGGCCTGGTTTCCCTGCCACTGATGACCTCCGGTGAGGGCATTTACGCAGGGATGGCGATTTACGCTGCGGGCATGGTTATCTCCTGGGCCGCAGGGTTTATCGTTACCTGGCTGTTCGGCTATAAAGGCGTCGATCTCAGTTAACAAGGGCGCTTTTCAGGCCATTGACGACCGGCGGCATGCGCTTTGCCGCCGGCGGGTTAAGAAGGGGCGTGCCTGGGGTAGCGACGGGCGATGCCGAACGCACGACCAGCGCGGCGCTGGACGTTGTTTCCGCCATCTCCAGCGCATGCGCGCTCAGCGGATGGATGTTAACCCCACTATTTATCGCTTATGGCGTTACTGTTCGATAATCAATATGAATCATTTTTCTTTTTTCCATTTCGCCGCGAAACCTGCCTTTCTTTGAGCATTTAAATCAGGGAAAGCCTTTTATAGTACTGGCGCCAGCGTCGAATTAATGGGTTTTTATTAGCAATTGTGCAGCAAGTGCGAAACAAAAAATAATTTTCTTTATTTAAAGGGGGATAAATTAACGCTTTGATATCATTGGTATTAGGTTAGTTCTATTTCAGTCTGTGACGGCGTAAAATTTAAGCGCATCCTGATGATTATATCATCAGCAATAGCGTTATCTCTCTTGCAGAATCGCGTTAATAAAGGATTGCCGTATGGCTATTAATACGCCCGATGCGTAAAATCCTGCTTCGGTATTCGATGAAAACAGTGCCTCTCTTATGGCTGCAACCTTTCCTAAAAGGCGGATTATTCGGTGGTGTTTAAACAACTGCTAAAATTTCTATTCCCTGAATGGCAAATCATCTCGTTTATCAGGAAATATGGCTTTATTGCCCGGTCGTCTTCTGCGCAGCATCAGCCGATGACGGCCTCGGCGCTTGCCGCCGCCGCTTTTCAGCGGACGCGCGCTGCCAGCGCTGCCGGCGGCGCGTGCTGCTCTGGCCCTGCCGCCGACGCTTTTGTTCATCCCCGTCCGATTAAGAAAGTAGAAAGCAGCGCATTAAACCGACATTTCGAGGCTGTCGAGCAGGCGCTGACGCGTCTTATCATCGGCCAAAAACGGTGCCAGTTCAGCCTGCTGCGCGCCTTTAAGCGCCCCTTTGTATCCGGGCATGAGAGCCTGAAGCCCGCCAACACCCTTTTCTTGCTGGGCGGAGAAAGCTCCGGCAGACATACGCTGATTTTTCATATTACGCGGCAGCTGGCGGAGCAGAACCTGATTCAGCACGAGAACGTAAGCCGTCTGGATCTGGCGCGTTATCCCAGCGTGAGCGACGAGCAAACCTTTATGCAGGATTTGGGCGAAGCCCTGGACGGACCGTCCGATGTCATCCTGTTTGAACACTTTGAACAGTGCGCGGACAGCTATTTACGTCCGCTGGCGCAGCTGGTGACTACCGGTCAGTACCGTCATATCAGCCCGAAAGGCGTTAGCATAACGCTGGCGGCAAACCGTAAATATTTTGTATTTGTCAGCGCCTCCCGCGAGAGCGCGGTCAGTGAAAAGTTCGGCGGCCCGTTTATGCAGTCGGTTAACGATGTGATTACCGTTGACGACTATACGCCGACCGAGATTGGGATGCTGACGCAGCGGTTCCTGAACAGCCTGGCGCTGCGCTGCCAGCAAAACCTGCACGTTACGCTCTCTTACGACGATGAGGTATCCCAACACTGCATCGACAAATACAGTAAGAAACAGGGATTAATCGCCATCCAGCATTACCTGAATGAGGTGATTTATAAGGCTCTCGTCGAATATCAGCTGCGTAATAATCTGGCCGCCCGCGGGCATATCTTTTTACGTATGCAGGACGATGCGCTGGCGATATGCGTCGGCTCGCCCATGGCAAGCCCGGTTTATCTGAGCGACCTGCTGCCCGATCGGCGTAACGCCAATCTGGTCGCTATCCAGCAAGAGCTGGAGGCGGTGATTGGGCTAAAAAGCGTGAAAGAGTATGTGCTGGGATTAGAAAACAACGCACGGGTACAAAAGCAGAGAGAGCAGGCGGGCTATAAATCGGCTCCCGTTTCCATGCACATGATTTTCACCGGCAACCCCGGAACAGGTAAAACCATGATGGCGCGCATCGTGGCGAGATACCTGAAGGCTATCGGCGTGCTGACGGGCGGACAGTTAAGGGAAGTGACCCGCGCCGATCTGGTCGGGCAGTATGTCGGCCATACGGCGAAGCTCACCAATGAGGTGATCCAGTCCGCGCTGGGCGGCGTGCTGTTTATCGACGAGGCCTACGCGCTGTGCCGCGATCGCCATGATGTGTTCGGCATTGAGGCCGTCGATGCGCTGGTCAAGGGCATTGAAGATCACCGTGACGAACTGGTGGTGATCCTGGCGGGTTACAGCGACGAGATGCAGACCTTCCTGCAGGCCAACAGCGGCCTGAAATCGCGTTTCCCGAATCTGATTCATTTCGATGACTACAGCGCTGATGAGATGCTGCAAATCGCCAAACTCACCGCGCGCTCCAAAGGCTATGTGATTGAAGAGTTCTGCGATGGTCCGCTGATCCGGCTGTTTGAAAAGAGTCAGATTAAAGGGCGCAACGACAGCGGCAACGGGCGGCTGGTGAGAAACATTATTGAAAGCGCCATTCTGGAACAGTCCAGACGCCTGGCCGTTGAGCCGGGGGCGGATATGGGGATGCTGATGGCGGAAGACTTTAACTTTACGCAGCAAAAGAGCTTCGATTTAGACGCCTCGCTGGCGAAGATCGTCGGCCTGGAGAGCGTAAAAGAGGCGATTCGCGCCCAGTACACCATGCTGCTCGCTAATGAAAAACGGCGCAGGGCGGACGTGGTGGTCGATATCAAACAGTCATTGAATATCATCTTTACCGGCAACCCCGGCACCGGCAAAACCACCATCGCGCGCGTGATGGCCGCCATGTTTAAAGATATGGGGCTGCTGAAGCAGGGCCAGCTGATCGAAACCGACCGCAGCGGTCTGGTTGCTGAATATGTCGGCCAAACGGCAGGCAAAACGGAAGCGATCGTTAAAAGCGCGCTGGGCGGCGTGCTGTTTATTGACGAAGCCTATTCGCTTTCCTCCAACAGCCAGTTCGATAAAGAAGCTATCGATACGCTGGTGAAGCTTATTGAAGATTATCGCGGCGAGCTGGTGGTAATTCTGGCGGGCTATAAGAAAGAGATGGCTGACTTTATGAAGTCCAACTCCGGGCTGGAGTCGCGTTTCCCGCTGGTGATTGACTTTCCTGACTACTCGGAAGAGGAGCTTTATCAGATTGCGCTGCTGATGGCGGAAGGTAAAGGCTTTCAGTTCACCGACCGCGCGCAGATCACATTGCGTGAAGCGATCGCGGCGGCGAGCAGAACCGCATCCGCGCAATCCGGCAATGGACGCATGGTGCGTAACATGCTGGAGAAAATTCTGCGTCAACAGTCGGCGCGTATCGCCACTACCGAGGTGCCGAGCGCCGAGCTGACCACCATTTTACCGGAAGATATCAGTGTGCCGCGTCCGACGGAGAAGACCTACGATCTGGAGGCCGCGCTCAACGATATTGTCGGACTGAATCAGGTGAAAACCTATATCCGCAGCCTTTACGCCCGGCTGCGGGTGCTGGCCGAGCGGCGCAAAATGGGTCTGCCCGTCGACAACAGCCAAACCCTACATATGATTTTTAAGGGCAATCCTGGCACCGGCAAAACAATGATGGCGCGCATTATCGCCGACGTTCTCTACAATATTAACGTCATTCAAACCAATAACATGGTCGAGACCGACAGGTCGGGACTGGTCGCTGGTTATATCGGACAGACGGCGATTAAAACCACCGAGAAGGTGATGGAGGCGATGGACGGCGTGCTCTTCATCGATGAGGCGTACTCGCTTGCTCAGGGCGGCGCCATCGATTTTGGTCGCGAGGCGATAGATACGCTGGTGAAGCTGATGGATGACAACCGTGAGCGGTTGGTGGTGATCCTGGCTGGCTACAGCCAGAACATGGATAACTTCCTGGGCATGAACCCCGGCCTTAAATCGCGCTTCCCCAATATCATTGAGTTTGACGACTACAACGTCGATGAGCTGATGCTGATCGCCGAAAAGCTGTATGAAAAACGCGGCTACGTGTTGGATGAGGCGGCGCGGCAGAAAATGCGGCAGCTGTTTACCCAGGCGGTCACCGAGGCGGCGTTTGGCAACGGGCGCTACGTGCGCAACGTTTTTGAACATTCGTTGAATCAACAGGCGCTCAGGCTAAGCACCGATCCCGATTTAACCCGTGAAGAACTGATGACGATCGAGGCCAGCGACATTACCGTGCGTCAGCGGCAGAGTATGATTTGCCTGCCGGGCGCAGGAGAGGCTGCACCCGGCGAGCATTTTAAAGAGAAGGAAACCAATGAGTTATCAAAAGCGCCCTAAATTAGGCATCGTGGCCGCGCTGTATGTGCTGTTTATCATGTCATGGCTAAGCCTGGTGCTGATATTTTTTCCGCTGGGTTTTTATATCGATATTACGCAAACCATTAGTAGCGGCGCGGTATCAAACAGCTCAGGCTTCGCTTTTAATATGATTCAGTCGGTTCTGGTGTTTTTAATTCCGACGTTCTTTATTCTCTGGCTGCGTAATATGTACCAGTATTTCCCGTGGTTGCTGCCTTTTGTCGTTATCTGCACGCTGAACCTGATTATATTCGGTGTGGGCTCGGAGATTACCAATAAAGGGTTCGAGGTCAGCAATTCCACCCGACACACCATTTTTACCGTTCTTGTTGTGGCGCAAATTATCGCTTCGCGTCTGGCGATGAGCGCTTATTTCCATTTCAGACCGTTAAAGCCGTTGAGATAAAAATATGGACCTGTTTAAAAAAGAGAAAGAAAGCGAATCAGAAGAGCAGCCGCAGCGCGGGCACCGCGAGGCGCAGCGTCAGGATGATCGCCCTGTTCAACGGGGACAGCGCCCGATGGGCCAGCCCGGCAAGCCGGAGAAAAAACGCAATCCGCTGAAAGGGATTGGTCTGGCGGCTGTTGCCGTACTGGTAGCCACTTTTTTCCTGACAGGAAAGAGCGCGACCGTCGATACCAGCCTGGAGGCGCAAAATGCCCTGAAGACCGGCACCTCCTCAACGCTTGAAGCTGGTACGCGGCTGCTGGAGGCGGATGGCGACCAGCTTTCGGGCAGAGACTACGACGTGAAGATTCAGGACCAGGGCGGCACCGGCGGCCAGCCGGGCGGCTCGGTGAATCTGTATGTCTGGGATTACGCGGCGGAAGACGGCGACTACGTTCAGGTTATCTTCAACGGTAAGCCGCTCGGCGATGCCTTTATGATTAAGCATGCGGCAAAAATTATCCCTCTTGATATCGTGCCGGGCGTGCCGGTTAAGCTGCAGGTCAAAGGCGTTAAAGATGGCGGTGGCGGCATTACCTATGCGGCGATGTTTCACTATAAGCAGCATCATTTCACCTATTTCAATATGGCGCCGATTGGCGGAAATAATACCTATACGATGACGTTGGTGCCGTAGTTGATAAGGGCGGGGAATAGCCGCTGAGTAGTGAAGGCGGTTCTGTTTAAGAGGAAAGGGCAACGGGGGAAGGTTGCCTTTTTTTGTTGTCGGCCGCAAACCACCCTCTCTGGAGGCGGCTGCCTTATTGACAGTCCGTTGGAAGATCAATGACCGACACATTTTCCGTGCTCATCAATCACTTTTTCGCCGGCCTCTTTGGTAAAGGCTCTCTGCTGCGGGTTCGGCCGAATATCCAGAACCGATTCAGACGGACGGTACAGTTTCGTGCCGAGCGGCGTGACCACGACCGGACGGTTAATAAGGACAGGATGGGCCAGCATGGTTTAGCGGTTCCTTATCGCTGAACCAGTTTTCCGCCAAACCCAGTTTCTCATACGGCTCCGTATTTTTGCGCAGTAGGGCATGCACGCTGATGCCCATATCCGCAATCAGTTTTTTCAACTCGCCACGCGACGGCGGGGTATCATGCTTTTACCGGTGTGAACGCTGATGAAGCCAGTTTTATGCATAAAAATTATGGAATGATTGCGGCGCTTACCACGGCTGGCGATAAAATTTTTGGTACAGCAAGTGATGTTGGTGAAAAATACTTTTCTGAAATAGAGAAAATGCTCAAAAAAATTGAGGCCAGTTATCAGTACCAGTATCGAACTCAGGGCACGCTTATCAGTCAGCAGTTCTTTATAGAACGCAAGAAGCTTTTTGATGAGTTAAAAGAATTGGTTAATAAGCCCTTACTAAAATCTTTTATCCGCCATTCTGTAAAATTTCGGCCTTATGAAGATATGCGTAGAGCGCTTAATCTTTCCAGACGTTCAATTGTGCATGAGTGGTCTACAGTAGGTCTTGGAGGAATACCCGGTTATTCAAGTTATGTTGGCAATGCGGCCAAAGCAGCGAGATTCCTTAAGTCCGGTGGTTACATTGGTATAGGATTCGCTTTGGCAGGCACAACCAATAATGTGATTAATGCTTGCATAAACGGGCGAGAAAATGGGTGCCGAAAAACGGCATTCAAAGAATATAGTAAATTTGGGGCATCAACTCTAACAGGTGTCGGAATGGGAGCAGTTGGTTCAATGGCTGGGCTGGGAGTGTGCGCAGCGATTGGAATTGCTACAGTAGGTACAGGCGCAGTGGCTTGTGCTGCTGTTGGTTCAATAGCGGCTGGTTACGTTGGTGCTAAGACAAGCGACGCCATTATGGATACCATTTATGAGTACACAGGAATTTAGGAAATGAAATCTGTTTTGATATTTATTAATATTATTCCCTTTGTTTGCTTAATATTCAGTTTTTCATTTTGGCTATTAAACAGGTCTAAGTATTATAAACTGATTGCTGAATTCAAGAAAAGCTATATACTTCCGGTGCCTTACTCACTTCATTGCAATATGGGGTTTTTAGGTTCGCCATTGCTGTCTTACTTCTTTTTAAGGTTGAATGCTAAAAAAAGAATATTTTTTTTAGAAAAAGAGAGTGCTGTTTATGGTTTCACTGACAAGAATAAAAACAAGGAATTAGTAAAAGTCCTGGTTCCGATTTACTATGCCTTTTTGATTGGGTTTTCCTGTTGCTGTTTTTTGGGGTTAATTGCTGTTTTTATTAAGCTGGAGAATTATTTTTTACTATGATTTTATGGCGTTGAAACTATTTAATTATAAGAAAATATGTGGTTATGGGATTTATTAACCTTAACCTTTCGCGGCGGTGTTTTGCTTGAATACTACAGTGTTAAATAATATTACAGGAAAGTTTTTTGCACCGTATCCGGGTAATCATACTGTGTCAGTTATAGGCTAAAAACGATTCCTACAAATATCATCAGGCAATACGGGTATAGCATATCAATACCGTCAGGCTCATCGCGAGCTGTAAGCGTGCGAATCTTTCAGTAGCAGCCAGGCATGATACAGGTAACGCTTCAGGTTAAGATACAGAATAGGTAATCGCCATAAATTTCGGGAGCAGTCAGATAAAGTTTGTGATCACAGGAGTGCAATTAGTGATCTAACTTCCTGTTATTATTATTTAAATATCTCATGTGCTTAGTTAACTATACATGTTTTTATACATAAAACCTTTTAGCCAAGCTTTTGTGCATCGGTTAGCCTCTTCGAAGTTAGCCCATCGACAAAAAATCTATAAGATGCATAGATAAATATTATGATTTGAAATATACCTAACGTAACAGTGGGTTTATTGAGCATATAAATATATAAAACCATGCTCGGAGCAATGCCAGTTATAAATAATTTTGCGACGTGCAGTTCCCAGCCGTATTGCTTTTTATTCTTTGGCGAAAGAACAAGTGCAGAAGATAAAGAAGTTAATGACTGACCAAAAATAATAAAGCTAGCAATCGACCAATCGCTAGCTAAAATAACTTCTATCCATTTGCCGTCAATAACTTTAACGAAAAAAAGTATAGTGAATGGCAATAGCACAAACAAATATGATGCCATTAGAGACTTCAGATGGTTAGAGTAAAGCATCCTGAGCCTCTGAACTTGGAATTACTTTCAAGACCTTGATTATTATTGCCTTTTTTATGATTGTTTTTTTATTTTTCTTGTCTAATTCGCAATACATATCAACCAACATACAATACTTAGCTGTGATTATGGGGATTTCACCATTTTGGTAAAGTTTAAGCCACTGTTTATCCCCAATAGTAGCCATAAAAGTTTTATGAGTTGTTCTGCTACGGACTTGCCATTGAGAATCGCCAAAGTTAACTGGCTTTATTATGTCTAAACTATCTCGACCACGGTAGGATATGAGCTTATGCTCATCAAACATCGTTTCTGGATCACCAAAAAATCTCATCCTAGTATTTAAACGTATGATATTATTATTACTATTTCCAAACGTTTCAATCTCAGCTTTTTCATCACGATAAAGCATTTCATTTGCAGCGGATATTTCTTGTAAAATTTTAGCAAATTCAACTCTATCTATATAAAAAGAGATGTCCCCGGTTGCTTTCTCCATTTTACTTTCTTGTTTACGAGCTAAATCGTCCACCTGATCGGGAGAGAGTATATCCTCCTCATCTATCAAGTCTTCAAAAAGTCCATTCGACTGTTTAGTAATCAAAGAGTTAAAACTATTTGAAATTGAACCAAGAAGAGCTTTGATTGAGCTTTTTTCTATATCTTGTAGGCATAAATTGTAATTTAATTCTGACCCTACCTCCTTTGCAATTAAGTTGCCATATTTTTTATAGGCGGAAATATAAAGAGCCATAGCGGAAAATATTTGCTCTGGATTATTTCTGTTTTTTTCATAATCTATTTTTATTCCAACAGCACTTTCCATATGTTATCACCACTAAAAATTAATTAACTCAAATAAAATAATTACGATCTGGAAGGTTCAATTGGGTATATAAATACTAAACACATAAAAATTTCGCAACGAAAAGATTTCATCAAAAATCCTTCACACTCTACACTTTCCATTTTATAGCTTTTAATTCAATATGTTATATGGTGATCCAATAGTGAAGGATGGCGATTATCCTTCACCATGGGTGAAGCATGGGCGTAAAAAAACCGGCTTTCGCCGGTTCTGGTAGTCAGGCTGTTGCCGGATCGTCACACTTCGGCAGCCAGTCGGTGCTGCTTTCATCTGTCAGGTCGAGGTTGGTCTGTATTCCTGTTTTCGTGCGCCGCTTCAGGTAGTTCAGGCCGTACTCACGCAGGATGCTTTCCAGCGCCTGGCTGAATGACTTCATGCTCAGCGGATTGCGGTAGCCATTGGCCTCCATGTAGGCCAGATAGGCGTGATAGAGGTAGCGCCTGGGCTGTAACGGGCGGATGCTGGCGTTGCCCATGTGCAGGCCAGTTGGCTCTGCCGTCGCAAACAGGTAGCCGCAGAAGTCCACCATCGGGTCGGCGTCACGCTTGATGCGCATCGCCTCGCCGGAGTTCTGCTGCGACTGAAGCAGCCTGCGGGCGTCCTGTGGGTTCCTGAAGCGCTGCATCAGCTGGCGAACGATAACGGCCAGCTCGCCCTGTATCTTTTCCTTCAGCTGCGGGTCGCGCTCGTTCACCGGGATGATTTCCGGGAAGGGCAGGATCACCCGGCGGCGCGACACGCCCCCGCTGCGGTCGGTAAAGCGCATCGGGTTGTTGTTCACCGCCAGAATCACCGCCGGTAATGGCCTTGAGGCCCGCGCCGTCGCCGCTCCACTTCTCCTGGACCGGCAGAATAATCAGCGAGTAGCCGATAACAGACGCGCGCTCACGCGAGGATTCCAGCGTTTCGATGGTCGCGGAGGTGGCATTATCCGCACCGGCCAGCATAGTGGTGATACCTGACATAATGCTTTTGCCGCTGCCGCCGGACCGGTCACCTCCAGAAACAGCTGCCGGTCGTAGCGGTTCGCCAGCCCCGCAGCGCGTCACAGGATGATAATTAAGCAACAGAAGGCCACAGGAGATAAAGCATGACAAACACCTCCAGCACTCCACAGGATGCCCTGAACCAGTACCGCCGTGCCGGTGAAAGCTGGCGCACCCTGCGCGCTGACCGTGAAAACAAACAGCAGCAGCTTGAGACGCTGCTGGGAAGTGAGGTGAAACCCACTGATTACGGCCAGCAGGCGGATAACCTGCGTGAATGGCAGGACGTGCTGACCTGGCAGATTAACTGTGCCGCCGGTGACGCGCTTCAGGCCCATCGTTATGTGGCTGATGCGTGTGTGAATGAAGCGCTGACCGCCTTCATGGATGCGCATGGCGCTGCTCTGACCGGCGCGCTGGCGCCTTACCTGAACGGCCCCGCCGGGCTGGGAACCGCCATGCGAACGCTGCGTGCCGCCGTTGTCCGCGAGGCTGAAATCAGCGCGCCCGTGGTAGCTGAAGAATACCAGGCCATCCTCAATGAGACAGGGCTGTATCCTGACAGCGCAGTACACGATGACGCCGCCGCCCTCCGGACCCGGCCAGGGATGTAAGTTACCGGTTTCGCCTGAAAAAGCTGAATGCACAGCAGGAAGGCCGCTAAAATGGCCATGAAATGCCCGGAGTGCGGCACCACCGCACACACCCGCACCAGTGAGTACCAGACCGGCACGCTGAAAAAGACCTGGTATCAGTGCCGTAATATTGACTGCTCCTGTACGTTCACCACGCTGGAAAGCCTGGACAGCATCATATGAGGCCGCAGAAGGCAGCAGAAACGCCCGAACCGGCGCCAGAAACCCCGAAGCGGGCACCGCAGACGCTCAACCGCTACGGCGCCGCCAGCAGGCTTTCAAACCGGCAGCACATTCCCGCCTGAGGCTCAGCCTTATTTCTTTCCCGGCCACCGCGTCGGGTTTTTTTGTGGCTTTTTCTCTGGCTGGCCCGCTGTTGCGGCAGTGCATGACTATGCCGCATGAAAACGCATGAATAAATGCACCTGCAATTCTCCCGTTCCGGCCAATGGCGGCGCGGTTTCGAGGCACTCATGCACCTGCATGAAAACCGCTACATGAAGCGGACAGGCGTGGCGGGGGTAGCATTGCGCGCAACTGATGAAAATAATTTTATCACTACCAATTATTAAGTTAGTTTGATGACCCTTGCCCGGCTATGCGACTAAGGATATCTTAAGGTATAAAATATGAAAAAGACGTTTTATTCATAACCGAATTTTATGAGATAAAAAATGAACGTAATTGTGCAAAATGAATTATTTGATGAGCTATTTTCTCCAGAAAGCCTATTTAAAACATTTAATGAGAAGTTTAGTAATTCGGGAGCAAAGGGAATTGATCGTTTAAATGGAATGCAATATTCCCTTAGAGCTCAAAGAGATTTGATAAAGACGTCTGAGAAGTGTTTAAATGGTAGTTTTCGTTTTAGCCCATATCTTGAAATGTTAAAAAGCAAGGGGAGGGGGAAAAATCCAAGAGTTATATCGATTCCAACAATCCGTGATCGTGTGGTTTTGCGGCAGCTAAATATATTTCTTTGCAAGGTCTTCCCTGAATATGTGCCAAAGAGTTTAGCGTCAACCTATATAAGATCTTTATCTTCAGATTTCCTTTCAGCAAATCCAGATGATGTTTATATTTGTAGTTGCGATATTGAAGGTTTTTACGACAACATCATTAAAACCCGATTGATTAAAAAACTTTCATCTCGGATTAGCTCAAAAAAAGCACTTGATTTAATCGTCCGTTCTTTGTTAACACCAACCTCTCACAGCTCAGCTAAGAAAAGCCAAAGGAAAGATTTTTTCAATAAGGATAAAGGTGTTCCACAAGGGCTTTCAATTTCAAATGTGCTTGCCTCAATATACATGTCTGACATTGATAATTCAATGGATAAATTTAATGTAAAATATTACCGATATGTTGATGATGTTCTTATGTATGGTGATAAGGAATCCGTATCAAAAGCTTATTTATCGATAAGAAGGAAACTAAAATTAAGAGGTTTAAACACACATCCTCCATCATCTCCAAAGACTCATTTAGGATACCTCAATCAACCCTTTGGGTTCCTTGGTTATGTTTTTAAGGGGAATGATATAACTGTTAGAGATTCAACTCTTGAGGCATTCTTACAATCCATTGCCGCACGATTTAGTGATTTTACACATAATAAAAACCGCAGGCTTAAAAAATACCCTCATCTATCCATTGATGATTTAAAAGGAATATTTTTGGAAGAACTAAATGAAAAAATCACAGGCGCAATTAGTGGTAACAAACGTTATGGTTGGGTTGCTTACTATTCCAATATAAATGATCTATCTTTGCTCCACAAGATAGATTTTATAGCAAAAGAAATGTTTTCAAGATTAAGTGATTTCGATCATCAACCGCCAACAGAACTTAAAAAAATATCCAGGTCTTATTACGAAATAAAATTCAACCCACAAGGCGGATATATCAGGAACTATGACAAAATAGAGACGCTTAAACAAAAAACAGATTTTTTAGTTAGTAGAGGAAGAATTTCTCCAGATGAAAGGCTTACCAAAGATCAAATCGAAGAACGTTTTGAACGTTATAAAACAACAATTTTGTCCAGAATGCAGGCAGATGAAGGTGAAATATATCCTAAGTAATGCTATCTTAACCGAGACCAACGCCGACGGTACTTAGTGATAGGTCCCGTACCCCACACAGATAAGCTAGTGTGGGCTGAAGTGCTCACGACATAGATTATGGTTGTAAACCTTCTTCGGGGGAAACTGCTGGAGAAGAGGATTGGACTGATATCTCCGGCGTTGTGTCTTTTTTATCCAGAGGGTGATAATGAAAGAATTTTTAGAGAGCTTAAGTAAATCAGCGTGGGAAACGTCATGCGCAAGATACAATTCATCTCGAAGATTAAAGATAAGAGAAATATTTTCCACTATCAGTATAGCATTGATAGGATTATCAGGAATAGCGCTTTCTTTAATACAATTTTCCTTCGGTGAAACCTTTGGGAAAAACCTTAATAACCTTGTAACTGCTTTTTCAATTGTATTAAGCATGTTGCTTATAATAATAAGTTTGATTGAGTGGGGATTTGCTGCAGGCGCTAAATCAGAAGCTTTATTTCGCAATGCGGAATTACTCAATGAACATGAGAGAAAAATAACCCTCTTTAAGTCGAAGATAACTAATGACTTATCTGAAGAAGATTATAATAAAATTGATTCTCTCCGTGAAGAGTATGAAAGGATAAAGTCTACCTGTGTTTTTAATCATAGCCCATTGGACTATGAATATCATAAAATTATAAGAAAAAGATTTTATATAGCCAAAACTACTGAGCATTTTAGTCTAATCAGAGAGCTAAAGGGACGATTATCATATTATCTATGTAGTATTTGGGGTTATTTATTGATATGGGGTGTAGTCGTATTTTTCTTTTATGCGGTAATTAAAAAAGTTATTGCATTGCCTTAATAAAACTGGAGCGTCAACGCTCCAGTGCATACATCATTTGATCAGAATACTATTGCATCATTTTTTTGCATTTTTCATAATATTGAGCATGGTTATATGTTCCCCGAATACTGTTCTTATCCACATGTGCTAACTGCATTTCAATCCATGCACTATCAAATCCTTGTTCATGCAAAATTGTCGACATCGTGTGTCTAAATCCGTGACCTGTTGCGCGCCCTTTGTACCCAAGTAACTCAATCACCTGTGACACGCTTTCTTTAGAGATCGGTTTACTACGGTTATTCCTACCAATAAAAATTTAGGGATAATGTTCGGTTATTGGTTTGAGCTGCTTGAATCAATCGATCACTTGAGTAGATAGGGGAACAATGTGAGGCCTACGCATTTTCATCCGTTCAGCGGGGATTTCCCATATACCTTTCCCAAGGTCAACCTGTTCCCACGTAGCAAATCGCATCTCCTGTGTTCTTACACCAGTTAACATGACTATCTTTGTAGCATTTTTGGTGATGATGCTGCCGGTATACGCTTCAAGGTCCCGAATAAAATGAGGTAACTCTTCAGCAGATAAAAATGGATGATGCTTTTGTTTCGGAACGGCCAAAGCAATAGCCAAATCAGGAGCAGGATTGTATTCTGCGCGGCCAGTTACAATCGCGTAGCGGTAAACCTCTCCACACCTTTGACGCACTTTCCGTGTTTTTTCCAGTGCTCCACGCTTTTCTATTCGTCGTAGTACTTCAAGCAATTCTAGAGGTTTGATTTCACCGATAGGCCGTTTGCCAATGAACGGGAAAACGTCTTGCTCGAAGGTCTTAATGATTTCGTCACGGTATGCCACTGTCCAGCGGTCAGCTTTGTTGGTGTGCCATTCTCGACATATAGCTTCGAATGAGTTCTCTGTTGATAGTTGTTGTGCCAGCTTTTGGGCTTTACGTTCTTCTACTGGGTCTATGCCGTTTGCTACCTGTTTACGGGCCGTATCGCGTTTCTCACGTGCTTCTGCGAGGGTCACAAGGTCGTAGCTGCCAAATGACATTAGCCGTGCTTTACCGGCAAAACAAAAGCGGAAGCGCCAGCCTTTTGAGCCGCATGGATTGATGAGTAACGACAGGCCTTGTCCATCGTTCAATGTGTAGGACTTGTCTTGAGGTTTTGCTCGTTTAATTTGTATATCTGTAAGTGCCGTGTGTATAAGTAAAAAATGTGTATAAAAAATCTATACACATCATTATACATATTTTTCATGGATTCAGGGAGATCTTGTCGGACTGTTACGGATGGTTAAGTCTCAATAATCATTGAAAATAAAGGAATTTTGAGACTTGCTCGGGCGCGTGAGGAGGAGCATTGGCGGAAGATAACAGGAATCAAACCTGCCCGCCACCGCTGGCGGCCCCAACCGGATGTGACGTCCGGCCGCCTCATCGGAGGCGGCGGTTTTCCATAAAGTGAGGCGCAGCGTATCGCATTGGTTTGGCTGGGATACCGACCTCCCTGATGCGGCGATGGACGGCTCTCTCCGCTCAACCCTTACCGCTTGCGCTTAGCTCATCACCTCGCCGCTCTGCTGGCGATACTCCTTCGGCGTGGTGGCGTAGCTTTTCTTAAACACGGAATAAAAATATTGCAGCGAAGGGTAGCCGCACATCTGCGAAATCTCATTAATCGGCATGGAAGAGGAGACCAGCAGCATGCGCGCGCGCTCCAGCTTTTCGCTGTGAATCATGGTATGGATGGTCTCGCCGGTTTCATCCTTAAAGCGCTTTTCCAGGTTGGAGCGCGACATGCCGACGGCGTCCAGCACCTGTTCCACCTTGATGCCTTTACAGGCATTGCAGCGGATATAGTGCATCGCCTGAATCACCGCCGGATCGTGCAGCGAACGATAATCAGTAGAGCGGCGGGCGATCACTTTCATCGGCGGCACCAGAATACGCTGTAGCGGCAGCGGCTGACGGTCCAGCAGGCGATGCAGCAGCTTGGCCGCCTGATAACCCATCTGGCGCGTGCCCTGCGCCACCGACGAAAGCGCGACGCGCGACAGGTAGCGCGTCAGCTCCTCGTTATCGATGCCGATCACGCACAGCTTCTCCGGCACCGGAATATTTAAATGCTCGCACACCTGCAACAGGTGACGGGCGCGCGCGTCGGTTACGGCGATAATCCCGGTCTGCGGCGGCAGCGTCTGTAGCCAGTCGGCGAGCCGGTTCTGCGCATGCTGCCAGTTGGCCGGCGCGGTCTCCATGCCCTGATAAATCACCCCCTGATAACGTTCTTGCGCCACCCGCTGACGAAAGGCGTATTCACGCTCCTGCGCCCAGCGCTTGCCACAGGAGGCGGGCAGGCCGTAAAAGGCGAAGCGGTTAATGCCCTTTTCCTTAAGGTGCAGGAAGGCGCTCTCCACCAGCGCGGCGTTATCGGTGGCGATATAGTGGACCGGCGGATAATCCTCCGGCCGATGGTAAGAACCGCCGACGCCGACAATCGGCACGTCTACGTTTTTTAGCAGCGCCTCGATCTCTTTATCGTCATAGTCTGCGATGACGCCGTCGCCGAGACATTCACGGATGTTGTCGATACGGCAGCGAAAATCTTCCTCGATAAAGATGTCCCAATCGGTTTGCGACGCCTGTAGATATTCGCCAACGCCCTCCACCACCTGGCGATCGTAGACTTTGTTGGCGTTAAACAGCAGGCTGATGCGAAAACGTTTCTCAAACATGATCACTCCCGGTTTTTATTCTGCTTCCTGATTACCACAGCGGAACCGACAGCAGAAAAAAATTGGCGAGCCCTGTGATCTGCTTCGACGATTAAGCACGTCGCCGGGTGGCGGAGTCCATCCAGACCGCCAGCAGCAGAATGGCGCCCTTCACGATGTACTGCCAGAAGGTCGGCACATCCATCATGCTCATACCGTTATCCAGCGAGGCCATAATAAAGGCCCCCATCACCGCGCCCGCCACCGAACCGATGCCGCCCGCCAGGCTGGTACCGCCGATCACGCAGGCGGCGATGGCGTCCAGCTCGGCGATGTTCCCGGCGGAAGGCGAACCGGCGCCGAGACGGGAGCTAAGGATCAACCCGGCGACCGCCACCAGCAGGCCGTTAATGGCGAATACCGCCAGCTTGGTGCGCGCCACGTTGATGCCGGAGAGCCGCGCGGCGTCGAGGTTGCCGCCGATGGCATAAATGCGGCGGCCAAAGGCGGTGCGCGTCGCCATAAACATGCCCGCCAGCAGCAGCAGCGCCAGAATCAGCACCGGCGTCGGCACGCCACGATAGTCGTTAAGCAGCCAGATCGCGCCCAGCACCAGCAGGGCGGTAATCGCCTGACGCGACACCGCGCTGCGCGCCGGCGGCTGCGACAGCCCCATCTGCTGACGACGCAGCCGCAGCCGCCACTGCCAGATGATGAACAGGCCAAGGCCAATCACGCCGAAACCAAAGCCGATGCCGTCAGGAAGGTAGCTTTGCCCGATTTGCGACATCGCCGGGCTGGTCGGCGCGACGGTAGTGCCGTTGGTGATGCCGACCAGCACGCCGCGAAAGGCGAGCATCCCGGCAAGGGTGACGATAAAGGAGGGGACTTTGCGGTAGGCCACCCACCAGCCGTTCCACGCGCCCAGCAACAGGCCGAGCGCCAGCGTCACCACGATGGTCAGCGGCAGCGGCCAACCCAGCCAGACATCGAAAATCGCCGCCGCGCCGCCCAGCAGCCCCATCATCGAGCCGACCGACAGGTCGATCTCCGCCGAGATAATGACGAAGACCATCCCTACCGCCAGAATGCCGGTGATCGCCGTCTGGCGCAGCAGGTTAGAGACGTTGCGCGCGCTGAGATAAGCGCCGTCGGTCATCCAGGTGAAAAACAGCATAATCAGTAAGATAGCGGCCAGCATCACCAGCACCTGCAAATTGAGCAGGCGCAGTTTGCCCGGCGCGCCGCCGCCGCTGGCGGGCAGCATGGCGGTATTGGTTTTAAGCATAATGTTCACTCCGCAGCGCCGCTTCCATCACCTGCTCCTGCGTCAGGTTATGGTTCGGCAAGTCAGCTTTGATTTGGCCTTCATGCATCACCAGCACGCGATCGCTCAGCCCCAGCACTTCCGGCAGTTCAGAGGAGATAACGATAATGGCGATGCCCTGTTGCACCAGTTGATGAATCAGCTTGTAGATCTCCACGCGCGCGCCGATATCGATGCCGCGCGTCGGCTCGTCGAGGATCAGCACCTGTGGGTTCAGCAGCAGGCATTTAGCGATCACCGCCTTCTGCTGGTTGCCGCCGCTGAGACGGCCCACCGCCAGTTCCGGCGAGGCGGTTTTCACTCTTAGCTGGCGAATGGCGTCATTGATGGCGACCTGTTCGCGCGCCTCGTCCAGCACCGAAAGCGGGCCGCTGAACTGGCTGAGCGCCGCAAGAGTGATATTTTTGCCGACGCCCAGCAGCGGCACGATGCCGTCCTTTTTACGATCTTCCGGCACCATGGCGATGCCGTGACGAATCGCCTGCTGGCAGTCCCAGCGCTTAGGATTAACGCGATGGCCCTGTATCACCACCTCGCCTTCCCAGCGTCCCGGCCAGAGACCGGTCAGGCACTGCACGGTCTCGGTGCGGCCCGCGCCCACCAGCCCGGCAACACCCAGTATTTCGCCGCGTCGCAGCGTAAAAGAGACGTTATCCACCCGCCGCAAATGACGGTTCACCGGATGCCAGGCGGTCAGCTTTTCTACCCGTAATATCTCTTCGCCCTGTTCATGCGGTTCGCGCGGATAGAGCGCGGTCAGCTCGCGCCCGACCATCATGGTGATGATGTCGTCTTCGCTCAACCCGTCTGCCGGACAGGTATCAATATGCTTGCCGTCGCGGATTACGCAGATGGTGTCGGAAATCGCCTTCACCTCGTTCAGCTTATGCGAGATATAGACACAGGCGATGCCGTGATCGCGCAGATCTTTGACGATCTCCAGCAGCACGCCGGTCTCCTGCTCGGTGAGCGAAGAGGTCGGCTCATCGAGAATCAGCAGCCGTACCTGCTTGTTCAGCGCACGGGCGATCTCCACCAGCTGCTGCTGTCCGATGCCCAGCTCCCCGACGCGCGTATGGGGCGAGATATCCAGCTTCACCTGCTGTAATAAACGCTGGCAGCGCAGCGCCATGGTTTCATCGTCAACCACGCCGCCACGGGTGAGCTCACTGCCGAGAAAGATGTTTTCCAGCACCGTCAGCTGCCGCACCAGCGCCAGCTCCTGATGGATAATGACGATGCCTTTGCGCTCCGTATCGCGGATGGTGGCGGCGCGCAGCGGCTCGCCGGCGAACAGGATCTCTCCTTCGTAGTCGCCTGTCGGATAGAGCCCGCACAGCACTTTCATCAGCGTCGATTTGCCGGAGCCGTTTTCGCCGCACAGCGACACTACTTCGCCCGCCTCAAGACGCAGCGAAATATCGTCCACCGCCTTCACGTTGCCGAAGCGCTTGGTGATATTTTTCATTTCCAGCAGCGTCGTCATACATTCCTCCACTGTTTGCCTGCCGTAGCGCGACAGGATCGTTGGCTATTCCGCTGCGCTGAAAGTTGCGCCCGACGGCGATTTGCTGCCGGGCCATCCCTGGCTGGGCTTTCTGCGCTAAGAATGGATTGCCAGTATGAAGCGACTCAGAGGTCGCTTTTTTTGTGGAAGCCGTCGGCGACGACGGTGCTGTCGATATTGCTCTTATCGACCGGAATCGGCGTCAGCAGCCAGGAGGGCACCGCTTTTTTGCCGTTGTTGAGGGTGGCGTTGGATTTGGGCTGTTTGCCTTCGCCCAGTTCGACGGCGATTTTCGCCGCCTCATCCGCCAGTTTGGTGATCGGTTTATAGACCGTCATGGTTTGCGTGCCGTTCTCGATGCGCTTGATTGCCGCCAGGTCCGCGTCCTGACCGGAAATCGCTACTTTGCCTGCCAGCCCCTGTGCGGAGAGCGCCTGGATCGCGCCGCCGGCGGTGGCGTCGTTAGAGGCGACGACCGCGTCGATATGGTTATTGTTTGCGGTCAGGGCGTTTTCCATGATTTTTAAGGCGTTTTCCGGCAGCCAGGCGTCAACCCACTGATCGCCCACCACCTTGATTTTGCCCTGATCGATCAGCGGCTTCAGCACCTTCATCTGCCCGTCGCGGAACAGACGGGCATTATTATCCACCGGCGATCCGCCCATCAGAAAATAATTGCCCTGCGGCACCTGCTTAACCAGGCTCTGGGCCTGAAGTTCGCCTACTTTTTCATTATCGAATGAGATATAAAAATCGATATCGGCATTATTTATCATGCGATCGTAAGCCAGTACTTTAATACCTTCCTGCTTCGCTTCGGCAATCACATTACTTAATACCTGGCCGTTATAAGGAATAATCACCAGCACATCTACGCCGCGGTTAATCATATTTTCAATTTGCGACATCTGGGTTTCTTCATTGCCGTTGGCGGACTGCACAAATACGCTGGCGCCCAGCGATTCCGCTTTTTTGACGAAAATATCGCGATCTTTTTGCCAGCGCTCAAGGCGCAGATCGTCAATCGCCATGCCGATCTTCACCTCTTTCGCCGCGCCAGCCTGACTGAACAGGGCCAACGCCGCGCAGACGGCCAGTAGAGTGTGTTTCATTTTCATCATCATTACCCTGTAGGTTGAGGTCATTTTTATCGGAACGTTCCTGAACGGGCTGATGAATTCTTGACCTGAGAAGACGGTTTCTTCAATTACAGATTTTTATCCCGGCGTTACGTTTTTTGGTTTATTGCTGATTTTATGATGGCGATCGATTTTTTAATGAAGAATAATCTGAAAGACCCTTTATTTTGCGTGGCGATACGAAAAACAGACACCGGGAAGCGTTATTTTGCGACGCGCCGCACAGTTAATAATTATCTTAATTGTGGTGTGAAATAACGTAATTGAGCGACGCCGGAGCGCTTACCAGAATAGAAGCCTGTTCGCTGACCATTTCCGGTCGACGTGTTAAGGAGTGAAAGATGCAGGCTTATTTTGATCAGATCGAGCGCGTAAGCTATCAGGGGCCGGACAGCAGCAATCCGCTGGCGTTTCGTCACTATAATCCCGATGAAATGGTATTAGGCAAGCGCATGGAGGACCACCTGCGTTTCGCCGCCTGCTACTGGCATACCTTCTGCTGGACCGGCGTGGATATGTTCGGCGTCGGCGCGTTTGACCGCCCCTGGCAAAAGGCGGGCGACGCGCTGGAGATGGCGAAGCGCAAGGCGGACGTCGCCTTTGAGTTTTTCTACAAGCTGAACGTGCCGTTTTACTGTTTCCATGACGTGGACGTGTCGCCGGAAGGGGAGTCGCTGAAAAGCTATCAGCATAACCTGGCGCTTATGACCGAGGTGCTGCAACAGAAACAGCAGGAGAGCGGCGTGAAGCTGCTATGGGGCACCGCCAACTGCTTTACCCATCCGCGCTACGGCGCGGGCGCCGCCACCAATCCCGATCCAGAAGTGTTCGCCTGGGCGGCGAGCCAGGTGTGCAGCGCGATGCAGGCGACGCACCAGCTCGGCGGTGAAAACTACGTACTGTGGGGCGGGCGCGAAGGCTATGAAACCCTGCTGAACACCGATCTGCGCCAGGAGCGCGAGCAGCTTGGCCGCTTTATGCAGATGGTGGTGGAGCATAAGCATAAAACCGGTTTCCAGGGCACCCTGCTGATCGAGCCGAAGCCGCAGGAGCCGACCAAGCATCAGTATGATTACGATGTGGCGACGGTTTACGGCTTCCTGAAGCAGTTCGGCCTGGAAAAAGAGATTAAAGTGAACGTTGAAGCGAACCACGCGACGCTGGCGGGGCACAGTTTCCACCATGAGATCGCCACGGCGATCGCGCTGGGCATCTTCGGCTCGGTAGACGCCAACCGCGGCGACCCGCAGCTGGGCTGGGATACCGATCAGTTCCCGGTCAGCGTGGAAGAGAATGCACTGGTGATGTATGAAATCGTGAAAGCGGGGGGCTTCACCACCGGCGGCCTGAACTTCGACGCCAAGGTGCGTCGCCAGAGCACGGACAAATACGATCTCTTTTATGGTCATATCGGCGCGATGGATACCATGGCGCTGGCGTTGAAGGTAGCGGCGCGCATGATCGAGGCGGGCGAGCTGGACCGTCGCGTGGCGCAGCGCTACAGCGGCTGGAACGGCGAGCTGGGGCAGCAGATCCTGCAGGGCGAAATGTCGCTGTCGGCGCTGGCTTCTCATGCGTCAGCGCATCAGTTCAATCCGCAGCACCAGAGCGGTCGTCAGGAACAGCTGGAGAATCTGGTGAACAGCTGGCTGTACCGTGGATAAACCAACAGGAGCCGGAGCATGGTTATCGGCATCGATTTAGGCACCTCCGGCGTTAAGGTGGTGCTGCTGAACGCAGCAGGCGAGGTGGTCGCCAGCCAGACGGAGAAGCTGACCGTTTCGCGTCCGCAGCCGCTGTGGAGCGAGCAGGACGCAAACAGCTGGTGGCAGGCGACCGACAGCGCATTGCAGGCGCTGCGTCAGCAGCACGATCTCAGTCAGGTCAGGGCGATCGGCCTGACCGGGCAGATGCATGGCGCGACGTTGCTGGATGCGCAGCATCAGCCGCTGCGTCCGGCGATTTTATGGAACGATGGCCGCAGCCTCGCGCAGTGTCAGCAGCTGGAAGAAAGTGTGCCGCAGGCGCGGCAGATTACCGGCAACCTGATGATGCCAGGCTTTACCGCGCCGAAGCTGCTGTGGGTCAGGGAGCATGAGCCGGCGGTTTTCTCACGTATCGCGAAGGTGCTGCTGCCGAAAGATTATCTGCGCTGGCGTCTGACCGGCGACTTCGCCAGCGATATGTCCGATGCGGCGGGCACGCTTTGGCTGGACGTGGCGAATCGCTGCTGGAGTGATGCCCTGCTGGAGGCCTGCGGGCTGACGCAGGCGCAAATGCCGACGCTGTTCGAGGGCAACCAGATTACCGGCTATTTGCAGCCTGCGCTGGCGCAGCGCTGGGGCATGGAAAGCGTGCCGGTGGTGGCGGGCGGCGGCGATAATGCCGCGGGCGCGATAGGCACCGGCATGATTAACGCCGGACAGAGCATGTTGTCGCTGGGCACGTCCGGCGTCTATTTCGTCGTAAGCGACGGTTTCCTGGCGAACCCGGAAAGCGCAGTTCACAGTTTTTGTCACGCGCTGCCGAACCGCTGGCATCTGATGTCGGTGATGCTCAGCGCGGCGGCCTGTCTGGACTGGGCGGCGGCGCTGACCGGCTGTGCCGATGTGCCGGCGCTGCTGGCCGAGGCGGAGCGGGCGCGCGTCGATGTGCCGCCGCTGTTCTTTCTGCCCTATCTTTCCGGCGAGCGCACGCCGCACAACAATCCGCAGGCGAAAGGGGTCTTTTTCGGCATGACGCACCAGCATGGACGTCCCGAACTGGCGCTGGCGGTGCTGGAAGGGGTGGGATACGCGCTGGCGGAGGGCATGGATGCGGTGCACGCCTGCGGCATTAAGCCGACGAGCGTGACGCTGATCGGCGGCGGCGCGCGCAGCCCGTTCTGGCGGCAGATGCTGGCGGACATCAGCGGTCAGACGCTGGACTACTGTCGCGGCGGCGATGTCGGCCCGGCGCTGGGCGCCGCACGGCTGGCGCAGCTGGCGTTGCAGCCGGATACGCCGCCGGAAACGCTGCTGCCCACGCTGCCGTTAGAACAGCGCCATCAGCCGGATGCGCAGCGCCATCAGCGCTATCAGTTGCGGCGTGCGCTGTTCGGCAGGCTTTATCAGCAGCTGGCGCCGCTGATGGATACGGATTCACTGTAAAAAAACGGCGCCGGGCTTGTCGCCGGCGCCGATCGCAGCACGATACGGCGTCGCGCTTAACTCACCAGATGATGCCTGTCGAGACGGCGCAGGCCCAGCGCCAGCAGCAGGCTGCCCGCCAGCGTCACGCTGAATATCAGGACGATATCCAGCGGCGGCCGCTGGGTATAATCAAGGTGATGGGTGCGCATAAAGTGGATAAACAGCGCGTGAAAGCCGTAAATCGGCAGTGAATTGCGTGAGATCAGCGCCAGCCCTGGCAGCGGACGCTGGTTCAGGCAGTTTTTAAACCAGGTGAACAGGCTCAGCGCGCCGATAAACACCAGCGGGCCGCAGTAAAGATACCAGAGGTCGGAGAACGCGCCGTTAACGTGCAGCTCCTGTTTGGTGCCCAGCGAAATGCCCGCCACACAGGCAAGAAACAGCAGCGCCGCCAGCCAGCTGACGCCGCGCTTTTCCGTGTTCATGGTGCCAAGGGCGCGGCCCAGCAGGGCATAGAGCAGGTAGTAAATGCTTTCGCCGCTGATATAGAGATTGACCGGCAGCCACTGGAAACGCCCGGTTGACTGGTCGGCGGTATGGGGATTGGCGATTATCGCCATTACCAACACCAGCGCGGCGACGTAGCCCGCCGTGGTCGGTTTTACCTGAATCAGCGGCGAAAAAAGATAGATAGTGATGATGGCGAAGAAGAACCACAGGTGATAGAACACCGGCTTTTGCAGCAGGTGCAGCAGCGACAGCTTTTCACTGATCGGCGTTAGCAGGCTGATGTAGAGCAGCGCCACCACGCTGTAGAACAACAGGCAGAGCGCGATCCGCAGAAAGTGGCGCGGCTGCGCGCTGCGTTCGCCGAAAAACAGGTAGCCGGAGATCATAAAGAACAGCGGCACGCAGACGCGCGACGCGGAGTTAAGCAGGTTCGCCAAATCCCAGGCGGATTCCGCCACCTGGTCGCTGTTGGTGATATACCAGGTTGTCGTGTGAATCACGATCACCATCAGGCAGGCGACGGCGCGTAAATTATCTATCCAGCCGATCTTTTGCAGAGACATTTTTTCCTCATATCGCGTGCACTTGCGTTTATGAGGGTAGCCAGGCGGCTGTGCTTCAACAACCTCGGCCCGCCAGGAATCAGATTTACCGCTATTTGCCGCCGTCGCCTCAACCCTTTCCAAACAAAGCGCGCGGGCAGGCGCGATCTCGGGCTGCATAACCGCCGGTCAAAGGGTATACTGACGCACACTTTTTTAATCCACCCGTATCGCGTGCGAACTCAACATGCAAAAGTTTGATACCAAGACCTTTCAGGGCCTGATCCTGACCTTGCAGGATTACTGGGCGCGTCAGGGCTGCACCATCGTTCAACCTCTGGACATGGAAGTCGGCGCTGGCACTTCTCACCCGATGACCTGCCTGCGTGCGCTGGGGCCGGAGCCGATCGCCGCCGCTTATGTGCAGCCTTCACGTCGTCCTACCGACGGCCGCTACGGGGAAAACCCGAACCGCTTACAGCACTATTACCAGTTTCAGGTGATCATTAAGCCGTCGCCGGACAATATTCAGGAGCTCTATCTCGGCTCGCTGAAAGAGCTGGGCATCGATCCCACTGTTCATGACATCCGCTTTGTTGAAGACAACTGGGAAAACCCGACGCTGGGCGCCTGGGGTCTCGGCTGGGAAGTCTGGCTGAACGGCATGGAAGTGACGCAGTTCACCTATTTCCAGCAGGTCGGCGGCCTCGAGTGCAAACCGGTAACCGGCGAAATCACCTACGGCCTGGAGCGTCTGGCGATGTATATCCAGGGCGTCGACAGCGTCTACGATCTGGTCTGGAGCGACGGCCCGCTGGGTAAAACCACCTACGGCGACGTGTTCCATCAGAACGAAGTCGAGCAGTCCACCTACAACTTTGAATATGCCGACGTGGATTTCCTTTTCACCTGCTTCGAGCAGTATGAAAAAGAGGCCCAGAAGCTGCTGGCGCTGGAAAAACCGCTGCCGCTGCCGGCCTATGAGCGCATCCTGAAGGCGGCGCACAGCTTTAACCTGCTGGACGCGCGCAAGGCGATCTCGGTGACCGAACGTCAGCGCTATATTCTGCGCATCCGCACCCTGACCAAAGCCGTGGCTGAAGCCTACTACGCCTCCCGCGAGGCGCTGGGCTTCCCGATGTGCAATAACAACAAATAAGAGGCAGCCATGACTGAAAAAACTTTTCTGGTGGAAATCGGCACCGAAGAGCTGCCGCCGAAAGCATTGCGCAACCTGGCGGAATCTTTCGCCGCCCACGTTACCGCCGAGCTGGACAATGCGGGCCTCGCGCATGGCGAAGTGAGCTGGTACGCCGCGCCGCGCCGTCTGGCGCTGAAGGTCGCCAGCCTGAGCGCCGCGCAGCCGGATCGCGAAGTTGAGAAGCGCGGCCCGGCAATCGCCGCCGCCTTTGACGCCAGCGGCGCGCCGACCAAAGCGGCCGAAGGCTGGGCACGCGGCTGCGGCATCACCGTCGATCAGGCCGAGCGTCTGAAAACCGACAAGGGCGAATGGCTGATGTATCGCGCGCATGTGCCGGGCGAAAGCGCGCAGGCGCTGCTGCCGACGATGATCGCCAACGCGCTGGCGAAGCTGCCGGTGCCGAAGCTGATGCGCTGGGGCGACAGCGACGTGCAGTTCGTACGTCCGGTGCATACCGTCACCCTGCTGCTGGGCGACGAGCTGATCCCCGCCACCATTCTGGGCATCGCATCGGGCCGCACCCTGCGCGGCCACCGCTTTATGGGCGAGCCGGAAATCACCATCGATAACGCCGACCAGTATCCGCAGATCCTGGAAACGCGCGGTAAAGTGATGGCCGATTACGACGCGCGCAAAGCCAAAATCAAAGCCGACGCGGAAGCGGCGGCGCGCCAGATCGGCGGCAACGCGGATCTGAGCGACAGCCTGCTGGAAGAGGTCGCTTCGCTGGTGGAATGGCCGGTCGTGCTGACGGCCACCTTCGAGGAAAAATTCCTCGCGGTGCCGGCGGAAGCGCTGGTCTACACCATGAAGGGCGACCAGAAATATTTCCCGGTCTACGACAAAGAGGGCAAGCTGCTGCCGCACTTTATCTTCGTCGCCAATATCGAATCGAGCGATCCGCAGCAGATTATCGCCGGTAACGAGAAGGTTGTGCGTCCGCGTCTGGCCGATGCCGAGTTCTTCTTTAATACCGACCGCAAAAAGCGTCTGGAAGATAACCTGCCGCGTCTGGAAACCGTACTGTTCCAGCAGCAGCTCGGCACCCTGCGCGATAAAACCGATCGCATTCAGGCGCTGGCAGGCTGGATCGCCGGTCAAATCGGCGCAGACGTCAACCTGGCGACCCGTGCGGGCCTGCTTTCCAAATGCGACCTGATGACCAACATGGTGTTTGAGTTTACCGACACCCAGGGCGTGATGGGCATGCACTACGCGCGTCACGACGGCGAAGCGGAAGAGGTCGCGGTTGCGCTGAACGAGCAGTATCAGCCGCGTTTCGCCGGCGACGATCTGCCTTCCAGCCCGGTCGCCTGCGCGCTGGCGATTGCCGATAAAATGGATACCCTGGCGGGCATCTTCGGCATCGGGCAGCATCCGAAAGGGGACAAAGACCCGTTCGCGCTGCGCCGCGCCGCGCTGGGCGTGCTGCGTATTATCGTGGAAAAACGTCTGCCGCTCGATCTGCAAACGCTGACCGAAGAGGCGGTGCGTCTCTACGGCAGCAAGCTGACCAACGAGAAGGTGGTGGATGAGGTGATCGACTTTATGCTGGGTCGCTTCCGCGCCTGGTATCAGGAAGAAGGCCACAGCGTCGACACTATTCAGGCGGTGCTGGCGCGTCGTCCAACCCGTCCGGCTGATTTCGATGCGCGCATGAAGGCGGTTTCGCACTTCCGCACGCTGGATGAAGCCGCTGCGCTGGCCGCCGCCAACAAGCGCGTCTCCAATATTCTGGCAAAAGCGACCGAGCCGCTGAACGATCGCGTGCAGGCGTCGCTGCTGAAAGAAAACGAAGAGATCAAGCTGGCGACCTTTGTCACCGCGCTGGAAAGCAAGCTGCAACCGTGGTTCGCGGAAGGCCGCTATCAGGATGCGCTGATCGAACTGGCGCAGCTGCGCGAAGCGGTGGATAACTTCTTCGATAAAGTGATGGTGAATGCGGAAGATCAGGCGGTGCGTATTAACCGCCTGACGCTGCTGGCGAAACTGCGCGAGCTGTTCCTGCAAGTGGCAGACATCTCTCTGTTGCAATAAGCCTGTCGGCGGCTCCGCCCGCCAGGCTTCCCGGAACGCCGGACAATCTTTACGGGTTGTCCGGCGTTCCTGTTTTTAGTCCAGCCTGTTGCACTCCAGATAAAAAAATCTGTGCATGCCTTCACGCTTTTGCGCCTTTCTTTTCCACTCCGCTGGAGGCTGGCCGGGATGAAATCCAGTTTTACGCGACGAAGCTGGCCCACGCCCGCGCGCCGTTTAACCTTAATTGTCACAGCCGGCGTGGACACGCTGCTCTACAGCAAGGCGCTGGATCGTCGGCTGGCGCTGTTCAAATCGAACGCGGTATCGCCGCCCAAAAGCCGGGGAAGCGATTAAAAAGCCAGAGTGGTTGACGGGCCGTATCCGTATTCAGGTTGCGGGCGGCACCGTGCGGGCAAAACTTTCGCGCTGGAAGAGTTTTTCCACCAGTTTCACCAGCGCAGGACGATTCACGCACCAGTTAGGCGCCACATGCCGAAAATTAATGTAGCCGATGGCGCAGCCGGTAGCGATATCGGCAAGGTTTAACGGGTCGCCGTTCAGCCACGCGCCGCTGGCCGCTTCCTGCTCCAGCGCGTCGAGCGCGCGCGTTATTTTATGGCGCTGGCGCAGCATCTCCTCAGGCGACTGCTGCTGCGTTGGGCGCATCTGCTCACGCACGATAAACAGCGCCGCGTCACAAACCCCGTCGGCCAGCGCCTCCAGCTGACGCACCTTCACCGCCTGGCGCGCATCGTCCGGCAACAGCTTCGGCGTTTGCGGCAGCGTTTCCAGCAGGGCGGCGATAATCGGCGAGTCGTACCAGCATTCGCCGCTGTCGTCGACCAGCGCCGGCACTTTGCCTAATGGATTGTAGTGCGGGACGTGGCTCTCTTCGGACCAGGGAGATTCATTGCTGAATTCAAACGTAATGCCTTTTTCCAGCATGATGATGGAAATCTTACGCACCCAGGGGCTGGTGTAATTGCCGATAAGTTTCATTACGCTTCTCCCTCTTGAGAGTGAATCAGGGCGCCGGACCGATGAAGCTGGCCCGGCCGTCAGAAATTACTCCGTGCCGGGGAACAGAAACGGGTTCAGGCTGCTGCGGGCGAAACCTTCCTGTTCCATGCGCGCGTCCAGCATCAGCGAGGCGAGATCGTCCGCCACCGGCTCAACGGACGGATCTTTCTCCTGCCAGAGCATCTTGAGATAGGTGCCGCAGTCACCGCAGCTTTCCGCCTTCACCGCGGCCTGTTCGCTGTCCAGCGACCAGTAGTGCAGATCGCCGGTTTGCTCGCAGTTGCTGCATTTGGCGCGCACCACATGCCACTCGCTTTCGCACAGGTTGCAGTGCAGGTAGCGCAGGCCGCCGTTCTGCATGCCCATATGCACCACGCTGGTTACCGGCACGCTGTTGCAAACCGGGCAGAACTGACGCTGTTCGCCATATTCCGCGCGCGCTTTGCCGGGGATCAGCGCCGCCATCTGCGCCCAGTAAACCGACAGCGCCGCCCAGATAAAGGGCGCTTTGTCGCTGCTGACCCTGGCGAAATCGTGCGCCAGCAGCGCGGTGGCGAGCGCTTCCAGCTCCGGCGCGGAGGTTTTTTCCAGGTTCTCCAGCACCGCCAGCGCCTGGCCGGTCATTTCCGGCTTCAGCTCGGCGATCAGGGAATGCAGCAGACGCTGCCAGTGCGCATCGCGCGGCAGGGTGCTGATATCCAGCGGCGGCTTGCCGCTGGCGGCAGATTCCACCAGGCGCGCATGGAGATCCATATTCAGGGGATGGTCGTACAGCACGATCTCCTGCGCTTCGGCAATAAAAGCGGCGAAGCGCAGATAGCCGCCCAGCGGATTTTTCGCCGCCAGCTGGCGCAAACGCGCGGCGCGGCGGCTATATAAATTTTTCAGCCTGGGGAAAAGTAACGGCGGAATCATATCCGCCGTTGTTCTGTCGCTCTTCTCCAGCTGTTCTTGCGGGATGATGCGAATAGTCATCAGGGACGTTTATCCTGTTGTGTCGGTTGGCTCTGCTGTTCACGAACAGCGCGATACCAGCGCGGGTGATGCTTTTTCGCCCAAATCGGCGTAACCCAGCCTTCCACCATTGCCGTCAGCGTGCCTTTTACCCACAGCGCGGCGTAGATATGTACCATAATCACAATGATCAGGCCCACCGCCGACACCGAATGCACCAGTAACGCCAGCCGAATCAGCGGGATGGGAAAGGCACCGGCGAAGTAAGGACGCCAGATGACGATACCACTCGCTAACAGCAGCAGCAGACTGATAATAGCAGCCCAGAATACACACTTCTGCCCGAAATTATAGCGGCCGGTATCGCCGACCTCCTCATTCATGGCGATTTTATGGATATTCTTCGCCCACAACAGATCGTCGCGGTTAACCAGGTTGTGTTTCCAGTAACGCAGAAACATCAGCATAAAGGCGAGAAACATCGCCACGCCGATGAATGGATGCAGGATGCGCGCCAGCTGCGGCGTGCCCAGCACATTCATCAACCCGTTAAATGACGGGAAGAAAAATCCCAGGCCGCTGAGGGCGGCGAGCACGAAGCAGAACGCCACAATCCAGTGGTTGATGCGTTCCGGTGCGCTGTAGCGCACAATCAGGTCACGCTTCTTCATGGTTTCGCTCCTCTTTCTCCTGCTGATCTTCTTCATCTTCGCTGACGCGATTCGGACCGACGCCCACATAGTGGAACACCGAGGCGGCGAAGGTGGCCGCGAAGCCGATGGCCGCCAGCGGTTTCCAGATGCCTTTCCAGAAGGTAACCGCCGGGCTGATGGACGGATTGTCCGGCAAGCCGTGGTAGAGCTGCGGCTTGTTGGCGTGGTGCAGCACGTACATCACGTGCGTGCCGCCGACGCCCGCCGGATCGTAAAGACCGGCGTTTTCATAGCCGCGCGTTTTCAACTCGTCGACGCGGTCTGCCGCCAGCTGCTGCATATCCGCTTTGCTGCCGAAGTGGATAGCGCCGGTCGGGCAGGTCTTCACGCAGGCGGGTTCCTGGCCGACGGCGACGCGGTCCACGCACAGGGTGCATTTATAGGCGCGATTATCGTCCTTATTCAGACGCGGCACGTTGAACGGACAGCCCGCAATGCAGTAGCCGCAGCCAATGCAGTGCTCGGACTGGAAATCGACGATGCCGTTGGCGTACTGAATAATCGCCCCTTCCGCCGGGCAGGCCTTCAGGCAGCCCGGATCGGCGCAGTGCATGCAGCCATCCTTGCGGATCAGCCACTCCAGCCGGCCGTTCTCCTCCACTTCCGAAAAGCGCATCACCGTCCAGGATTTGGCGGTCAGATCGACGGGGTTATCGTATACCCCGACGTTATGCCCCACCTCATCACGGATGTCGTTCCACTCGGAGCAGGCAACCTGACACGCTTTGCAGCCGATGCAGGTGGTGACGTCAATCAGCTTCGCCACCTCCTGCTGATGGTCACGCGCCTGCGGCGGCGGCGTTAAGCCATTTGTCGCGGAGCGACGAATAATGTCTTGTGACTGATAAGCCATAATCGTTCTCTGTTACACCTTTTCCACGTTAACCAAAAAGCCCTTGTACTCAGGCGTTTGTGAGTTGGCGTCGCCAACGGATGGCGGCAGCGTGTTGGCCAAAAAGCCTTTTTGCGTCGCGCCTTCAAAGCCCCAGTGGCAGGGAATGCCGATGGTATCAACCTGCCTGCCGTCGATGGTCAGACGGCGCAAGCGCTTCGTGACCACCGCTTTTGCCTTGATATAGCCGCGTCGGGAGCTGATTTTCACGTTGTCGCCCGCCGCGATGCCTTTTTCGGCCGCCAGCTCCGCGCTGATTTCGACAAACTGTTCAGGCTGAGCGATCGCGTTCAGCCGGGCATGTTTGGTCCAGTGACGGAAGAGCTCGGTAATGGAGTAGGTTGTGGCGACGTAGGGATAGGCGTCGGCCTTGCCCAGCGTTTTGAGATCCTGCTGGAAAATCCGCACCACCGGACTGTGAACCTGTGTTGGATGCAGCGGATTGGTGGCGGTCGGGCTTTCCATCGGCTCATAATGTTCAGGGAAAGGGCCGTCCGCCAGCTTATCCAGCGCAAACAGATGCCCCATGCCGTCAGGCAGCATAATAAAAGGCCCGACCTGTTTTTCCGGCGCAGCCGTCGACGGGTAGTCCGGCACGTCATGGCCCTGCCACTGTTTGCCGTCCCACTCAATCAATCGGCGTTGCGGATCCCAGGCGTTGCCCTGCGGATCGGCGGAGGCGCGGTTGTAAAGGAGGCGGCGGTTGGCTGGCCAGGCCCAGGCCCAGCCGGACATCACGCCCAGCCCTGAGGGATCGGCGTTATCGCGCCGCGCCATCTGATTGCCCGACTGCGTCCAGCTGCCGGTATAGATCCAGCAGCTGCTGGCGGTGGTGCCGTCGTTGCGCAGCTCAGCAAAGGAGCTAAGCTGCTGGCCTTTTTTCAACAGCAGTTTGCCGCTGTCGTCGTAAACATCGGCCAGCGCCCAGCCGTTGTTTTCGCGCGCCACCTCTTCCGGTTCCGGGTTGCGGGGATCGTGGTAGTCCCAGCGCATCGCCAGTAAGGGTTCCGGCGCGGCGCCGCCTTCCTGGCGATAGCGTTCCCGCAGGCGCAGGAAGATATTGCCGAGGATTTTGCCGTCATGCAGCGCCTCTCCCGGCGGTTCGGCCGCCGCCCAGTGCCACTGTAGCCAGCGTGATGAATTCGCTATCGAACCGTTCTCTTCCGCAAAGCAGGAGGAGGGCAGGCGGAACACTTCCGTCTGAATCTGTGCCGGATCGACATCGTTGAATTCGCCATGATGCTGCCAGAAGCTGGCGGTTTCGGTGCTTAGGGGATCGATAACCACCATATATTTCAGGCGTGAGAAGGCCCGAAACGCTTTATTCTTGTCCGGGAAGGCGGCCAGCGGGTTAAACCCCTGAATAATCAGGCCGTTGAGTTTGCCCTGCGTCATCATTTCCGCCAGCGCCAGGCAGTCGTAGCTTTTATCCCATTTGGGCAGCCAGTTGTAGCCCCACTGATTTTCCGCCGTGGCGTTATCGCCGTAGAAGCTTTTCATCAGGCTGACGAAAAACTTATCGGTGTTTTGCCAGTAGTTAACCTGACCTGGCAGCGGAGAAACCGGCGTCGCCTGCTGTAAATAATCCGCCAGCGTGGTCTGTTTTTCCGAAGGGAGCGGCAGATAACCCGGCAGGCTTTGCGACAGCAGGCCGAGATCGGTGTAACCCTGTACGTTGGAGTGGCCGCGCAGGGCGTTAATGCCGCCGCCGGGCATGCCTATATTGCCCAGCAGCAGTTGGATAATCGCCGCGGTGCGGATGATTTGCGCGCCGTTAGTATGGTGCGTCCAGCCCAGGGCGTACAGGAAAGCGGTGGTGCGATCAGGCACGCTGGTGCTGGCGATTGTCTGGCAGATGGTCAGAAAATCGTCTTTTGACGTGCCGCACAGACGGGACACCATGTCCGGCGTGTAGCGGCTGGCATGTTTTTTCAGCAGATTAAATACGCAACGCGGATGCGCAAGGGTAAGATCGCGTTTCGCCTGGCCGTGTTCATCCAGCTCATAGTACCAGCTGGTTTTGTCATATTTGCGCGCGGCGTCGTCGTAGCCGCTGAACAGACCCTCGTCGAAACGGTAGCCTTCGCTGACAATCAGTGAAGCGTTGGTGTAATGCTTCACATAGTCGTGTTGAATCGCGTCGTGCTGCAACAGATAGTTGACCATACCCATCAGGAAGGCGACATCGCTGCCTGCGCGCAGCGGAGCATAGATGTCGGCTACCGAGGCGGAGCGGTTGAAGCGCGGGTCGACCACGATCACTTTCGCTTTATTATGCGTTTTCGCTTCGATAACCCATTTAAAGCCGACGGGATGGGCCTCTGCGGGGTTGCCGCCCATGATCATGATGACGTTGGCGTTCTTAATGTCGTTCCAGCTGTTGGTCATCGCGCCGCGGCCGAAGCTCGGCGCCAGCGCCGCGACCGTTGGGCCATGGCAGAGTCGGGCCTGGTTTTCCAGGGCGACGATACCTAAAGCACGGGCGAATTTATGATCGAGCAGCCCGGTTTCGTTGCTGGCGGCGGAGGAGCAGAGCATGCCGGTGGTCGTCCAGCGGTTGACCGTAACGCCTTGCTCATTCTTTTGCTGAAAGTTTGCGTCGCGATCCGCCTTCATTAAACGGGCGATACGGTCAAAGGCCTCTTCCCAGCTGATACGCTTCCATTCACTGGAGCCGGGCGCGCGATATTCAGGGTATTTCAGCCGTCTGTCGCTGTGAATGAAATCCAGCACCCCGGCGCCTTTAGGACAGAGCGACCCCCGGCTGACCGGATGATCGGGGTCGCCTTCAATGTGATAAATAGAAGAAACGGCGTTTTTGGCGCCGTCGCCCCGGCTGTAAATCAGCATGCCGCAGCCGACGGAGCAGTAAGTACAGTTATTACGGGTTTCTTTGGCGCGTAATAGTTTATATTGCCTGACATTCGCAAGCGCGCTGGGAGGCGCGAAACCCAATAAGCTCGCGGTTGTTCCTGCCATACCGCCCGCACAGAGTTTAAAAAAACTGCGTCTATTAATATGCATAATAATTATTTTTGCCCAAACCATTGCCAGAGGCATGAAAATAGCAGTCTCTGGCATGATTTTTTTGACCGTAATCAATAAGTAATTAATTTGTTATAATTTTTAACTTATTAATCATTAAGGGTTATATTTATAAAATTTTAATATTTAAGCGTCTGAGGGGTAAATAGCAGGATTCTGGCGTTTATTTATATTAAATATATTTGCCTTTAGCAGGGAAAAGCGTGGCGCAGGCATGATTCGCATTTTTTGTGCAGCGATTTTTTTGCGCTGAGCGGGGCACAGGTTCAGAATTGCCGGGCACATCTCAAATTCATAAGCGGCCTAAGATTACCACTTAATCTGTGTGGTTGTTATAACCAGGTAGACGTAAATTGAAATTCCATGATCAACAAAGCGACGAAGCTGTAAGCAGCTTCACGGGAGCAAGCGAAGCGCAGGTGTGGCAACGTGATGCGCTAATGGAAACCCGACACGACTGGCTTGCCGACGAGGTGCCGGTGGCGCTGGTTTATAACGGTATTTCCCATGTGGTGATGATGAGCACGCCGAAAGACCTTGAAGCCTTTGCGCTCGGTTTTTCGCTCTCGGAGGGCATTATCGCCGCACCGGAGGAAATTTACGGCATGGATGTGGTGCCGGGCTACAACGGTATCGAAGTGCAGATCGAGCTCTCCAGCCGTCGCTTTATGGCATTGAAAGAACAGCGGCGCGCGATGGCCGGTCGCACCGGCTGCGGCGTTTGCGGCGTCGAACAGCTAAATGAGATCGGCAAGCCGATTCAGCCGCTGCCATTCAGCCAGACGTTCGATCTCAGCTTGCTGGATAAAGCGCTGCGCCAGCTGAAAGCGTTTCAGCCGGTCGGCCAGCTGACCGGCTGCACCCATGCGGCGGCCTGGATCGATGAGGCAGGGCAGCTGACGGGCGGCTGCGAAGATGTGGGCCGTCATGTGGCGCTGGACAAGCTGCTCGGCTACCGCAGCCGTCGCGGCTGGCAGCGCGGCGCGGCGCTGGTTTCCAGCCGCGCCAGCTATGAGATGGTGCAAAAATCGGCGATGTGCGGCGTGCAAATTCTGTTTGCCGTATCGGCGGCCACCCGCCTGGCGGTGGAAGTCGCGGAGCGCAGCAATCTGACGCTGGTGGGCTTCAGCAAACCGGGACGCGCGACGATTTATACCCATCCGCAGCGGTTGATAAATTCAGCAGCGCAGTCCTGAGCCGTCAACGTAAAGCGCCGCGCCGCAAGGGGCGGCTTTTCGCGCCGGTTAAACCTGATTCGCTTTTATCACGATGGCGCAGCGCCAACACCGAACGGGTTTTATTAATCCGACGTGTTGGCGCGTCGGAAAAGACGCTTGCGCTGCTGTCGCAGATCGCTATAAGGCGTTATGCGCCGATCCCGTCGACGGCACTGGATGCTTTGCGTCGCTTTTTTGTCTTTTCAAATAGTTGGCTCTATCGGGCCTGTTCGTCCACTCTGGTATAACCTTATAACGAGAGGGGCATTGATTATCCTTTTCCCGATCACTAATTTAACTATAATGATCCGACTGCTTACGCGGTGCTTACAACGAAAAGTGCCGCTCCTACAATAAATGGAGATGATGAACATGAGTTATTCACTGCCATCCCTGCCTTACGCATACGACGCACTGGAACCGCATTTCGACAAGCAGACGATGGAAATCCATCACACCAAACACCACCAGACCTACGTTAACAACGCTAACGCAGCGCTGGAAGGCACCGAATTCGCCGACCTGCCGGTTGACGAGCTGATCACCAAACTGGATCAGGTTCCGGCAGACAAGAAAACCGTACTGCGCAATAACGCAGGCGGCCACTATAACCACAGCCTGTTCTGGAAGGGCCTGAAAACCGGCACCACTCTGCAGGGCGACCTGAAAGCCGCTATCGAAAGAGATTTCGGCAGCGTTGAGAAGTTTCAGGAAGAGTTCGAGAAAGCCGCAGCGACCCGCTTTGGTTCAGGCTGGGCGTGGCTGGTGAAAAAAGGCGACAAGCTGGCGGTGGTCTCTACCGCTAACCAGGACAGCCCCCTGATGGGCGAAGCGATCTCCGGCGCTTCCGGCTACCCGATTCTGGGCCTGGACGTATGGGAGCACGCTTACTACCTGAAGTATCAGAACAAACGTCCTGACTACATCAAAGCGTTCTGGAACGTAGTGAACTGGGACGAAGCGGCTGCGCGTTTCGCCAATGCAAAATAAGCCTGCTTAGCAGTGCATGAATTATTCACCGGCGGGGCAGCAGCTCCGCCGTTTTTTTATTTTGAAAAACCCTTTCATTTAACCTTCGTTTAATTCCTTTATAAAATAACGGCGCCCTTAATAAAAATAATTTTTTCGCTAAATCTATTGGCCAGATATTAACGTCCTGTTGATATTTGGCATCTTAATATTGGCGCATGGTTCTTTCATATTAATAAATAGCATGTCGACGATTACACATAGCCCAACGCCGGAATTTTCTACCGGCTCGCTTTTTTTTCAGTTAACGCGTGGTCAATTTAAGCCAAATAAACTGTGGGAATGCCGCCGCTTCCGCACCAAGTTTTTATTGCGCTCGCTGGCTTTTCCCGTCACCACCTTTTCCTATATGGAACAGATGTCGCGGCTGCCGGCGATGCGTCAGGCGTTGACTATTCAGGGATTGCTGCCGGCGAAAATCCATCGCCCCTATCTGTGCGCGCATTTTAGCGTTAAGCAGCGCGCCCAGGCGCTGCTCGATCACTACGGCACCGTTCAGCAGCTGCCGCGCGCGCTTTACCAGCTGTTCTTATCGCCGGTCGATCAGACGGTGGCGCGTCTGCACGGCAAAAATGATGAACGGTTTGACGTGGTTTGCAGCACCGGCCGTTTCGATCGCGAAGGCGAAGTTACGCTGGTGCTGCTCTATAACGGCATTACCATCGCATCGCTCTCGTTCTCGTTTTTACAGCAGGCGGGCAGGCTGGGACTGCTGATCGGCGGGTTGCAGGGGCCGCGTAAAACGGTGGATGCCAGCATTATCCGCGATGCCACCAAAGCGGGCCACGGACTTTTTCCCAAGCGCGTATTGATGGAGACGCTGTTTTATCTGGCTGCGCGCTGCGGAGTGACGCAGATCCAGGCGGTCGGCGACGATACTCACGTTTTCCGCAGCCTGCGCTATCGCCACAGCAAAAAAGAGGTGTTTCACGCCAGCTATAGCGAGTTCTGGCTGTCGCTGAACGGGGAGGCGTTGAAGAGCGGTCTTTATCAGCTGCCGCTGGCGATGCCGCGCAAGCCGCTTGAGGAGATAGCCAGTAAAAAGCGCGCCGAATATCGCCGTCGCTATGAATTTATGGATATGCTGGAAAAACAGCTTTCTGAAGCGGTGGAGGAAGAGCGTGGCCGGATGTAATCAATCCGGCCAGCAGGGTCAGAAAGGTTTTGGCGCGTAGCCGGTCATCTCTTTCAGGCCCATCTCTTTGCCCAGCGCGGTCATCGGATGTACCACCACCAGGCCGCGCACGCTTTTCTTCAGGGCGCCCATATCCGCCTGCTCTTTTTTGGTGATGGCGCGGCTAAACGGCAGCTTTTGCAGCTTCTGCGCTTCTTTGCTCAGCTTTTGATCGCGCACGTCGCGCAGACGTTCGATCTCGGCGATCAGCGTCTCTTTTTCTTTCAGCAGCGCGCCGAGTTTCTCCGCATCGCCCGATTCCAGCAACATCGGCTCTTTACGATTGAGCGCATCCAGCTGGTCGCTGAGGCGCTTGATTTCGGCTTTTTCCTGCTCTTTCATGACGGTTACCTGTACTGATGATTAATCGATATGATACACGAAAAGCGGAAAAGGGCGGGGCTACTTTTTGAAAGCCTGCTTCATGCTGATGCGTGAGATAAGCTCCGTCAGGGAGAGCACCATCGTTGAGCGCAGCACCTGTTGATAGCGCTGCTGCTGCATGGCGCGCAGCTGTTCATCGTCGCTGGAAAAGTCAGGGCGGGGCGGCCAGGCGCTGACACAATGCAGCTCGCCGAACGGCCCAAGAATTTCGTCATCGCTGAAGCGGTATTCGGTGCCGTCGTGGTTTAGCTCCTCACGCAGCGCCATCAGCAGTTCGCAGTCTTCATATTCATGGCGGCTGATCACGCCGAGACCGTAAATCAGCTTCAGCCGCACCGACAGTTCGCCCAGCGGCCCGTCGCCGAGCAGTAATGGCTCGACGGCATATTTCACCGCATAGTCATCCTTGCGAAACACCTGAAGCACCAACAGGTTGACCGCTTCGGTCAACAGTTCAACGGCGGCAATCAGGAAGCTTCTTACCGAGCGTCCGGCATTCAGTCGCTCCAGCACCCGATTTTCAAAAGCCTGCTTCTCTTCCATTGTTGCCTGTACATTTATCATTCTGCGCGGGGGCACAGCCAGGCTGTGCCCTTGTTGCTCGCCGTTATTCAGCATCGGGAGCGTGCGCATTATGGCATTGCGTTATAGGCCTTAACCACTGCTGCGACCACTTCGCTGTCGGCATCCAGGCCAGAAACCTGCGCCAGCGCCGCCTGCGGGCCCACTTTTTCCAGGAGCGCCTCCAGCTCCTGCGCCTGCGGGTCCTGTGCGCTGCGGTAGCGCATGGCGGCGGCGATGCCTTTCACCAGGTTATCGTGCGGCAGCTGATACTCCAGCGTGCCGAGCGTCGGCTTGATCAGGCGATCGCCCGCGCTCAGCTTGCGCAGCGGCTGGCGGCCAACACGCTCGACGTCATCTTTCAGGTATGGGTTTTCAAAGCGGGTCAGGATTTTTTCGATATAGGCGGCATGTTTCTGTGCGTCGAAGCCGTAGCGCTTGATCAGCACCGCGCCGCTCTCCTGCATCGCTCCTTTCACCACCGCGCGCACCGCCGGATCGAGAATGGCGTCGCGGATGGTTTGGTGCCCCGCCAGCTGGCCCAGATAAGCGGTGATCGCATGGCCGGTATTCAACGTAAACAGTTTGCGCTCGACGAACGCCATCAGATTATCAGTCAGCTCCATGCCCGGAATGGCGGGCAGTTCGCCTTTAAATTGGGTTTTATCGACGATCCACTCACTGAAGGTCTCGACGGTCACTTCCAGCGGATCGCTGCTGCCCGCTTCGCCCGGCGGCACGATGCGGTCAACGGCGGAATCGACGAAGCCGACATGCTCCTCGACCCAGGCGTGATACTGCTCCGGCAACGCGGCCAGCACATGCGCTTTCAGCTGACTGGTGCCGCGCACCATATTTTCACAGGCGATAATGTTTAACGGGCGGGTATTAGCGCTATCACTGCGTTTGGCCAGGCCGCGCGCGATGCTGTCAGCGATACGCGCGAGGATTTGCGGGCCAACCGCCGTGGTAACGATATCAACCTCGGCGATCAGCGTAATCACCTCTTCGCTGGTGCTGTTGACGGCGCTGACGCCGGTCACCGTGTCTACCTGCGCCTGCTCGCCGACCACATGCACCGGGTACTGGTGACGGGCGTTCAGCGCGTCCAGCACCGCCTGATTAACGTCGGCAAACACCAGTTCAATGCCAGCGTCCGCCAGCAGCTTGCCGATAAAACCACGACCGATATTACCGGCGCCGAAATGTAATGCTTTCATCGTTGCGATAACCTTCAAAAAAAGAGAAAGGGGCAAGTCCACCTTGCCCGAAGAAGGGCCGGGCAGAGCGGCCCCTCAGCGTATGCGTCAGATCAGGCTGGCTGACCGGTAAGCAGATCCAGCACTTCCTGCACGCTGTTGGTGGTGGCGAGACGCGCAATTACGCTTTCGTCATCCAGCGCGTTGGTCAGGCTGGTGATGACCTGGATGTGCTCGTTATTGCGAGCGGCGATGCCGATCACCAGACGGGCGATGTCATCTTCCTCTTCGCCGAAGCGCACGCCTCGCGGATACTGACAGAACACCACGCCGGTTTTTAGCACGCGATCTTTCGCTTCAACCGTACCGTGCGGCACCGCGATGGATTCACCCAGGTAGGTCGGCGTCAGTTTCTCACGTTCCAGCATCGCGTCGACATATTCTGGCTCAACATAACCGCCTTTCACCAGCTGCTCACCGGCGAAGCGGATCGCCTCTTCTTTGCTGGCGGCCTGCTGGCCGAGGAATACGTTGCTGGCGCCCAGCTTAAACAGATGCTCGTTGTTGCTCTCAAAGCTGTCGCTCAGGGCCGCGTTAACCTTTTCACGGTGTTCCACGCTGCGCTGCGCGTCTACCAGACGCGAGGTCAGGTCGCTATAAAGACCGCTGTCGAGGAAGTTATTCAGCGAGATATGCTGCGCATGCGGCGCCTGGCGCATGGCGCGTTCGGTGAGATCGCGATGCGTGATCACCAGGTCGACGTCGCCCGGCAAGGCGTTGATAGCGGTATTGGTGACGGAGATCTGCGTCAGTCCCGCGTCCTGCACTTTCTTACGCAGCACGCCAGCGCCCATGGCGCTGGAGCCCATACCGGCGTCACAGGCGACGATGATTTTACGCACGTGGCTTAAATCGCCGTTCAGACCGGCGCTGGCCGCGGCAGGCGCGCCCGCCTGGCCTTTAGACTGCGCTTTCATATCCTGCATGCGACGAGTGGCCGCTTCGATATCGTCTTCGTCTTTTACTTTACTGGTTTTCAGCAGTACGGCGGAAACCACGAAGGAGACGGCGAAAGCCGCGACGATCGCCGCGATATTGGCGAAGTAGGCGCCTTTCGGCGTCATGGCCAGCACCGCCAGAATAGAGCCAGGAGAAGCAGGAGAAACCAGACCGCCGTTCAGCAGCGTCAGGGTGAAGACGCCGGTCATGCCGCCGAGAATCACGGCGATCAGCAGGCGCGGCGCCATCAGCACATACGGGAAGTAGATTTCATGGATGCCGCCAAGGAAGTGGATAATGGCCGCACCGCTCGCTGACTGTTTCGCGTTGCCGCGGCCAAAGAACATATAGGCGACCAGCACGCCCATGCCCGGGCCTGGGTTGGCTTCAATCAGGAAGAAAATGGATTTGCCGGCTTCGCTGGCCTGCTGGATGCCCAGAGGCGAGAAGATGCCGTGGTTGATGGCGTTGTTCAGGAACAGAATCTTCGCCGGTTCAACGAAAATCGAGGTCAGAGGCAGCAGGTTGTTCTGCACCATGATATTCACGCCCGCGGCGAGAATATGGGAGAGGCCTTCCACCAGCGGACCGATGGCGAGGAACGCCAGAATCGCCAGCAGCATACCGATGATGCCCGCCGAGAAGTTGTTGACCAGCATCTCGAAGCCGCTTTTGATTTTGCCGTCTACCGCGCGGTCAAAGGTTTTGATCGCCCAGCCGCCCAGCGGACCGGCAATCATCGAACCGAGGAACATCGGCATATCCGCGCCAACGATCACGCCCATGGTGGTAATCGCGCCCACCACGCCGCCGCGATCGCCGCCGACCAGACGTCCGCCGGTATAACCGATCAGCAGCGGCAGCAGGTAGGTGATCATCGGGCCGACCAGCTTCGCCAGCGTTTCGTTCGGCAGCCAGCCGGTAGGAATAAACAGGGCGGTGATGATGCCCCAGGCGATAAAGGCGCCGATATTCGGCATCACCATATTGCTTAGAAAACGACCAAAGCTTTGAACCTTGACCTTGACAGATGAGGACATAAAAACACACCTCTTATTGTTACGCGCTGACAAATAAGAGAGCGCGTGATTTTGTTAAGACGCTACGGCGAGGCGCCGTCGGATTACTGTATGCAGGCGGACTCTAGCACGCGATTATGACGCTGCGTAGTGAGCGCCTCGAAGTGATAAAGATCACAATTAGAGGTAGGTTATCGGACCATATTTGGTGATTAAGATCACAGAAAAGCCCTTATTGAAAACAGGAATGGCGAAATTAGCGGCGAGACAGGGGAATGGAATGTGATATTAATCACATTTTTCATGTGGTGGTTTGTTTCAAAAATGTGACGAATATCACAATAAACTTTTGGTCGAAAATGCGCCAGATCACATTTTTGCCTGGACCGGAAACGGCGCGTCGCGCGGCGCTTTTTTGCAGAAGAGATAACGCCGCGTCGAAAGCAGTAAACAGCGCAGCAGGGGAGGTTAATCGCACCGGAGAAAGTGAAGCGGGAAAGCGATCATCGGTGCATGGCTAATGAAAGAAGCGAGACAAGTACCGGTAAAGCCGGGTAAAGGGAATAACGAGCGCGGGAAATGGGCAACCTCAGGTTGAAAAGTAGCGATAACGGGACAGCCGCAGAGAAAGCGTAGGAAGAAACGGGCGCCAGGATAATCCCTGCGACACCCGCTCTGTGTTACTGGAAGCCGCCCTGCACTGCGCTCTGCGCCTGCGTCAGCGCCTGTGCTTTGGCCGATACGTTGCTCATCAACGTATTGTACTGGCTCGCCTGCTCCTGCGTCGGGAACTGCACGCCATTGTCGTTAAAGGTGACCCGATCGCCCTGCTGTTGCAGGAAATCGCCAGTCTGCACCACATCCTGGCTCAGCGATTGCAGCGCTGGCAGCAGCGGCATCAGCGACGCCGCAGGCTGGGTCACCACTTTGGTATAAACGCGGTCATATACCGCTTTTAAATCATCCGGCTGTTTCAGCGCCGCCTTGCTGCTGTCGGCCTGAGTCTTAGCGTTCTGAATCTGCTGCGTCAACACGCTGAGCGAGCCACTCGCCTGGCGCAGCGCGTCGCGGCGCGTCAGGTAGTCTTGCGGCAGACGAATGGCGGAAAGCTCGTCTACCACCGGACGCAGACCCTGATCCACCGCTTTGTTCACCTGCTGCGAAAAATCATAAATGATGGCGTAGTCACTGGTGTAATTGCCAAAGCGCTGCTTCTGATCTTCACTGAGCGCCGGCAGGCGTTCACCGCTGCGCATCACGGTATTCTGTAAAAAGTCACTAAAAGCCTTACGCTGTTCACCCTCTTTATCACCGCAGCCGGTAAGTTGAAAGATGACCAACAGGGCCGCCAACGGCAGCCACAGGCGCATCCAGACGCGGGAAACTCCGGTCGCCATAGCGTTTACTCCTGTAAATTAACGAATTATCTATTTGTTCAGGCAGCGAGGCTGCCGCCCTGAGGTGCCTAAAGCATAGATCAATGCGATTAGGCTGAATATGGCTATTCAGTAATTAACGATAATTAACACGGCGTTCAGCACGTTTTTTAAGCAGGAAACGGACCAGGAAAAAAGGGAGCGGGCAAGAAAAGAGTAAAGACGGAAGCAAGATCGAAAAATAGTCAGAAAACAGGCGGCAAAACGCTGGCGATCGTCTAATACTTAAATTCCCGATTTATGTTGCACTGCCCTGACCTCGTCCCCTTGCAACAAACCGGCATTCTGAGCCTGGGTTTCAGGTTCTTTTCTCTGTCCTCTTTCACGTTGTTCATAGTGAGTTTTAGGAGTTTGCTATGGAAGTAAAAGATCCCATGGTTGAGTTACTCAGCAGTCTTGAGCAAATTGTATTGACACGGAATGTTGGCGATACCTTTTCCGCGCAGCAAGAAAAAACGGTCTCAGTGCCAGAACCACAGCGCCTGCGTGAAATGACCGGCATGAAAATTGATGAATTTGCCCGCGTGATGGGCGTGAGCGTCTCTTCAGTGAAAAGCTGGGAAGCGAGACGCACCCGCCCGTCAGGTAGCGCACAGAAGCTGATGCAGCTGCTGCATTCAAACCCGTATCTGGGCCGCCAGCTGCTTGACTGAGTGTGTAAATACCGAAAAAAACCCGCCACCGGCGGGTTTTTTTGTTTCAGGCCAGCTGATGAGCCAGATGCTCCATCAGATCGGGCGGCACGGGCGGCGCATAGTTCTGTCCCTCTTCTACGCCGCGCGCCGCCAGACTCCAGGCATCGCCTGAGGCGGCGAGCGCCAGGCTAATCGGCTCCAGCGATGCGTCCAGCGTTTTTGTCTCCGCCGCGCTTTCCTTTGCCTCCGCCGTTTGCGCCAGCAGCGCCGCGATGGCGCTTTCGCCGCCGCTCAGTCCCAGGTCGGCCAGCGTCGTCGGCAATGCGCCGCTTTCCGACAGGCCGTTATGCGCCATCTCTCCGACATCAGCGATGAGGCTGTTTAGCGCGCTGAGCGATAGCTGATGGGCATCCTCCGGCGTGGCTTCCTGATGAACGGTCTGTCCGTCGCCATGGTCCGGCCTGTTGTCCACTGTCGCAGACTGGGCGTTGAAGGCCGTGCTGGTTTCTTCCTCAGCGTGCGTCGCCAGATCCGGGACGGCTTCAGCCAGCACGCTGTTTGCCGGGGCGTGGCCGGTATCGAACGTCACGCTACGACTGGCGCTGCTGCTGCCGGGAAATTCCGGGTTATCAGGATGGGCGACGGTAACGTTAAGTTGATAATCGCCGTCCGGGATAGTGGCCAGCGCGCCTGCCGGGATGGTGACTTTCCAGCGTCCGTCATTATCGGTAACGGTTTGCCAGCTCAGTTCGCCCAGCGTTACCGTCACTGCGCTGCCGGCAAATATATAATGGGTGGTGCCGCCGATCGTTTGATCGCTTTGCGCTTCCGTCGCGTTGATGATGTTATCGCCCCAGGGGTCAATGGCTACCTGCGGCGGGAAATCGCTGGGATCGGTGTCGCGGGTGAATTCCAGGATGCGCGCCGTGACGATGCTCGGCTGGCCCTCTTCCAGCAGGGTAACGGTCACCATCTGCGTACCGTTCATCGGCAGCAGTTTGGTCTCTTCAAAGGGCACCCACACGCTCCAGTTCAGCTCGCCATTCACCAGCGTGAGCCCGCTTTGATAATGTTGTCCACGCAGCTCGACGTCAACGATAGCGTCCGCCGTCACCCTGTCGGCATCCAGCACGCCGCCGCTCAGTCTCAGGCCGTTGCCCTTTTCCTCGTAGGTAATCAGATTATCGCCGCTGACCGCATCCAGCGTCGGGCCTAAGGGCGATGCCTGCGTTTCGCCGTTTACCGTCAGCGTAATGCCAGCGGTAAAACTACCGGTTTTTACCGTTAACGGCACGTCGCCGACAGGCAGCGCATTCATCTCTTCGCCTGGTATTCTGACCATCCATTCATGGTCCGTCACGCTGGCGCGATAACTTTTCCCGTTCAACGTTAGCGTCACCGGACGGGTGTCATCCCGCACCGTGCCGGTAAAAATATGATCCCACGGGGCGTCGTAGTGCATCACCTCGTCGCCGCCGGGCAGCAGATCGATCTTCAACGGAATCTTCTGCACCACGGTTACCGGCAGGACGGTGCTGGCGGTTTCATCACCGTCCCGCACCGTGACGATAATCGACGTCGGGCCTTGCTCAAGCCGGGCGTCATTAGGAACGGTCAGCGCCCAGGTATCCCCAAAAACGTTCGTGACATAGATCTCATGGCCCAGTTGAACCCAGATTTCGCTGTTATTGTCGACGTTGGCGACTTTACCGCTGAGGTGCAGTTTATAGGCCGATATCTCTTCCTGTGAGATCAGCGAACCCTGACGCAGCGAGTCAAGCGTGATAGTGGGCGCCAGCTCTGGATCGCCGCCGGTGATAATGTCGATATTTCGGCTGTCGGACAGAGCGCCGTTGCCCAGCTGCGCTTTTACCTCGACGTCGCCGGAGCCTAACGTTTGAAGCGTGGAAGCCGGGATAGTGACGCTCCACTCGCCGTAATTGCCCGTTCTGCCGGTAAACGTCTGGCCAGGCAGCGCGCCCGGAAATGTAACGCTGACGAGCTCTCCTGCCGCGACATTAAGACTGGCGCCGGAAATAATTAAATCGGTCTGACTTTCCCGCGCGCTGATAACGTCATCGGTGGAAACCGCGCCGATGGCGATGCGCGGTTCGGTAGAGGAAAAAATATCGTCCAGCCTGATCGTCCGCTCCAGGGAGGTCGTCTCGCCCAGATAATTGGTCGTAATCACCTGCAACCGGTATTCGCCTGGAGAAAGCGCCATCAAATCAGCAACGGAGACGGGTACATGCCATTTGCCTTCCTCATCGACACGCGGCTGATAGTTTTTTGTGCCAAAAACGACCGCCACCACGGTGCCCGGTGTCACGTTAATGGCGGTACCGGAAAGCAACGCCGGGAACATGGCCCACTGCTCATCATCAATCGCAAAGTTGTTATAAGGAGGATCGATAGTCAGGTACGGCGCCGTCGCCGTTTTGGCCACGATAAATTCACGTACGACGGTGGCGGTTTCATTCACATCCTGCACCCAGGCCGTAATGGCCGCCGAGCCATTCTGCAATGTCGCCAGATCGCCAGCGGGAATGGTGGTTTGCCAGTGGTGATTTTTGACCGTTGCCGCGTAGATATCATCGCCCAGCTGAACCCATACCTGACTGCCGTTCGGCACGTTGTCGACGGTGCCGCTGACGATCAGGCCGCTTTGTCGTTCGACGGCAGTCAGCACGTCGTCGCTGGTGATGCTGTTAAGGGTGATTTCCGCCGCGCAGGGCGTCGCATGACCTTTCGTGACGGTAAAGGTACGGTCGATAAGGGTACGTGAGCCGTCATAATCGGCCACCGCCATCACGCTGATGGTATGCTCGCCGGGCGTCAGCGTTTTCAGCACTTCCGGGGGCAGCGTCAGGTGCCAGCTGCCGTTGGCGTCAATCGGCACCTGCCAGCTTTTCCCTTCCAGCATCACGGTAACCAGCGAGCCTTTCTCCGCGAACTCCGTCAGGCCGGAGATGACCTGACCATGGGTTTTTTCCCGGCCGGTCAGCACATCGTTGCCCGCTATCGGACCGATGCCGACACCCGCCGCCGCGCCGTTGCTCATATCCGGAATTTCGACGGTGCGCGTCAGCTCAGTGGTTTTGCCGGAACGGTTAGTGACGCTGATGGTTAGCTGGCGCTCCACCTCCAGCAGCGAGGTAATGGCGGAAGGCGGGATGGGCAGGCTCCAGTCGCCGTTTTTATCAACGCGCGCCTGCCACGTATGGTCTTCCAGCGTCACCGTCACCAGCGCGCCGGGCTCAACATGACGCGCGGTGCCGAAGAGCAGCGCCGGAGAATAGTAATCGGCGGGGTTGGTCGCGCGGAAGCCATCTTCGAACAACGGTTCGACGGTCAGCGTGGGGGTTTAACCCCGCCACGTCCACAACCATAATGTTTACCAGAGGTGTGTTTGCTCATGATTATCGTCTCGTATGCAGGGTTAAGGTTGGACGAGCGATATCAGATATAATCAAGCATGCATGCGCAGGCACGGTTTTTTTCGTGGACGACCTTGATGAAATAAAGGGTTTATTTAACAAGTCATTCCGCTGATAAACAGAGAGAATAAACAGGAATGATTGTTTTTTAGCCGAAAAAAAGCGGACGCTTCAGCCATGAATGGCGTGACTGACGAAGCGATAATATAGGAATTTTCTCACGACATCTTAAGGCGTTTCGGCAGATAACTCCCCTGTCGAAGCAGGGCGGTTCAGGTTTACGCCGGCATCAGGTTGTGGCTCAGGAAGTTGTTTATATTGCGCTGTGTCGCTTACAGCGCATATTTTGCCGCCTGTTTTTCAAACCAGGCTTCCGGCACATTGTAAGGTCGCTGTTGCAGCTGGGCGATGCCCTGTTCAATGGTCGCCTGCGCCTGGCGCCAGAGTTCCGCGCTGCCTTCACGCAGCAGCGTAATCTGCACCTGCTTCTCCACCAGGTAGATGCGGGCGAAGTGCGGATCGTACTGCACAATGGCGCGGGTATTATCAATAATGTCCGCCAGCTTAATGGTCTGCGCGTCGGGCGAGGCGTCGGCGGTATGACGGAAATGCGCCACCTTGCGCGCGGCACGGTTTTTCGCCTGCGGCTGTTTTTTATCGGTCAGCATGCTGACCAGTTCGGCGACTTCAGGGCCAAACTGCTGCGCAATATCCTCAAGGGTGGCGCCGGTATCTTCTACCGTGTCGTGCAGCCAGGCGGCGGCCAGCATGTTTTCATCATCGGTGACGCTGCGCACCAGCTCAACCACGGCGGCGGGATGAACGATATAGGGCTCATCCGTATATTTGCGCCGCTGGCCGGCGGCGGCGTGGATTTCTGTCGCAAAGCGTCTTGCCCGTTCTTCCAGTGACTGCATAGATTTCTCCCCTGCTCTGGTTAAATATTGCTTGCAATTATGTAGTACGCTATTTATATTGTCACGCATGAGTACACATCAAGATGACAAAAAAGCGCCGGGCGCGCCACTGCTGCTGGATAACCAGTTCTGCTTCGCCCTTTACTCAGCCAATCTGGCGATGCATAAACTTTATCGCCAACTGCTGACGCAGCTCGACATCACCTATCCGCAATATCTGGTGATGCTGGTGCTGTGGGAGCGCGATGACGTTACGGTCTCCGATATCGGCGAGCGTTTGTTTCTCGACTCCGCCACGCTGACGCCGCTGTTGAAACGGCTGGAGGCGGCGGGGCTGGTGTCACGCCAGCGCTCGCGGCAGGATGAGCGCCAGGTGGTGGTCACGCTGACGGAGCAAGGCCGCGCGCTACGCGAAAAAGCGTTAAGCATTCCTGAATCGGTTATTTGCGCCTCGGACTGCGATGTCGAGACGTTACAGACCCTTAAGGGCCAGCTTGATCGGCTGCGGGATAATCTGGTTCGCTAGTCCTGTTGTCCAGCCACTGGACAGAGTGGCTGAACAAACTAACCTTTTTAATGTCGTACTAATTAAATCGTTCGCTATTTAATTGTGAATAAACAAACAGGAAGGGGATTTATATGTCATTAGAAAAAGTCATCTATCGTGCAAAAGCAAAAGCTACGGGTGGACGTGATGGCCGCGCCACCTCTTCTGACGGCGTACTGGACGTGAAGCTGGGCGTACCGAAAGAGATGGGCGGCGCCGGCGGCGAAGTCACTAACCCAGAACAGCTGTTCGCCGCTGGTTATTCCGCCTGCTTCCTGGGCGCGATGAAGTTCGTCGCCTCGCGTGACAAAATCGCCATGCCGAAAGAGGCCTTTATCGAAGGCGAGGTGGGCATTGGTCCGCTACCGACCGGTTTTGGCATTGAAGCTACGCTGAATATTCATCTGCCAGGCATGGACCAGGCGGAAGCGCAGAAGCTGGTCGACGCCGCGCATATCGTTTGTCCTTACTCTAACGCCACCCGCGACAACATCGACGTGACTCTGAATATCATCAACGCCTGATATCCCGCCGCGCGCGTTCTGACGCGCGGCTTTCCCTCTCTCTGGCTATCAAACTGTGCGTTTTCTCGTCACGATGGCGAAATTTCGCTGATCCTGATGCCTGACTGTGGTTTACTGCCCACGCTCCACCGGAAAAGGTTCCTTTTTCCGTTCAGAATCCTCTTGTTCATCACGCTGTGAGAATAATGCGATTGTCGGTAAGAACTCTGGCGCAGCGGAGCGGTCTGAATATCGTTTGTAAAGCATATGTTGCGCCGGGAATAAAGAAGGTCGAATGAATTATATAAAATCACTCACTCAGCAAAAGCTGTCTCTTTTGCTGTCGCTCTACATTGGCATTTTGTTGAATTTGCCCATATTTTACCGCCGATTTGATCCATTTCTGAATAAATCCACGCTCACTGACTGGCTGTCGGCCGGGGCGGAAGTCATGGCTATCGTTCTGCTGACTTTCTTCCTGATGCGTCTGCTGTCGCTGGGCGGCAAGCTGTTTTATCGTATTCTCGCTACCGTGCTGGTGCTGATCTCGGTGGCCGCCGCCTACTATATGGCCTTTTTCAACGTGGTGATCGGCTACGGCATCGTGGCTTCGGTGATGACCACCGATATCGATCTCTCGAAAGAGGTAGTGGGCTATCAGTTTGTACTGTGGATGGTGCTGGTCAGCGCGCTGCCGCTGCTGATGATCTGGCGCAACCGCCTGCGCATGACGCTGATTGAACAGTTAAAAACGCCGGGACAGCGTCTGAAGCCGTTGGGCATTATGCTGCTGGCGGTCGTGCTGGTGTGGCTGCCGATCCGCTATTTCGACAAGCTGCAAAAAGCGAATGAAGAGATCACCAATATCGACCTGCCGAGCTATGGCGGCGTGGTGGCGCACTCTTATCTGCCTTCCAACTGGCTGTCGGCGCTGGGCCTGTTCACCTGGACGCACCTTGATGAAGCGGTGGACGGGCAGGAGCTGCTGGACCCGGCGAAGAAATTCACTTACGTGGCGCCGCCGGGCATCGACGACACCTACGTGGTGTTCGTGATCGGCGAGACCACCCGCTGGGATCATATGGGACTGCTGGGCTACGAGCGCGACACCACGCCGAAGCTTTCCCATGAGAAAAACGTGGTGGCATTCCGCGGCGAATCGTGCGACACCGCCACCAAGCTCTCGCTGCGCTGCATGTTTGTGCGCGAAGGCGGCACTATGGATAATCCGGGCCGCACGCTGAAAGAAGAGAACGTTTTCGCGGTGCTGAAATCGCTGGGCTTTAGCTCTGAGCTGTTCGCCATGCAGAGCGAAGTCTGGTTTTACGACAACAGTCATGCGGATAACTTCGCCTTCCGCGAGCAGATCGGCTCTGAGCGCCGCAATCAGGGCAAGCCGGTTGACGATATGCTTTTGATCCCGGAACTGAAGGCGTCGCTCGATCGTCATCCGAACGGCAAACATCTGGTGGTGCTGCATACCAAAGGCTCGCACTATCTTTATTCCCAGCGCTATCCGCGCAGCTACGCGCGCTATACGCCGGAGTGTATGGGCGTAGATGATAAGTGCAGCAAGGCGCAGCTGATTAACGCCTTCGATAACTCGGTGCTTTATACCGACAGTGTGCTGGACAGCGTCTATGACCAGCTGCGCGACAAGAAGGCGATCGTCTTCTATGCCGCCGACCACGGTGAGTCGATCAGCGATAATATGCACCTGCACGGCACGCCGCGCGACATGGCGCCGCCGGAGCAGTTCCGCGTGCCGATGATCGTCTGGGCGTCCGACAGCTGGCTGGCGGATGGGCGCAACAAGCAGGCGTTTGAACGTTTACAGGCGCAGCAGCGCGTAGGAAAAACCCATCGCCATGTTGAACTGTTTGATACCCTTCTCGGCTGCCTGGGTTACACCTCGCCGGACGGCGGCATTAAAGCGGACAACAACTGGTGTCAGGCGCCTGCCGCCGGCGCGGTAAGCAAAAGCTAATCCCGCGGCTGGCGCGCCGCCGACGTGAATGCTTTTCAGCCAGTTGACGCGCTCAACGTGAAAAAGTCATTGACGCCTGGCGGCGACCTCAGTAAGATGCGCCCCCATCGGCGAGTAGCGCAGCCTGGTAGCGCAACACGTTCGGGACGTGTGGGTCGGAGGTTCAAATCCTCTCTCGCCGACCAAATTCCCAACCCCAGACAGCAATGACTGGGGTTTTTGCGTTTTAGCGCCGGTCAATGCGCCCGGCATTTTACCTCCCGCCTTCTCGCCTGGATGGGTCAGATATATCTTACCGTTATGGTTTTTCTTTCCGACATAACTTCTTCTTTTATCCAGCTCGCATGCGCAATCGCCTTTAACCGTTATTAATCGCCCTCTCAAAGGAATAAGGCGCGCCCAGCCTGAGATCGAATCTTATTTCGCGTCACATCCTTCCTCTGTCCGATTGTTGCCCGTCGCTGATTTCCTGCGCCACAGGCGTAGCATTTTTTGCTGTTACTCAGGCTTAACAGCCATCAAATCGTTCAGTTATTCAGCGTTCAACGATAAATTTTAAAGGTTTTTTCGCCGTCGAACCCACTGCGACGCTCGCTTTTTACCCGTTTTTTATCGGGCTAATCCGTTAAGAGATGAATTATTCAGCTGTTTTTGTTAGTGGAAGGTTTTTTTTATGTTTGCTTGCTGTTTCTCACACTCTGTGTAAATACCTGACATCTGTATTGACGTGCTTGCAATCTGTTGACAAATTGATGTTTCACCGAGGTAAGGGAAGCGGATTCTTCTGATAGATTTCTTACTGTCAGAGTCAACAAACCCTCACTTATCTCCTGATGCCTTCGGGCAGCTCGCACCGACCGCACAAAAAAAACAGAGGCCGGGCACACGCGCAAACACACATCACACATTGGAGCATAAGCATGAGTATTTCCTTGGCTAAATCAGGGGTGCTAAAGGTTGGTCTGAGCCTGATCGCAATGACCGTGGCCGCCAGCGTTCAGGCTAAGACTCTGGTCTATTGTTCAGAAGGCTCGCCGGAAGGATTTAACCCGCAGCTGTTCACGTCCGGCACCACCTATGACGCCAGTTCGCGCCAGGTTTACAACCGTTTGGTGGAGTTCACTATCGGCACGACGGAACTGCATCCGGCGCTGGCTGAGAAGTGGGACGTCAGCGAAGACGGCAAAACCTATACCTTTCACCTGCGTAAAGGGGTGAAATGGCACACGACAAAAGATTTCAAGCCGACCCGCGACTTCAATGCGGATGATGTGGTGTTCACCTTCGAGCGTCAGCTCGACAAGAACAACAAATATCATGGCGTTTCCGGCGGCAACTACGAATACTTTGAAGGCATGGATATGCCGAACCTGATCAGCAAGATCGAGAAGGTGGACGACTATACCGTGCGTTTCACTCTGACGCGTCAGGAAGCGCCGTTCCTTGCCGACCTCGGCATGGATTTCGCCTCGATTCTGTCAGCGGAATATGCCGACAAGATGCTTCAGGCGGGCACGCCGGAGAAAGTGGACCTGAACCCGGTCGGCACCGGCCCGTTCCAGCTGCTGCAATACCAGAAAGATTCCCGCATCCTGTATAAAGCCAACGCCGAATACTGGGGCACCAAGCCGAAAGTCGACCGCCTGGTCTTCTCTATCACGCCGGACGCCTCGGTGCGCTACGCCAAGCTGCAAAAAGGCGAGTGCCAGGTCATGCCGTATCCAAACCCGGCGGATATCGCGCGCATGAAGCAGGATAAAAACATCAACCTGATGGAGCAGCCTGGCCTGAACGTCGGCTATCTCTCCTTCAACGTTGAGAAAAAACCGCTGGATAACCTCAAAGTGCGTCAGGCGCTGACGATGGCGGTCAATAAGAAAGCGATCATCGACGCCGTCTATCAGGGCGCTGGCCAGTCGGCGAAGAACCTGATCCCGCCGACCATGTGGGGCTACAACGACGCGGTGCAGGATTACCCTTACGATCCGGCTAAGGCCAAAGAACTGCTGAAAGAAGCGGGCATGGCCGACGGCTTCTCTATCGACCTGTGGGCGATGCCGGTACAGCGTCCTTACAACCCGAACGCGCGCCGTATGGCGGAGATGATTCAGGCTGACTGGGCGAAAATCGGCGTGAAAGCCAAAATCGTTACCTACGAGTGGGGCGAGTACCTGAAGCGCGCCAAAGATGGCGAACATCAGACGGTGATGATGGGCTGGACCGGCGACAATGGGGATCCGGATAACTTCTTCGCCACGCTGTTCAGCTGCGCGGCGGCGAAAGACGGCTCCAACTATTCACGCTGGTGCGACAAGTCATTTGAAGATTTGATTCAGCCTGCCCGTGCGACGGACGACCATCAGAAACGTATCGAACTTTACAAGCAGGCTCAGGTAGTGATGCACGATCAAGCGCCCACGCTGATCATCGCGCACTCCACCGTCTATGAGCCGGTCAGTAAAAAAGTGTCCAACTACGTGGTGGATCCACTGGGCGGTCACTACTTCGTTAACGTCGATATCGCTGAATAATCAACGGGGCCGGCAGCCGCTGGCCCGAACTGTCTCGTCGCGATGGCTGCCTGCACAGGTTGCAGGCAGCCATCGCCCGACGGCGATATTTGTGGGCTGAACGCATGTCATCCCCTTTCCCGGACGAAAAAAAGGCTAAGGCGCAACCTGTTGCGTCGCGGTTGGCTTCACGCCATCGCAGGATGTGAGCAAAACTCGCCCAACGCGGCGGGATAAAAACAGAGAAACGGAATATGTTGCAGTTCATACTCCGACGTTTGGGCCTGGTAATCCCAACGTTTATCGGTATTACCCTTTTAACCTTCGCCTTCGTGCATCTGATCCCCGGCGATCCGGTGCTGATCATGGCGGGCGAACGCGGGATCTCCCCGGAACGCCACGCGCAGCTGATGGCCCAGCTGGGTCTCGATCAGCCGATGTGGAAACAGTATCTCACCTATATCAACGGCGTCCTGCACGGCGACCTCGGCATCTCCCTGAAAAGCCGCACCCCGGTATGGGACGAGTTCGTGCCGCGCTTTAAGGCGACGCTGGAGCTGGGCTTCTGCGCCATGCTGTTCGCAATGATCGTCGGCATTCCGGTCGGCGTGCTGGCGGCGGTGAAACGCGGTTCGATTTTCGACCACACTGCGGTCGGCATCTCCCTGACCGGCTATTCGATGCCGATTTTCTGGTGGGGCATCATGCTGATCATGCTGGTCTCGGTGCAGCTCAACCTGACGCCGGTCTCCGGGCGGCTCGGCGACGCGGTGTTCCTTGACGATACCCAGCCGCTGACCGGCTTCGTGCTGATCGATACCCTGCTCTGGGGCGAGGCGGGCGACTTCAAAGATGCGGTGATGCATATGATTCTGCCCGCCATCGTGCTGGGCACCATTCCGCTGGCGGTGATCGTGCGTATGACGCGCTCCTCGATGCTGGAAGTGCTGGGCGAGGACTATATCCGTACCGCGCGCGCCAAAGGGCTGACGCGCATGCGGGTGATTGTGGTCCACGCGCTGCGCAACGCCATGCTGCCGGTGGTGACGGTGATTGGCCTGCAAATCGGCACGCTGCTGGCGGGCGCGATCCTGACCGAAACCATCTTCTCCTGGCCTGGGCTGGGTCGCTGGCTGATCGAAGCGTTGCAGCGTCGTGACTACCCGGTGGTGCAGGGCGGCGTGCTGATGGTCGCCACGTTGATTATCCTGGTTAACCTGCTGGTTGACCTGCTTTACGGCGTGGTTAACCCACGCATCCGACACAAGAAATAAGGGGGCGCCAGCATGTCTGTAGTTGATCCTGGCAGCGTAAGCGCTGCACCCACGCCGATGACCCCTTTCCAGGAATTCTGGCACTACTTTAAACGCAACAAGGGCGCGGTAATCGGCCTGGTCTATATCGTGATTATGGTGCTGGTGGCGGTATTCGCCGGCCTGCTGGCGCCGCACGGCCCGGCGGAACAGTTCCGTGACGCGCTGCTGCATCCGCCGGTCTGGCAGGAGGGCGGCAGCTGGCAATATATCCTCGGCACCGATGACGTGGGCCGCGACGTGCTGTCGCGCCTGATGTACGGCGCGCGCCTGTCGCTGCTGGTGGGCTGTCTGGTGGTGCTGCTGTCGCTGATCCTCGGCGTCATCCTCGGCCTGCTGGCTGGCTACGTCGGCGGCGCGCTCGACGCAGCTATTATGCGTCTGGTGGATATTATGCTGGCGCTGCCGAGCCTGCTGCTGGCGCTGGTGCTGGTGGCGATTTTCGGTCCGTCGATCGTTAACGCCTCGCTGGCGCTGACCTTCGTCGCGCTGCCGCACTATATCCGCCTGACCCGCGCCGCGGTGCTGGTTGAGGTAAACCGCGATTACGTCACCGCCTCCAGCGTGGCGGGCGCTGGCGCGCTGCGTCAGATGTTCGTCAATATTCTGCCGAACTGCCTGGCGCCGCTGATCGTTCAGGCGTCGCTGGGTTTCTCCAACGCGATTCTGGATATGGCCGCGCTGGGCTTTCTCGGTATGGGCGCGCAGCCGCCGACGCCGGAGTGGGGCACCATGCTCTCCGACGTTCTGCAATATGCGCAAAGCGCCTGGTGGGTGGTCACTTTCCCTGGACTGGTGATCCTGCTGACGGTACTGGCGTTTAACCTGATGGGCGATGGCTTGCGTGATGCGCTCGACCCGAAACTCAAGCAGTAAAGAGGCACCGAGATGGCGTTATTGAATATAGAAAAACTGTCGGTGCATTTCGGCGATGAAAAAGCACCGTTCCGCGCGGTTGACCGCATTAGCTACCAGGTCGAACAGGGCCAGGTTGTGGGCATCGTTGGCGAGTCCGGCTCCGGCAAATCGGTCAGCTCGCTGGCGATTATGGGGCTGATCGACTTCCCCGGCCGCGTCATGGCGGACAAACTGGAGTTCAACCAGCGCGACCTGAAGCGCATCTCCGAAAAAGAACGTCGCCAGCTGGTGGGCTCGGAAGTGGCGATGATCTTTCAGGACCCCATGACCAGCCTGAACCCTTGCTACACCGTGGGCTATCAGATCATGGAAGCGATAAAAGTTCACCAGGGCGGCAACCGTCGCACCCGGCGTCAGCGCGCTATCGATCTGCTTAACCAGGTGGGCATTCCCGACCCGGAATCACGTCTTGACGTCTACCCGCATCAGCTTTCCGGCGGGATGAGCCAGCGCGTGATGATCGCCATGGCGATCGCCTGTCGGCCGCGTCTGCTGATCGCCGACGAACCGACCACGGCGCTCGACGTGACCATCCAGGCGCAGATTATTGAGCTGCTGCTGGAGCTGCAAAAGCAGGAGAACATGGCGCTGATCCTGATTACGCACGATCTGGCGCTGGTGGCGGAAGCCGCGCAGCACATTATCGTGATGTACGCCGGGCAGGTGGTGGAGACGGGCAAGGCGAGCGATATCTTTAAGGCGCCGCGCCATCCTTACACCCAGGCGCTGCTGCGCGCCCTGCCGGAGTTCGCAGCGGACAAAGCGCGTCTGGCCTCGCTGCCGGGCGTGGTGCCGGGGAAATATGATCGTCCCCGCGGCTGTCTGCTGAACCCGCGCTGCCCTTATGCCACCGACCATTGCCGTGTGGAAGAACCTGAATTACGTGATATTCCAGGGCGTCAGTCCAAGTGTCACTATCCGCTGGATGATGCCGGGAGACCAACCTATGCGTCCTGAAACTCAAGAACAGCAGTATCTGCTACAGGCAATCGACCTGAAAAAGCACTATCCGGTGAAAAAGGGACTGTTCGGCCAGCCGCGGCTGGTTAAGGCGCTGGACGGCGTCTCCTTCAACCTTGAACGCGGCAAAACCCTGGCGGTGGTCGGCGAATCGGGCTGCGGCAAATCGACGCTGGGCCGCCTGCTGACGATGATTGAAACGCCGACCGAAGGCCAGCTGTTCTGGCACGGCCAGGATCTGCTGAAGCACGACCCGCAGGCGCAGTCGCTGCGCCGTCAGAAAATCCAGATTGTGTTCCAGAACCCCTACGGTTCGCTGAACCCGCGTAAAAAGGTCAGTCAGATCCTGGAGGAGCCGCTGCTGATCAACACCACGCTCAGCAAAGCGGAGCGGCGGGAAAAAACGCTGGAGATGATGGCGAAGGTCGGCCTGAAAACCGAACATTACGACCGCTATCCGCATATGTTTTCCGGCGGCCAGCGTCAACGTATCGCCATTGCGCGCGGCCTGATGCTCGATCCCGACGTGCTGATCGCCGATGAGCCGGTCTCGGCGCTCGACGTATCGGTGCGCGCCCAGGTGCTGAACCTGATGATGGATTTGCAGCAGGATATGGGCCTCTCCTACGTCTTTATCTCGCACGATCTGTCGGTGGTGGAGCATATCGCCGACGAGGTGATGGTGATGTATCTGGGACGCTGCGTAGAGAAGGGCACCAAAGAGGCGATCTTCGCCAACCCGCGCCACCCTTACACGCAGGCGCTGCTCTCCGCCACGCCGCGTCTGAACCCGGACGACCGCCGCGAGCGCATCAAGCTGACCGGCGAGTTGCCCAGCCCGCTTAGTCCGCCGCCCGGCTGCGCGTTCAACGCCCGCTGCCGTCGCCGTTTCGGCACCTGCGTCCAGCTACAGCCGCAGCTGAAACGCTACGGCGACCAGCAGATCGCCTGCTTTGCCGTCGACCAGGACGAGCAGCAAAAAGCAGGATAAGAGTAATGCAGAGCGGAGAGCGATCTCCGCTCCATTATTTCCGCTCGCCAAACTTTTCTCTGATTACCGCCTCTGTAGCGCTCCCGCCCCGCAGCAAAAGCTGTTTTGTTGTTACTGGGGGCTGAATTTTGCGGCGCTTCGCAATATCGGACGTGGATTAAAACGATGATTGATTTGTTTTTCGATGGCATTTAGTCCAGATCTTTTTATTGCTTCAATGCGCGCTAAAACCTTTCTGTAATGCCTGGTGCTTCCCTTCTCTTTTTATTTAATTCATGCCGAATGAAGTTGCGCAATAATATATTTCAATCGCTACTGCGCTTTTCAGACGTCCATCTGGCAAAAGGACATGGCTCAGGCCGGGAAAGATCATGTCCGCTTAAAATAAGCCTTCGCGTAAAAAATTACGCGGGCATCCCTGCCTGTTTCGGGAATGCCCGCGTAACGGGTTTCAGCTTGCTCGCTGACGCCCTTTACTGCGGATAAGGCACCCAGTCGCCGCCGTTCAGGCGAATCCAGGGTTTGCCCTGATACATCACCACCACCGCATTATCGTTTTCCGATACCACCGGCGTCTGCGGCAGGTTCTCCGTCAGCACTGACATATTGACGTTCGGCGCGTTAAACACCTGGCCATCCACGACGCGCGACAGCAGTTCTGATATCGCCAGCAGGCTGGTCGGCGTATCGACGCTCAGCGGCTGGCCCTGATGCGGCGCCTTCATGCCGACAAAGCGAATGCCGACCGGCACATGGGTAATGCCTGGGCTGGGAATATCGCGCAGGCCGGACATCTGCATCTTGTCGCCCACCAGCGCAGCGCCATGCTCCGGCACCACCATCACGATGACCCGACGGCCCGATTTTTCCAGGTTGGTCAGGAAGGCGTCCAGCTGATCGAACAGCACCTGCGCGCGCGGCTTCCAGGGCGCGGTGCCGGTTGTGCCAGGCTCGCGCGTGCCGTCGTGCAGCGGGATCAGGTTATAGAAGGTGGCGGTGCGCGCATCGCTGCTTTTGGTGCGGTCATCCAGCCAGCGCTGCATCAGCTGCGCGTCGTTGAACACCGGCGAACCATCGAACGAGGTCAGCTCCGACGCGATGCCCGCCTGCGACATCAGCGGCGCCTGAATATCGCCAAAGTCGCGCAGCTCTTTCAGGTAGTTACCGAAGACACCGGTATGATCCATCATCAGCTGCTCTTTAAAGCCCAGCTTCGCCAGGTTATCAAACAGATAACACTGCTGCTGCGCGGGCTTATAGAGATCGCTGTGCGAGGTCTGACCGCAGCTGGCGCGCAGCAGACGAATCCCCGCCGGGCCGCTGTAGCCGGTCGCGGAGTTGTAGTTGTTCAACAGAATATCGAAGTGCTTCCACAGTGGATGGTCGCGCAGCTGCACCGCATCGATATCGGACCAGGCGAGCGAGCAGATATTGATAATCAGTACATCGAACGGCTGCGAATCAGGAGACAGCGTATCGGGGAAATGGGTGACGCGCTGTTTTTCCGTTTCATAGAAGCGGTTCAGGTAAGCGGTCAGGTTGGCGCTGGTCGGCGGCGCCGACTCATCCAGCGCGTTTTTATCCGCCGCCGCGTTATTGGCGGGCGTTTTGCTGTTCAGCACCACTTCCGGCGTGGCGGAGCGGGTCGGCAGCAGCGAAATCGACGGCCCGGCGATATTGATCACGTTTATCCAGACCAGCATCAGCGAAACCAGCACCGTAATGCGCACCCACTGAGAAATAAACAGGTAAAGCACCAGCATGACGAACGCTGCGCCGACCATCTGCCAGTTAATAAAGCGATTAAAGAGATCGAGCAGGTAGGCGCTGGAAAATCCCGCCACCTGAGCGCCCTGGCTCAGAATGCTTTGCGGGCCGGGCAGCCAGGTGTCATGCCAGAACAGGCCGATGCCGATCGGCAGCGAAATCCAGTTGCGCAGGCGGTGCAGCCGCTCCGACGGCAGCGGCAGCAGCAGCCAGGCGAGAAAGACCAGGTTCGCCAGCGCATGAAAGTTAAGATAGCCGAACCACAGCAGCGCAAATTTAATCAGGAAATAGAAATTCCAGCCGCCCAGACCGCGCCAGCTACGCCAGAAAGCAGCCGTTGAAGGCTGCGTCTTTTTACCATCAGTCATTATTTATCTTTATCCGTTTTAGTGGACTGGCGTTGCCAGGTGCCTTCATATTTCAACGAGCGTGGCGGCAAGAGCCGATGCATAATGCCGCGCCAGCGTGCGGGCAGCCAGCGGGTATAGAGCGGTTTTGTCAGCAGCGCGATCAGCACCAGCAGAATCAGGATCTGAACTCCATCCATTAATGTCATTCGCGCGTGGCTCCCGTTTTATAAATCTTCAGCGCCACCGGCTGCGGCGTTGGACGCGCTACAGGCGCCGGCGCGGATACCGTCGTATCCGGTACGGCCACAGTCAGTTCAGGCGGCTTGTCTTTCCATGCGCCCGGCACCAGCGTTTTCATCTGCCTGACCTCGGAAAGGATCTGCAAATCTTCAAACCAGACCAGGCGATTGGAGAACAGCTCATCGTGCGGCAGACGGAAAATAAATTTCAGCGCCGTATCGAGATCGTTATAGCGACACGAAGAGAGAAAGAGATAGAGCCGGTCGCCCAGCACGGTCACCAGGTCGCCGTAGCGGCGCGGCTTACATAAAGTAAGCGCTTGCTCAGGCCGCAACTCAGGCACCGGACGCAGCGCCACCAACAGACCTTTGCCGTTTTCCGGCAGCAGGGTATTGTTCACCAGCTGCGTCACCGCTTCGCAGAATTTATCCAGCGGTAAAAAGCCGCGTAGCTGAAGCGGTTGCAGTGATTGTAGCAGCGCATCGAGATCGGCAGGAACGTGGCGGTTATAGCGTTGGCCCTGAAGGCTTTCCAGCGTCGTCAAAAAGCGCGACATCGGCGCGCCAAACGGCACGATGGCGTTGACGCCGCACGCCAGCAGCAGACGTTCGTCACTGTAGCGCAGGCTGGTCTGCATCTCGCGCACGATAATTTTCAGCCCGGCGCCGCGGGTGCGGCGCAGGCTGTGAACGTCCTGCGCCAGGGTGCGGATCTGATCGTTATGGGTAAGGGCAAAAATTACCGTCGCAGAGTCGGCCTGCTGGGCGCGTGACGCGACCAGCTCGTTATTGCCGAACAACTGCCAGTGGCTGGAGAGCGGCGGCGCGCCTTCCAGCACCTGTTTTTCTGCAAGACAGATCGCCTCATCGTTCAGCGTCAGCGGCGTGTTCTGCTCATTTTCATTGACCGCCGCAAAGCCGGCAGGCTGAAACGTTAAGCGCAGCGCCCGATCCGCCATCAGGCGACGATCGTGGCACCACCAGCTGACGCGGTAATTCCAGATATCCTGCTGATATTCGAGATGCGCCAGGCCGTTTAATTGGCGGAAAGTACTCAGTAATGTCTGACGTAAATTATTTACGCCAGAACCGGAAGTAATAATTAACAGGCAACAATTACACGTGGCCAGCGTGTGGTTGATTTTTTTACTCCACGCAGTTAATTCCGCAGGTGATAGCTTTTCAATGAAAGAAAAATTATTGAAAAATAATACCAGCCGCGGCTTCGCTGAAAGCGTGCGCGCTAAATCTTCCGGCAAATCCAACAGCGCGCGGCGTTTTTCAGGCAGCGAGTAGAATGGAATACGATTCGGCCCCTGCGGCAAAGCAGGCTCCAGCAGCGCCTGCGGCGCATCGCCGGCGCTGATAAGCGTCAGGGACTTTTGCGCCGCCATAACCTGTCGCGCCAGCCTGCGGGCATCCTCAGGCCGGTTGACGGTAAGCCAGTAACAGCCGGGCGGCTGCATATCAATTAATTCATTCTGAACCTGCTCAATACCGAGCGTAAAAGAGAGTGCCATAGAAGTTTCGCAAAGTGGTTCAACCGAAGCTATTTTATTATAGACAGCGATTTATTTCGCCTGGATAATTTTGATGAATATAATAAAAATCGCCGGGCCATATGTATCGCCTGTACGTTTATCACAGGTTTGAAAAAATGAACGCTATTCGGCGTTCTCTCTTTAATGGCAAGATAAATGAAACAACCGCAAGAAATTTCTGCAATACCCGAAAAACTCGGACTGCGTGACGATATCAGTACGCTCGGAGAGGCGTTCTCTTTTACTGCATTTCGCTACGTCGATATTGTACAGGAAGAGAGATTGGCGGCCATTCTGGCGCGCTGGCCATTATTGAGCGAACTTTCCAGAGAGCAACAGGAAAAGGAAAACGCATGCCGGTCTTAGCATTACAGGGCATACGGGGCGGGACAGGCACGACATCGGTGACGGCGGCGCTGGCCTGGGCTTTACAGCAGCTGGGCGAATCCACGTTGGTGATAGACTGGTCGCCGACCAATCAGCTGCGCCTGCATTTTAATACGCCGCACAGCGAGCGCTGCGGCTGGATGCGCGCGGCGCTGGACGGCGATGCGCAGCATGTGGCGCTGCGCTATCCGGACGGCCCCGATTTTATCCCGTTCGGCGAGCTGAACGGCGAGGAACGCGCGCGCTTTTACGCCGATCCCGCCTCTTTCGCCAGCGACTGGCTCCAGCATCTGACTGAATTGAAAACGCAGTACCGCTGGGTTTTGCTCGATCTGCCCGGCGGCGAGCATCCCTGGCTGCAACCGATCTATGCGCAGGCCGATCGCCTGGTGCAGCTGTTGGTGGCCGACGGCAACTGCCATACGCGACTGCATCAACCATTCACGACGCGTCGTCCGCTCTACCTGCTTAACCTGTTTAACGCCAACAGCAAAGTGCAGCAGGATCTGCATCAGCTCTGGATCGGTTCGCTGCACAGCCTGATTCCGCTGCTGATCCATCGTGACGAGGCGCTCTCCGAAGCGCTGCTCAACAAGCAGCCGCTGGGCGAGTATCGTCCGCACGCGCTGGCCAGTGAAGAGATCGTCACGCTGGCGAACTGGCTGATTATGTACGTGCGCGGAGAAGGCGTATGAATCCGTTACGCTGGCTGATCGCTGCGCCCGCCTGGCAGGCGCTGAGCACCCGCTACGGCGACTACCGTCAGGCGGGCGCCTCGTCGCTGGCCGCCAGCATCCAGTGCTTCTGGCTGACGCTGGGCTGGTCGCTGCTGCGCTTTGAAACGCCGGGCTGGCAGCGCATCATTGCGCAACGCCGCACGCTCTGGCCGCACATTTCACCGGAGCGGCCGCGTCCGCTCGATATCGTGCGCTTTTTTTCACAGAGCGTCTGGCTGCTGTTGATCCTGCCGCAGGTCGGCAGCAACGTTAGCCAGCGCAAAAGATTTAACGCGTTCCGCCGGTTGTTCAGCTGGCGGCAGCGAATTTATCTGTGGCTCGATGCGCTGCCGCAGCGCATTCAGCAGGGCGAGCAGCTGGAGAAGCGCATCAGCACTATGCCGCCCGTCGCGCGCAAGCTGATTTTTATCGTCTCCAGCCTCGCCGCCGCCGGGCTGGCGCTGCTCTGTATTTCGCAGCCGTTCGATCTGTTTACCCAGTTTATCTTCGTGGTGATGCTCTGGTCGCTGGCAATGATTGTGCGCCGCGTGCCGGGACGACTGGCGACCATGATGCTGATCGTGCTGTCGCTGACCGTCTCCTGCCGCTATCTCTGGTGGCGCTACACCTCAACGCTCAACTGGGACGATCCGGTCAGTCTGACCTTCGGCCTGCTGCTGATCGCGGCGGAAACCTACGCCTGGGTGGTGCTGGTGCTGGGCTATTTCCAGACGCTGTGGCCGCTGCATCGCCAGCCGGTATCGATGCCGGAAGATACGCGCCACTGGCCGACGGTGGATCTGCTGGTGCCCACCTACAACGAGCCGATGAGCGTGGTGAAGCCGACCATCTACGCCGCGCTGGGCATCGACTGGCCGAAGGATAAGCTCAATATCTTTATTCTGGACGACGGCGGCCGCGAAGAGTTTCGTCAGTTCGCCGCCAGCGTCGGCGTTAATTACGTCGCGCGCGCCACGCACGAGCATGCGAAAGCGGGCAACATCAACAACGCCCTGCGCACGGTGTGCAAAAGCGAATTCGTCACCATTTTCGACTGCGACCACGTGCCGACGCGCTCTTTCCTGCAAATGACGCTGGGCTGGTTCCTGAAGGATAAAAAGCTGGCGATGCTGCAAACGCCGCATCACTTCTTCTCGCCCGATCCCTTTGAGCGCAACCTGGGCCGCTTCCGCCGCACGCCGAACGAGGGGACGCTGTTCTACGGCCTGGTGCAGGACGGCAACGATACCTGGGACGCCACCTTCTTCTGCGGTTCCTGTGCGGTGCTGCGCCGCACCGCGCTGGATGAGATCGGCGGCATCGCCGTCGAAACGGTGACCGAGGATGCGCACACCTCGCTGCGTCTGCATCGGCGCGGTCACACCTCCGCCTATATCCGCATTCCGCAGGCGGCGGGGCTGGCGACGGAAAGCCTGTCGGCGCATATCGGCCAACGTATCCGTTGGGCGCGCGGCATGGTGCAGATTTTCCGGCTCGATAACCCGCTGATGGGGCGCGGACTGAAGCTGGTGCAACGCCTCTGCTACGCCAATGCCATGTTGCACTTTTTGTCGGGCATTCCGCGGCTGATCTTCCTGCTGGCGCCGCTCGCTTTCCTGCTCTGCCACGCCTATATCATCTTCGCCCCGGCGCTGGCGATCGCCATCTATGTAATGCCGCATATGCTGCACACCAGCCTCACCAACTCACGCATTCAGGGACGCTATCGTCACTCGTTCTGGAGCGAAGTGTACGAAACGGTGCTGGCCTGGTATATCGCCCGCCCCACCACGGTGGCGTTGTTTAACCCGCATAAAGGGAAATTCAACGTGACGGCGAAAGGCGGTCTGGTAGAGGAAAAGCATCTCGACTGGGTGATCACCAAGCCGTACATGATTCTGGTGCTGCTGAACCTGGCGGGCGTCTTTATGGCGGGCTGGCGCGTTGTCTACGGCCCGCAGAATGAAGTGCTGACGGTGCTGGTGAGCCTGCTATGGGTCTTTTACAACATGATTATTCTGGGCGGCGCGGTAGCGGTTTCCGTCGAGGCGCGTCAGATCCGCGAAGCGCACCGCGTAGAGATGGCGATGCCCGCCGCGATCGCGCGCAAGGATGGCCATATGCTGCCCTGCACCCTGCGCGACTATTCGGACGGCGGCGTCGGCGTTGAGCTGCGCGAGGCAGAGGCGCTGAAAGATGGCGAAGAGATTCATCTGCTGCTGCGCCGCAGCCAGCAGGAATTTAGCTTTCCCGCCACGGTGCAGTGCGTATTTGGCCGTCGGGCCGGTATTCGCCTGAAAAACCTGACCACCGAAGAGCATATCGACTTTATTCAATGCACTTTCGCCCGTGCCGATACCTGGGCGCTGTGGCAGGACGGTTTTCCTGAGGATAAACCGGTGCAGAGCCTGGCCGACATTATGATCCTGGGCTTTAAAGGCTACATCCGCCTGGCTGAATATGGCCCGGCCCGAATCCGCCAGCTGTTCCTGATGCTGACCGCCTTTCTTTCCTGGCTGGCGTCGTTTTTTCCCAAAGGCGTGGGAAGCGCGCCGGCAGGCGTTGCCGGTGTAAAACAATGACTCAACTGATGATGCGATAATGACGAGAAAAATAAGCTGGTTTACCGCAATGCTGATGGGCCTGCTGCCGATGGCGCATGGCGCACCTGAATCCAATCCGGCCGGACAGCCGACCAGCATGACGCAGGCGGCGCCTTCCGATATGTCGGCGCCGGCGACGCCGTCAACATCCGCAGGGGCAGCGACCTCTACGGACGCGCCCGTTTCCGCCGATGCGGCGCCCGCACCCGCCGAGCCCGCCGCGCCGGTGCGCACCAGCGAGCTGCGGTTCAGCAATATCGCGCCTGCGCCAGGCAGCTTTAAGCTGCTCGGCACGCGGCCGGATGGACAGATTGAATTCGGCGTGCGCAGCGATGAAGTGGTTACCCAGGCGGTGCTGCATTTGAGCTATCGTCCGTCGCCGGCGCTGCTGCCGACGCTGTCGCATTTTAAGGTTTACCTGAACGAGGAACCGATCGGGCTGGTGACCATCACGCCGGATCAGCCGGGCAAAGAGAGCCAGGCGACGGTAAATATCGACCCGCGCTTTATCGGCGACTTTAACCGCGTGCGCTTCGAGCTGGTCGGCCATTACACCAATATCTGCGAAAACCCGGCGAACAGCGCGATCTGGATCGATATCGGCAAGGAAAGTCACCTTGACCTGACGCTGCAAAAGCTGCCGTTGAAAAACGATCTCTCCGATTTCCCGGAGCCGTTCTTCGACAGCCGCGACAATCGCCCGTTACAGCTGCCGATGGTGTTCGCCGCCGCGCCGGATCGGACGCAACAGCACGCCGCAGGGCTGCTCGCCTCCTGGTTTGGCGTACAGGCGCAGTGGCGCGGTCAGTCCTTTCCGGTGCTCTATAACCAGCTGCCGCAACAGCAGCATGCGGTGGTATTCGCCACCAACGACCAGCGCCCCGACTTCCTGAAAGATTATCCGCCGGTGGATAAGCCGACCGTAGAGATCATCAGCCAGCCCGATAATCCGTATCAGAAAATGTTGCTGGTGCTGGGACGTAACGATGCCGATCTGCTGACGGCGGCGCAAGGCATCGCCCAGGGCGACGTGCTGCTGCGCGGCCAGTCCTCCACCATTGAAGAGGTGAAGCAGCTGGCGGCGCGCCAGCCTTACGATGCGCCGAACTGGGTGCGCACCGATCGCGCCACTAAATTCTCCGAGCTGCAACAGTATGAAAACCAGTTGCAGGCGGATGGCATTCAGCCTTATCCGGTCAGCCTGACGCTGAACCTGCCGCCCGATCTTTTCCTGGTGCGCGCGCGCGGCATCAATATGGATATCGCCTACCGCTACACGTCGCCGCTGCAAAATGACGGCTCGCGGCTGGCGATCCACCTGAACAACCAGTTTATGCAGGACTATCCGTTACAGGTGAAAAGCGATAACGGCAAACAGCTACTGCATATCCCGCTGGTGTCGGGCCTCCAGGATAACAGCGCCTCGCTGACCATTCCGGCGCTGCGCCTGGGCGTAGTAAACCAGCTGCGTTTTGACTTCGACTACGCCACCACCATTATCGGCGGCAGCAACGGCGACCGCTGCGAAACGGTGACGCCGGTGACCAACCATGTGGTGGTCGACGGCAACTCCACCATCGACTTCTCCGGCTATCGCCACTATATCCAGATGCCGTCGCTGCGCGCTTTCGCCAATGCAGGCTTTCCGTTCAGCCGCCTGGCCGATCTGTCGCAGACGCTGGTGCTGATAAACGCGCAGCCGCGCGCCGATCAGGTCAGCGCGCTGCTGAATGCGCTGGGGAATATCGGCGCGCAGACCGGCTTCCCGGCGCTGAACGTGCAGATTACCGACGACTGGTCAAAAGCGAAAACGGCGGACGCCGACCTGCTGATGATTGGCGATATACCTGCCGACCTGCGTGAAGATCGCCGCATTAACCTGTTAGTGGACGCGGCGAAAAGCTGGGTGAAAAAACCGGTGCGTCAGGCGCCGCTGGATGATGTGACCGCCCCGGCCAGCGATCGCGCGGTCGCCAGCCAGACCACCATCGTCTCTGACGGCCCGATGGCGGCGATCGTCGGCTTCCAGTCGCCGTTCCACGATCAGCGCAGCGTCGTCGCGCTGCTGGCGGACAGCCCGCGCGCGTATCAGCTTCTGAACGACGCGCTGCTCGACAGCGGCAAGCGCGCCGCGATTTATGGCTCGGCGGCGATTATCCGTGAATCGGGCGTCAACAGCCTGCGCGTGGGCGACAGCTATTTCGTCGGCCATCTGCCGTGGTGGGAACGTATGTGGCACGCGCTGGCGACGCATCCGGCGCTAATGGCGCTGTTCGCGGTGATTGTCGTCGTGCTGGTGGCGCTGATGGTGTGGCGACTGATGCGTCTGGTGACGCGCCGTCGTCTTGGCAATGAGGATGATGAGTGAAACGTCTGACGCTGCGACTGGGAATGTTGTTAATGCTGATGCTGGCGGCGCTGCGCGCCAGCGCTGACTGCGCCCCCTGGTCCGACTGGGCGCAGTTTAAACGCGACTACATCAGCGAAGAGGGCCGGGTGATCGATCCCAGCGGCGGGAAGAACATCACCACCTCGGAAGGGCAGAGCTACGCGCTGTTTTTCTCGCTGGTCGCCAACGACCGCGAGATGTTCGACCGCCTGCTGGGCTGGACGGAGAACAACCTGGCGGAAGGCGACTTAACGCAGCGCCTGCCCGCCTGGCTGTGGGGACAGGAGAGCGGCAGCAAGAAATGGCAGGTGCTGGATAAAAACCCCGCCGCCGATTCCGATCTCTGGATCGGCTGGACGCTGTTGCAGGCGAGCCGCCTGTGGCACAGCCGCAGCTACCAGGTGACTGGCACGCTGCTGCTCAATCGGGTGGCGAAAGAGGAAGTGGCTGACCTGAAAGGCTTCGGCCTGATGCTGATGCCGGGCAAATATGGCTTTATCGAAGGCGACAGCTGGATGATCAACCCCAGCTACCTGCCGTTGCAGTTGCTGGCGGGCCTGACCCGGCTGAAAGGGCCGTGGCCGGAGATCAACCGCAACGCGCTGCGCCTGTTGCAGGAGACGGCGCCGAAAGGCTTTTCGCCCGACTGGTATGTCTGGCAGAGCGGCAGCGGCTGGCGTCCCGATAAATCGAAAGGGCCGACTGGCGGTTACGATGCGATTCGCGTTTACCTTTGGGCCGGGATGCTCAGCGACGACGATCCGCGTAAAGCGACGCTGTTGTCGCACTTCGCGCCGATGGCGCGTCTGACGGAAGAGAATGGCAATCCGCCGGAGCGGGTCGACGTGCTGACCGGCGCGACCATCAATCAGGGCAACGTCGGCTTTTCCGCCGCGCTGCTGCCGTTCCTGCAGGGCTCTCGCGCTCTGACGGCGCAGCAACAGCGCGTGCAGCAGCAGCCTCCCGGCAGCGATGCCTATTACAGCAGCGTACTGGCGCTGTTCGGCGTCGGCTGGGATGAAAACCGCTATCGCTTTAGCGCGCAGGGCGACCTGTTACCGGCCTGGAACCAACAATGCAAAAATTCAGATTAAGCACCCTGGGCCTGCTGCTGCCCGGCCTGCTCGGCGGCGCGTCCGCTTACGCCGCCGAAGAGACGTCGGCGCGTGAAGTCTCGCCGGTCGCGTGGCTGCTGGAGCAGGTGCGCACCGGCGAAGCGACCAATAAATACGATCTGGTCACCCAGGCGCTCTACCGGCTGGAGAAGATCGCGCCCGATAACCCTGACGTCATCGCCGCGCAGCTGCGTCTGGCGCTGCATCAGGGCGACCAGGCGAAGGCGCAGCGATACATGAACCAGCTGAAGCAGACCGCGCCCGATTCTGAGGCGACGCGGGAAGCGCAGGCTGGCATGCTGCTGGTGAGCCCTGAGGGGCGTCAGCAGCTACAGCAGGCGCGTCTGCTGGCGACCGCCGGGCGCGTGCAGGAAGCACGCGACGCCTGGGACAAACTGTTTAAAGGCGCCTTTCCGAGCGTCGATATCGCGCTGGAGTACTGGAGCCTGGTGTCGCGCATCGACGGCCAGCAGGCAACGGCGCTGGCGAACCTGCAGGCGCTGGACAAACGTTATCCCGGCAATGTCGGCGTGCGCATGCAGCTGGCGCGGTTGCAGTTCCAGAATGATAAACCGGCGCAGGCGGCGGATGAGCTGAAAACCCTGGCCAACACTCCGGGCGCGCGCGATCAGGCGGCCGAACTCTGGCTGAGCCGCATACAGGCGCAGCCGGTCACGGCGGAAAGCGTGGCGCAGCTGCGCCAGTATCTCGACGTCTTTACCAGCGGCGACGCGCGCAGCAACGGCGAGCAGGAGCTGGAGCGTCGGCAGAAACTGCTGGCCGATCCCGCTTTCCAGCAGCGTTCACGCGCGCTGGCGCTGGTGGACAACGGCGGCGGCGAGAATGCGATTGCGACATTGCAGGCGGCGCTGAAGCTCAATCCTGGCGATCCCGATCTGTTGGGCGCGATGGGCCAGGCGCAGGGGCGCGCCAATCACCGCGACCTCGCCATCACTTACCTTGAACAGGCGCTGAAGGCGGGGCAGCAGAGCACCAGCGTCGGCCTGTGGCAGAGCCTGTTGCAGACCAACCGCTACTGGCTGGCGATCGACAACGGCGATAAGGCGCTGGCGAAGGGCGATATCGCCGTCGCCGAACAGCATTATCAGCAGGCGCGCGCGCTGGACAACACCGACAGCTATGCATTGATCGGCCTGGGCGACGTGGCGCTGGCGCGCAAGAATGACACTGAAGCGGAGCGGCTGTTCCGCGAAGCCTGGCGTATGGATCACACCAATACCACGGCGGTGCGGCGTCTGGCCGCGCTCTATCAGCAGCAGTCGCCGCAGAAGGCGATCGCTTTTATCAATGGGCTGAGCGGCGAACAGCAGCGGGCGCTGGGCAGCACGCTGAACAGCCTGCGCAGCGACGTCTTGCGCGCCGAAGCGGATACATTGGCGCAGCAGGGCGACTGGGCGCAGGCGGCGGAAAAATATCGTCAGGCGCAGCAGGACGCGCCGGATGACGTCTGGCTTAACTATCGACTGGCGGGCGCGCTGCGCAATGCAGGCGATGCGCAACAGGCGGACAAATTAATGGCGGCGATGGCGCAGCGTCTGCTCGCCGATCCGACGCAGGTTTACGCTTACAGTCTTTATCTCTCCGGTAGCGATCGCGCGGAAGAGGCGCTGCGTCAGCTGAACAGCGTGCCGCAGGCGCGCTGGGATCAAAACATGCGCGAGCTGGCCGACCGCTTACAGCAGGATAAAGTCTATGCGCAGGCGGACGCGCTGCGTCAGGCGGGCGACAACACCGCCGCGACGGCGTTGCTTAACCAGCAGCCCGCCTCGCCGCGCCGCGACCTCACTCTGGCGGACTGGGCGCTGGCGGACGGCTATCCGCAGCAGGCGCTGGAAGGCTATCAGCGCCTGCTGGCGCAGGATAAGCAGAACCCGGATGCGGCGCTGGGGCAGATCGACGCGCTGGTGGCGCTGAACCGCAAAGACGAAGCGCGCGCCGCCCTGAACGCGCTGCCCGCCGGCAGCGGCGAAGCGAGCCTGAACGTGGGCCGCCGCCTGGCCAACGCCTGGCAGAGCGTGGACGACACGACGCGGGCGCGTCGGCTTTATCAGCAGCTTAAGCCGCGCGCGCAGCAGGAAGCGCCGTCGCAGAGCAGCGCGCTGGTATTTCGCGACGCCGCACGGCTGGAGGCGCAGCAGCAGCCGGCGCTGGCGCTCATGGATTACCGCCAGGCGATGGTCGCCAGCGGTATTACGCCGACGGTGCCTGCCGATAACGCCCGCTTTACCCGCCTGATGCGCAACCAGGCGGATGACGACTGGCTGAAGCGCGGCATCCGCAGCGACGCGGCCGAGCTTTATCAGCGTCAGGACACCACGCTAATGCTGGAACAGGATTATTCGCGCAATAAAGGCACCGGCGGCGTCTCCGATCTCACCGCGCATACCACCATGCTGCAACTGGATACGCCGCTGGCCGATGGCAAAAGCTTTGTGCGCGTAGACCGCGTCGAGATTTCGGCAGGCACCTTCTCCACCGAGGGCGGCAGCCACACCGACGTGTTCGGCACCTGCGCCAATAACGATACCGCAGGCTGTCGCAGCGATCTGAAGCAGAAGCAGGAGGGAGTGGCGATTGGCGCGGGCTGGCAAAATGACCGCTGGTCGGCGGATATCGGCACTTCGCCGATGGGCTTCGAAGTCGTGAACTGGGTGGGCGGCGTCAGCTGGAATACCGATGTGAAAGATGTCGGCCTGACCTTTACTGCGTCGCGGCGGCCCATCTCCAGTTCGCTGCTGGCCTGGGCTGGCGCGCGCGATCCCAGTCCGCAGGGCGGACGCACCTGGGGCGGCGTAGTGGCGACCGGCGGCGCTGTCGGGCTGAGCTACGACCAGGGCGGCGCGCATGGCGTCTGGGCCGACCTCAGCGCACACCAGATCACCGGCAAAAACGTGGCGGACAACAGCCGCGAGCGTCTGATGGCGGGCTACTATTACAAGCTGATCAACGAAGATAACCGGCGCGCGACCATCGGTTTGAACAGCATGCTGTGGCATTATCAGAAAGATCTCAGCGACTACGCATTCGGGCAGGGCGGTTATTACAGCCCGCAGCAATATTTCTCGCTGGCGGTGCCGGTCAGCTACCGGCAGCGCACAGAGAACTGGTCGTTCGATCTGGGCGGCTCGGTTTCCTGGTCGCGCTCGAAAACCCGCGCTCAGGAACGCTATCCGGTCTGGCCCGGCTTTCAGCCGACGGCGAACGATCCTTCCACCGATAGCTCAGGCAGCGGCTTTGGCTATACTTTACGCGCGGCGGTTGAGCGGCGCGTTACCGCGCACTGGACGGTCGGCCTGGCGGTGGATATTCAGCAGGCGAAAGATTACACCCCCAGCCATGGTCTGATTTACGCTCGCTATTCACTGTCCGGCTGGGAAGGCGACCTCAATCTGCCGCCGCAGCCGCTGGCGCCCTACGCCGACTTTAAGTAGCGTTCTGCTCGGAAAACCCTTAAACCGGTTTCCTGCCGTCACTATCTTTACTTAATAAACAGCAACCATGAGATATACTCCTGGTTGCTTTCATCGTTTTCGCCCGTGGTCCGGGGCCTGGAGAAGAGCTTTGCGCGTTAGTCGGTCACTTACGATCAAGCAGATGGCAACGGTTTCTGGCGTTGCGGTAGTGACTATCTGTATTTTTATCGTTATTCAGCTTTTCCACTTTGTGCAGCAGCGCAGGACAGACTATGCGCAGCAGATGGAAAACATCGCGCATACGGTGCGTCAGCCGCTCTCTGAGGCGGTGTTGCGCGCTGATATCCCGCAGGCGGAGCGCATTCTGAATTCGCTGAAGCCCGCCGGCATTTTGTCGCGCGCCGACGTGATGCTGCCTAATGCGTTTCAGGCGCTGCGCACCGATTTCGAAAATGAAAAGCCGGTGCCGCGCTTTATCGCGCGCGTGTTTGAGCTGCCGGTGCAGATCACCGTGCCGCTCTATTCGGTAGAGAGCGCCGCCTCGCCCAAACCGCTGGCCTATCTGGTATTGCAGGCAGACTCCTCGCGCGTCTATCAGTTTATTCTCAGTACCATTTCCACCATGCTGACCACTTATCTGCTGCTGGCGCTGATCCTTTCGGTGGCGATCAGCTGGTGCATCAACCGACTGATCGTGCATCCGCTGCGCGATATCGCCGGCACGCTACAGGATCTGCCGCCGCAGGATATTCTGACCCATAAACTGCCGATGCCGCCGCTGCATCAGGATGATGAAATCGGCATGCTGATCCGCAGCTATAACCGTAACCAGCAGGTGCTGGAGTCGGTGCATGATGAGATGAGCCGCCTGACCACGCACTACGCGCTGACCGACCTGCCCAACCGTACGCTATTCCTGGCGCTGCTGGAGCAGCATCTGAAGGCGGCGGTCTACAGTGGGCCGTTCAGCGTAATCGTGGTGCGCATCGAAACCCTGCTGGAAGCGAACGGCGTATTAACGGAGGAGCAGCGCGATACGTTGACGCTGACGCTGCTGGAAAAAATTCGTGGCGTGATTGAAGAACGCACCGTGGTCGGCCAGTTGGGCGTCAGCGATTTCGTGCTGCTGGTGAAAAAGGCCAATAACCCATTCCGGGCCTATCGGCTGGCACGCAATCTGATGAACCGGCTTAATCAGCCGGTCAGCCTGCAACAGGTGCAGCTGCGTCCGACGCTGAGCATCGGCATCGCTCAGCGCGACGCGGCAAAGATGAGCGCGCCGGAGCTGCTGGGACGCGCGGTGTCGGCGATGATGTCGGCGCGCCATCAGGGTAAAAATCAGATTCTGTTCTTTGACCCGCTGCTGACCGAGCGCGCCCAGCGCCGGCTGACGCAGGAGCACGATATTCTGCAAGGTCTGGAGCAGGAGCAGTTCGCGCTGTTTTTACAGCCGCAGATCAATATGGCCAATGGCGAGCTGGTCGGCGCTGAAGCGTTGCTGCGCATGCGTCAGCCCGACGGCAGCTACAGCCTGCCGGAAGAACTGATCGCCAGCGCGGAAGAGATCGGCGTTATCGGCGCGCTGGGACGCTGGGCGCTGGAAGAAGCGTGCCGCGTGCTGGCGGGCTGGCAAAAGCGTGGCATTTTACTGCCTTTAAACGTGAATATCTCCGCCATACAGCTGCGCGAGCCGGGCACCGTCTGGCATCTACAGGAGCTGCTGGAACGTCACCGCATCCGTCCCGGCAGTCTGGTGCTGGAGTTGACGGAAACCGCGCAGATTGGCGATCCCCTTCAGGCGAAAAGCCTGCTTGGCGCGCTACAGGAGGCGGGCGTGGCGGTGGCGCTGGACGATTTCGGCACCGGCTACGCCAACCTCAGCTACCTGCATCAGTTCCGATCATTGCCGATCAGCAAGCTGAAAATGGATCGCAGCTTTGTTTCCGCGCTGCCGGATGACGATACGATGGTGAAGATTGTCGCGGCGATTGCGGACATTACCGATCTTGAAGTGGTGGCGGAAGGAGTGGAAACCGAGGCGCAGCGCGACTGGCTGCTGGCGCTCGGCATCACTATCGGGCAGGGTTATCTGTATGACGGCCCGGTTTCGCTGAGTGATTTCGAGAAGTGGCTGCGGACGCTGTCGCCTCCGCAGTGAAGACGCGGCGCGCAAGGGCGCGCCGCTCGGCCAATCTGTACGGCGTAGCGCTCCATGCACCGCTCGGCGAATCTGTTTCCCATAGCGTTTTATGCGCCAGCCAGCAAACCTCGCCCCTGTTTCGCTCCATGCCCGCTTTTTCCTTTCTTATCGCCGCCTTTTCATCAGCCAGCGAATAATTCTGAATATCTGGTTATGGTTATTCAGGCTGAAGCGTTTCAGTTCATAAATTCTGTTTATGGCCGTGCAGACCAGGGCCAGATTATATCAATCTTGTTAACACGGTGTTATTTTCCGCGCTGTCTCTTGATGATAATAACAGCTATGCACTCGTCACCTCACGCCGTCAACGGATACGCTTTTATGAAAACATCTTTGTTCAAAAGCCTTTATTTTCAAGTCCTCACCGCCATCGCCATCGGTATTCTGCTCGGTCACTTTTACCCGGAGCTGGGCGCGCAGATGAAACCGCTGGGCGACGCCTTTGTAAAATTGATCAAAATGATTATCGCGCCGGTAATTTTCTGCACCGTGGTGACCGGCATCGCCGGAATGGAAAGCATGAAGGCGGTCGGGCGCACTGGCGCGGTGGCGCTGCTCTACTTTGAAGTGGTCAGCACCATTGCGCTGATTATCGGCCTGATCGTGGTTAATGTGATTCAGCCCGGCGCGGGCATGAACGTCGATCCGGCGACGCTGGACGCCAAAGCGGTCGCTGTCTATGCGCAGCAGGCGGAACAGCAGGGCGTGGTCGCCTTCCTGTTGGACGTGATCCCCGGCAGCGTCATCGGCGCTTTCGCCAGCGGCAATATTTTGCAGGTGCTGCTGTTCGCCATTCTGTTCGGCTTCGCCCTGCATCGTCTCGGCGACAAGGGCACGCTGATCTTCAACGTGATTGAAAGCTTCTCTAAGGTGATTTTCGGCATCATCAATATGATCATGCGCCTCGCCCCCATCGGCGCGTTCGGCGCCATGGCCTTCACTATCGGCAAGTATGGCGTCGGGTCGCTGGTGCAGCTGGGCCAGCTGATTATCTGCTTCTATATCACCTGTGTCCTGTTTGTCGTGGTGGTATTGGGCACTATCGCCCGCATTACCGGCTTCAATATCTTTAAATTTATCGCCTATATCAAAGAAGAACTGCTGATTGTGCTCGGCACCTCCTCATCGGAATCCGCGCTGCCGCGCATGCTCGATAAGATGGAAAAGCTGGGTTGTAAAAAGTCGGTGGTGGGCCTGGTGATTCCGACCGGCTACTCGTTTAACCTCGACGGCACCTCTATCTATCTGACCATGGCGGCGGTATTTATCGCGCAGGCCACCAACAGTCATATGGATATCGTGCACCAGATCACCCTGCTGGTGGTGCTGCTGCTCTCCTCCAAAGGCGCGGCGGGCGTGACCGGCAGCGGCTTTATCGTGCTGGCGGCGACGCTGTCGGCGGTGGGACACCTGCCGGTGGCGGGCCTGGCGCTGATCCTCGGCATTGACCGCTTTATGTCGGAAGCGCGTGCGCTGACCAACCTCGTCGGCAACGGCGTGGCGACGGTGGTGGTGGCGAAGTGGGTCGATCAGCTGGATGAGAAGCAACTGCGCGATACGCTCTCCTCATCGAAAAAAGCGAAGAAACTGCCGGTCTGATCCTGAGCGGCGATGCTGAAAACAGCGTTAATTAACAGGGGCGCCCTCTGCATACCAGACGGCGCCCCTTCTGTTTTTATGTTTCCTGCGCCTCTTTCTCCCTTTTCAAAGGTCTGCCAACGGCAAAATGGCGTTTTGCGTGCGTAATGAGCAGCTTTCGGGTGGGCAAAATCGGTAAAATTATAAAACTTTGCAAAAAACCGTTATCCGGCTTCGCTGCGGCTTGCCCTTGTTCCATGCATTTGCATAATAAAGCCCACACAGACTGTGTCGCCTCATTGCGCCTGGCCACACTTCAGACGCGAAAGCACGGTTAACATTCATTTATTTATGATTTTTCACTTTGTTGTGTGACAACCTCGTTTTGGCGTGGTCTAACTGCGGTGCGCCCGCTGTGCGTTATCAACAGGACGATAACGCCTGACTATCGCGCGTCATCAATGAAATTAAGTGGGCAATTGAGTAGGGGTTCACATGCAGGGCACCAGAATTCGTCTTTTAGTTGGTGGGTTGTTGCTGGCGGCTGTCAGCGGCACATTGCAGGCTGAAACACTCCAACCCGATCCTGCCTGGCAGCAGGGAAAATTAGATAACGGCTTTAAGTGGCAGGTGCTCAGCACGCCGCAGCGCCCCAGCGATCGCGTTGAAATTCGCCTGTTGGTGAATACCGGCTCGCTAATGGAAAACGCCCAGCAAACCGGCTTTACGCATCTGCTGCCTCGTCTGGCGATGGTGCATAACACCGCGCTCGATCCGGCGCAGCAGCGCGCGCTCTGGCAACAGGGCATGGACCCTGATCGTCCGCTGCCGCCCGCCGTTACCTCCTATGAATTTACGCTGTACAACTTAAGCCTGCCGAACAACCGCCCGGATCTGTTAAAAGATGCGCTGGGCTGGCTTTCTGCGACCGCAGGCAAAATGTCGATTAATGAACAGGTGGTCAGCACCGCGCTGAACGCCGACGATCCCATCGCCAGCTGGCCGCCCAACCCGCGCGATGTCTGGTGGCGCTATCGGCTGAAAGGCTCCACGCTGCTGGGTCATGACCCGGCTGAACAGCCGAAGGCGCCGATAGATATCAACCAGCTCGGCAGCTTCTATAAACAGTGGTATACGCCGGACGCGATGACGCTGTTCGTGGTGGGCAATATTGACAGCCGCGCCCTGAGCGAACAGATCAACAAGGCGTTTTCACCGCTGGAAGGACGCCGCGAAACGCCCGCGCCGGTGCCGACGCTTTCTCCGCTGCCGACCGAGTCGGTCGCGCTGGTCAATCCCGCGCTGAAGCAGGATCGCCTGTCGCTGATCTGGGATATGCCGTGGCAGCCGATTCGCGATTCGCAAAACCTGATTCGCTACTGGCAGAGCGATCTGGCGCGTGAGGCGCTGTTCTGGCACGTACAGCGCGTGCTGAGCGAAAGCAAAGCGCAGGGCGTGCAGGTTGGATTTGACTGTCGCGTGCTTTATCAGCGCGCCCAGTGCGCCATCAGCATGGATTCCAGCGCCGAGACGCTGGAAAAGAACATGAATCTGATCGCGCGCGAGCTGGCTAATGTGCGCGATAACGGCCTGCCGCAGACGGAGTTCGACGCGCTGATGGCGCAGAAAACCGCCGAACTGAACAAGCTGTTCGCCACCTATGCGCGCACCGACACCGACGTGCTGATGAGCCAGCGTTTACGCTCGCAGCAGAATGCGGTGGTCGATATCGCGCCGGAGCAGTATCAGAAATTCCGTCAGGATTTCCTTAACGGCCTGACGCTGACGGCGCTGAATCAGGAGCTGCGTCAGCAGCTGTCGCAGGAGCTGACCATGGCGCTGATGCAGCCGCAGGGCGAGCCGGAAGCCAACGTTCAGGCGCTGCACCAGAGCTGGCAAAAAATCATGGCGCCGCCGCCTGCGCCGGTCGTGGCCACGCCGGAGGAAGGGAAGGCGGAAGTCTCCGATATTCCCGCGCCGCGCTCGTAAATAATGGACCGGTCAGCCACGGCGTTTAGCGCTGCCCGGCCTGGCCGTGTTTTAACGCCGTAGTCGGGCCGCCGCTCGTCTGCGGCTTCGTGCTGCCCGTCGGACGGCGTTTTCGCTTATTCCTGCCGGTGCAACGCCACGGCGGATTTACTGCCGCGTCAAACCGCCAGCGTGCGGGTTTTCTGCGCGCGCAACCACTCGGTCACCAGCATCGGCCAGCTTGCCAGCGGCGAATCGGCAAGGTTGCGCATACCGAAACCGTGGCCGCCGCGTTCGTAAAAATGCAGCTCCACCGGCACCTTCTGTTCACGCAGCGCGCTGAAAAACGCCATGCTGTGCGTCACCGGCACGCTCTCATCATCTACCGCATGAATCAGCAGCACCGGCGGCGTTTCACGACTGACGCGCGTTTCCAGCGAGTAAGCTTCGATGGTTTTGCTGTCGGGCCATTCGCCCAGCAGCCGTTTACGCGCGTCGGCATGCGTCTGCCCGTCGCGCATGGTAATCAGCGGATAAACCAACACCAGCGCATCCGGACGCGCAGGCAGGTTGTCGATGGTGTCCTGCGGCGGATAGAGCTTTTCGCTGAAGCGCGTGCCGAGGCTGGCCGCCACGTAGCCGCCGGCGGAAAAGCCCATCATCACGATGCGTTTGCCGTTGAGACCGCGCGTGGCGCGATCGCGCAGAACGCGTACCGCCCGCTGCGCATCGGCCAGCGGCGCATCGGCGCCTTCATGATGGCCGTCAGCGGGCAGTCGGTAGGTCATCACCGCCAGCGTATAGCCCATGGCGGTGAAGAAGGTCGCCAGCGCGCTGCCTTCGCTGTCGATCATAATGCGGGCGAAGCTTCCGCCGGGCGCGACCAGCAGCGTGACGCCGTTTGACTCTTCGGGATACCAGACGGCCAGTTCAGGACAGCGAACGCCTGACGCCGCGCGGTTGTAGGGCTCAAACTCTTTCGCTAAATCGATAATCTGCGGCTTAGCGGTTGACTGACTGGCGCCAGGGGCATCGCCGTGTGGCCAGAGATTGAAAATATCTGCTTTCATAGCCTGTCCTGATGAACGTGATGGTGGAGTGAAAGAGCCGCAGCGCAGCGCAAAAAAGCCAGGCGGGGCTTATTAATCATTGGCGGTGAAAGCGGTGCGCGTCCAGTCATTACTGGCGGTAAAAAGGCAATTCAGATTTAGCCTGGCGGCAAAAAAGGCGATTTGCATTAAGGAAAAATAGTGCCTTTTATTAATGGTTTTGGCGCGCGGGGCGAAAGGAACAGGCTATAGCGTGAGCAAGAAAAAAGCGGATGAATACAGGGCTGTGACGCAGTGGGCGCCGATATCCAAAGGAAATCAGCGCCAGCCAATTAATGTGAGTGCTTACTTACATTATGCGGGTTCGCGCAGCTCATCGTAGGGCACTATAACATGCTCCTGATAAGCCGGGCGCTGTGTTAAGCGCTGGTAATAGTTTTCCAGCGCCGGCAGCGTCGGACGAGCCATATCCAGCGTGTAGTAACGGTAGAGCAGCATGCCAAACAGAATATCCGCTACCGTCAGCCGATCGCCCGCCAGATAGTCATGCTGCGCCAGCCGATCGTCAGCGATTTTCAGCAGTTTCGTCAGGCTGTCCATCGCTTCGGCCAGCGCCTGGGTATCCCGTTTCTCCGGCGCGACTCGGATCATCGGCCAGAAAACAGGACGCGCAAAGCCGACGTAGACGCTCGATTTGGCCCATTCCGCCCAGACATCCACCGTGGCGCGCGCCAGTGGATCGTGCGGCCAGAAGGTGTCATTGCCGTAACGGCTCGCCAGATAGCGCACGATGGCGGCGGACTCGAACAGCGGCGGGCCGTCGCCGTCGCGCAGCACCGGCACCAGGCCGTTGGGATTCATTGCCAGAAACTCTGGCGACTGGTTGCCGCCATATTTGTGCCCGATATCGACGCGCTGATAAGGCAGCCCCAGCTCGCCGATACACCACATCACAGCCTGTACATTTGATGAAGTTTTACGTCCCCAAACCTTAAGCATCGCGTTACTCTCCTGAGCGGTGGCGGAAAGCAACAGCATAGTCCTCGCTAGCGCTGCGGCATAGCGCTAAGCGGAATAATTGCGCCGCGATGCTGTATCACCGTGCTGGCGGTCAGGTGGCCGCGCTGCGCCGCATCCTGCGCGCTGCCGCCGCACAGACGCACCGCCAGATAACCGGCGCTGAAGGAGTCGCCTGCGGCGGTAGTGTCGATAATCTTCTCTTTTTCGAGCCGCACTGCGGGCACTTCCAGCAGCGGCTCGTCATTCAGCGCCACCAGACAGGCGTCCGCGCCGCGTTTGATGACGATTTCGCTGACGCCGGCGGCGCGGGTGCGCGCAATCACCAGTTCAGTCGGCGCTTCGCCCCAGAGTAAGGTTTCATCGTCCAGCGTTAAAAAGGCGATATCGGTGCAGTCGAGCATTGCCTGATAAGCCTGCTGCGCCGCTTCGCGGCTCGGCCAGAGGCGCGGACGGTAGTTATTGTCGAAAATCACCTTGCCGCCGTTGCGTCGGCAGGCGGCCAGCAGCGCCATCAGCTGATGACGATCTTCCGGCGAGAGGATCGCCAGGCTGATGCCGCTGAGATAGAGGTAGTCAAACTGCATCAGCTGCTGGCAAATCGCTTCCGCCTGCGGGCTTTGCAGCCAGAAACGGGCGGCGGCTTCGTTGCGCCAGTAGCTGAAGGTGCGCTCGCCGTGCGCGTCGGTCTCGATGACATACAGGCCGGGCAGCCGATTCTCCAGACGTTGCACCAGGCGGGTTTGCACCCCTTCCTGCTGCCACGCGGCCAGCATTTCGTTGCTGAAGCTATCGGTACCGAGCGCGGTGACATATTCCACCGTCAGCTGCTCTGACGACGCCTGCCGCGCGATATAAACCGCCGTGTTTAAGGTATCGCCGCCGAAGCCCCGTTTCAGCGCGTCGCCCTGTTGCGAAAGCTCAATCATGCATTCGCCGATTACCGCTATTTTTTTCCCTGTCATCATGGTCACCCCCTAATGAAAATCTGTCCTAGTCTCCATCCGGCGCGTCGCCGAGTCAATATTTTAAAACGCCGTTTTAATTTAACTTAAGTCACTAAACTGCTGATATAAGCGGCGATAAAACCGTAAATCACCGCGTTATTGTTACGATTGAAAGTATTATTGGCTGATAAAGTGGATCGCCTCGACGTGGCGTAACCTGTAAAAATGCGTTCTCCATCACGCTGCGTCTGGCTGAAGATCACGGCCCGCCATTCAGGATAAAAACCATGAGGATGAAGAAAATCAGTTACCAGCTTCCTTCCTCAATTGTCGCGCAACAGCATCAGGAACAGCAGCAGTACTGGCTGTCATGCCAGCGTTCTTATACCTTTCAACCGATTTATCAGGTTACGGGTCGCCTGATGGCAATTGAGCTGCTGACCGCCGTGTCGCATCCTTCCGCGCCGCAGCAGAGGATTTCGCCGGAACGCTATTTCGCCGCGCTGAGCGTTAATCAGCGTTTGCATATTATTCAGGAACAGCTGGAGATGCTGCGCGGCTGGGAACGCTTTTTTGTCGGCTCGGATCGCGTCGCCTCCGTCAATATCGACGGGCCGACCCTGCTGGCTATCCAGCATCATGGGCCGCTGCGCGCGCTGATTGGCCGCCTGCCCTGGGTGCGCTTCGAACTGGTCGAGCATCATGTGCTGCCGCAGGAAGAAATTGTGGCGCGGATACCAGAGCTGGGCGCGCTCTGGCTGGATGATTTCGGCTCAGGCATGGCGAATTTCTCCGCGCTGACCGAGCTGAGCTACGACTACATTAAGCTGGCGCGCGAACTGTTTGTCCTGCTGCGCAACAGCGATGAAGGACGTAATATGTTCGCCATGCTGCTGGCACTGATTGGTCGCTACTGCAAAGGGGTGATTGTCGAAGGCGTGGAAACCGCCGAAGAGTGGGAGCAGGTGCGTCAGTCGCCCGCTTTTGCCGCGCAGGGCTACTTTTTTTCGCGGCCCGTACCTTTCAGCCAGCTGCCGGAATTGCCTCTCCAGCTTCCCTGATGCCGTTTTCGTCGCGCTCTACTATCTTTACCAAATAGATAACAGGTAAGGAGACGAAGATGTCACGCGCAGGAAAGATCACCAGCTGGGTTATCGGGATTTTTTGTTTGCTGGTTGTGGTAATTGTCGTCGTAATCGCAACCTTCGACTGGAATCGTCTGAAGCCAACCATCAACCAGAAAGTCTCGACGGAGCTGAACCGTCCGTTCGCCATTCGCGGCGATCTCGGCGTGAACTGGGTGCGCAATCGGGAGGAGCCGGGCTGGCGCCGCTGGGTGCCCTGGCCGCAGATCCACGCTGAGGATATTGTACTGGGCAACCCGCCCGATATTCCTGAAGTAACGATGGTGCAGCTGCAACGCGCCGATGCCACCCTTTCCCCGCTGGCGCTGCTGCATAAAGAGATTTTTATTCCCTCGATCAAACTGCAACAGCCTGACGCTCGTCTGATCCAGACGGCGGATAAGAAGAACAACTGGACGTTTAACCTCGCTAACAGCGACCAGCCGGAGAATCAGCAGCAGCCCTCCGCCTGGTCATTCCGTCTTGATAACATTCTGTTTGACCGTGTGCATCTCGCTTACCGCGACGCAGTGAATAAAGCCAATGTGAAAATGGAAATCGATCCGCTGGGCAAACCGGTGCCTTACGGCCAGGTGGCGGGCGGCGACGATAAGCAGAAGGGCGCGGCCGATTTCGTTTTCGGCTGGCGCGCCAGCGGCACTTATAACGATCAGCGTCTGGACGGCAGCGGTAAGCTCGGCGGCATGCTCTCGCTGCGCAGCAAAACCACGCCGTTCCCGGTGCAGGCCGAAGTGCGCAACGGCACCACGCGCGTCAATATTACCGGCAGCCTGCAAGACCCGATGAATCTGGGCGGGCTCGATCTGCGCGTGCGCTTCTCCGGCGATACGCTGGCGAACCTCTACGATCTCACCGGCGTGCTGCTGCCGGATACGCCGCCGTATGAAACCGACGGCCATCTGAAAGTGAAATTCCGTGAGAAGGGCGGCGCCGTTTATCACTATGAAAACTTCAACGGCCATATCGGCGACAGTGATATTCACGGCACGCTCACCTACACCCAGGGTAAACCGCGTCCGAAGCTGAGCGGCGAAGTGGTGTCGCGCCAGCTGCGCATGGCGGATCTCGGCCCGCTGATTGGCGTCGACAGCGGCAGCGGCCACGAAAAAACCGCGAAGGCGAAGGCGGAAGCGCAGCGCGGCGAGAAAAGCGGCCAGCCCGCTGACCGCGTACTGCCGCATGACCGCTTCGATACCAAAAACTGGGATGTGATGGACGCCGACGTGAAATTCAGCGGCAAGCGCATCGAACACAGCGACTCGCTGCCGCTCAGCGATCTCTATACCCATCTGGAGCTAAAAAACGGCGACCTGCTGCTGGACCCGCTGCGTTTCGGCGTGGCGGGCGGCACGCTGAACTCCACTGTGCGCCTTGAGGGCAGTCGGACGCCGATGCGCGGCCGCGCCGACCTTCACGCCCGTAAGCTGCACCTGCGCCAGCTTTTCCCCGGTGTGGAGGCGATGCAGAACAGCCTCGGCCAGCTGAACGGCGACGCGACGCTGAGCGGCACCGGCAATTCGGTGGCGGATCTGCTGGCGACCAGCAACGGCGATGTGAAGCTGCTGATGAACGACGGCGTAATCAGCCGTAGCCTGATGGAGATTATCGGGCTGAACGTCGGCAACTATGTGGTCGGCAAACTGTTCGGCGACGATGAGGTGCGCATCAACTGCGCGGCCGCCAATCTGGACGTGCGCAACGGGCTGGCGACTTCGCGGCTGTTTGTTTTCGATACCACTAACGCCGTGGTCAACCTCTCCGGCAACGTTAACTTCGCCAACGAACGAATGGATCTCTCGATCAACCCGGAAAGCAAAGGGGTACGCATCGTTACCCTGCGTTCGCCGCTCTACGTGCGCGGCACCTTTAAAAACCCGGACGCGGGCGTAAAAACCGGGCCGCTGCTGGCGCGCGGCGCGGCGGCGGTGGCGCTGGGCACGGTGTTGACGCCAGCGGCGGCGCTGTTGGCGCTGATCTCCCCCAGCGATAACGAAGAGAACCAGTGCGTTAATATTCTGCAGCAGATGAAAAAATAAGCCGCTGTCGGCAGCAGGCGGCGATAAAAAAGGCGTCTTTACAAATGATGCCAGCCAGCTAAGCATTTTAATGAATATGAATTCATCATGATGCTGGCAAGGAAAACGACGGAATCAGGCTTTCAGCCCGGTTGCACGTCGTCAGAGGCCCGAATTTTCGGGCCTCAACGCTTTGACTGACCAGCTTTCACCCGAACACGGCCTTTTTCACTCACGACAGATTAACCGTTACAAACGTCGCCATCCATTTCCGTTTTCAGGTTAACCAAAATGGCGCCGAAGATAGCCTGTACGCCGGACCTGCCACTACCACACCGTCAGCGCCCAGTTTGTTCAGGTCAGCCTGATCGACTTCAGATATGTCAGCAACGCCCAGCGATTACCTTTTCCCGTAACGGCGTTCGATATTTACGCCTTTTTCGCCGCAGCTTATTATCACCAGACGGATATAAAACAGGCAGCACAAGGAGTGCTCAATGACCGCATTACGCTTTCCCTGTACCATTTTTAAAACGCAGGACAGGATGGATGATTACAGCGCGGAGGATATGCGCTACGGCGATCTGACCGAATCACAGCTAAAAAACGATTATCATCTGCTTGATGTCTCCACCCGGGTTGATCCTTACACGCTGACGGAAATTACCCCTTTCAGACAGCCGCATTCGATGTTTTACGGTGCGCGCGGCGAAGGCCGGAAAATCATGCAGCAGGAATGCGCCAGCATCCTGTTTGACGAGATGCGCCACCTGTCGCAAAGCTTTGCGATATATGGCCCTTATAAGCACCTTATCGAAGAGATGATTACCCATATGCAGCGCGGTGAAGGTGAACCGTTCAGGCGTTTATCGCTGGATAACGCGTTGAGAATGCAGATTATTGACGACCACTTTGAAGAAAACAGTACCCGGATGCTGTTACGAACAGCGCTTGGCAGGAACATTGACTGGAAAAACAGAATTTACCCGACAAAGTTGAAAGAAGAATTAAGAAAAGCCGTTTTAAAAGGAAAACTCCCTAAATTCGATCGTTTTCAGGATAATATCAACGGCATGGGAATCACCGTACACGACACCTGGGCGACGCATATCACTATCCAGTCCCTCCATATCGAAAATAATCGCTACCGTGCAAAAATACACTATAAAGTTCAGGATCATTTTGGCCTGGACGCACACGACATTTTCAAGGGGAAATTTAATCTTTTCCGTTTCTTTCGCATCTGGTTTGTACTCCAGCGATATCATCGCTTTGGCTTTAAACCTTTTATTACCCATATGGAAGCCACGGTAGACATCAGCGGAGAAGCGAAATGACGGGAAAAAATAAGAAACTGATTGGGGCAATATTCATTATCGCCATTACACTGGTAGCCGGTTTCCTTTGGTTATCTCTGCGTCCGGTCACTATCGTAGCTGTTCATCACAGAAGCAGCGGCTTTAGCGATGTGCTGGTAGACCGCTTTCCTTTTACCACCAAAGGAAAAATAGCCTGGTGGCAGAAAAACCGTGACACGCTGAAAAAACGCTACGGCGTTCCTCAACCGGCATTTGCACAGGATTTTACCATTACCTTTTGGTACTTCGGTGACGGCTATAAGGAAAGAGGAAGATACAATGACAGACTGTGCTATATGGATATGAAAACGCAAAAAAACTGTATAGAAAAAGATAAAGCCTTTACGGTCGGTTACAGTAAAAACAGCGGTCTCTATTTTACCACCAGCGATGGTTATTACTATCTGAAAGAGAACGGTGAAATAGCAAAGAGATTGTCCGACTAATGATATACCAGTTCAATCATTGCTTTGGCTTTAAACCTTTTATTACCCATATGGAAGCCACGGCAGACATCAGCGGAGAAGCGAAATGACGCGAAAAAATAAGAAACTGATTGGGGCAATATTCATTATCGTCGTGACAATAATAGCCTGGTTTCTTTGGTTGTCCCTGCGTCCGGTAAAGATCGTGGCGGTACATCATGATGGCAATTATAGCGATGTCCTGGTAGACCACTTTCCTCTTACCACCAAAGGAAAAATAGTCTGGTGGCAGGAAAATAAAGATATGCTTAAGCGCCGCTACGGCATACCACATACTATTCCCGATGGTGGTTATAACATCACCTTCTGGCTGTTTGGCGACGGCTATATGGAAAGGGAAAGATACGATGACAGGCTATGTTTTATAGATATGAAAACCCAAAAGAATTGCATAGAAAAAAATAAAACATTCACCGTGGATTACAGTAAAAACACCGGTCTTTTCTTTACAACCTATGCGGGGTATTTCTACATAAAAGACAATGGTGAAATTGCAAAAAGATCGTTTTAATTAAATTCAGAAAAGTATTACTAAAACACAAAATTTTATTTATAAAAATCCTACAGAACCAGGATAGATATTTCACTCACAAGATGAAAAGGAATTTATGGAAAGTCTGTTTCTTAAAATAGCAGGAATAACCGGCGAGTCGCAGGACGCAGCTCATCAGGGGTGGATCGATGTGAAAAGCTATTCATGGGGCGTCTGGAGAAACGGTGATGCTGCCGGGCCCGGCGCGTCCCGTTATAAAAATCTGCTGGTTCGCTGTGCTATCGACAAGGCTACCGCGGCGATACTGCTGTTCGCCTCCAACGGCAACCGGATAAAAGCGGTTCAGCTTTCGTTGTGTAAAGCAGGCAACGGCATGATTGAATCCTGCCGGATCACGCTGGAAAACGTCACTGTCATTGATGTGAATCTGGATCATGCCACCGAGGTCGCCTGTGCGTTTCAGGCGGATAAGGTGAAATTTCAATACTGGGAACAGGCCGCGTCCGGGATTAAAGGCGCGGAAAGCCGTATGGGCTGGGATATCAAAAATTCCACTTCCTGCTTTTAGCCAGTGCGGGAGCGACCAGCGCGCCGACGCTAAACAAGCGAAACAGATAAAGTGTCATTTCTCCTCTGTCACTGCCCGGAAACAATAACAGGCGACGACGGGCGAAAAAGGCCGCTCTGAGGCTAATGCTGGCCAGTTAAGCATTTTAATGAATATAAATTCATTATATTGCTTATCGGGAAAATAGCGGAAACAGGTTTTCAGCCCGGTTTCACGCCGTCAGAGGCCCGAATTTTCGGGCCTCAACGCTTTAACTGACCAGCATTCACCCGAAGGCGGCCTTGTTCTTTTTCATTGCAGGGTAAGTCCTGCGCCGTCAGGCCTCATACAGCGTTTGATGGCGCGTCTCTTTACAGGCGATCAGCGCAATCAACGTCAGCAACGCCATCGCCGCCAGGTAGAGGCCGACGGCGAACAGCCCGTAGTTGGCGTTCAGCCAGGCGGCGATATAGGGCGCGACCGAGGCGCCGAGGATCGACGACAGGTTGTAGGAGAACGACGCGCCGGTATAGCGCACTTCCGTCGGGAACAGCTCCGGCAGCAGCGCGCCCATCGGGCCAAAGGTCAGCCCCATAATGCTCAGGCCGATCAGCAGGAACAGCATCATCATCGCCTGGCTGCCGGAGGCCATCAGCGTCGGGAACAGCAGGGCGAACAGCAGAATGCCGAGCGTAATCACAATCATGGTCTTGCGGCGGCCAAAGCGATCCGCCAGCAGACCGGCGATCGGCACCATCACGCCGAAGCCGATCACTGCCACCATCAGCATCCACAGCAGGCTGTTGCGTGAGAAACCAAGTCCGGCGGGAACCGGCGCGGTGCCGTAGCTCATCGAGTAGACGGTCATAATGTAAAACAGCGTGTAGGTCGCCAGCATAATAAAGGTGCCGAGAATGGTCGCGCCCAGATGCTTGCTGAGCAGGGTGCCGATCGGCACGCGCACCTGTTTTTTCTCTTTCTGCACCTTAGCGAACACCGGGCTTTCATGCAGCGATATGCGCACGTAAAGGCCGATAATCACCAGCACCGCGGAGAGCACGAACGGCACGCGCCAGCCCCAGCTCATAAACTGCTGGTCGGTCAGCAGCCAGGAGAGCAGCAGGAAAGTGCCGTTAGCGAAGAAAAAGCCGATTGGCGCGCCGAGCTGCGGGAACGAACCGTAGAGCGCGCGCTTTTTCGCCGGCGCGTTTTCCGTCGCCAGCAGCGCCGCCCCGCCCCATTCGCCGCCGAGTCCCAGCCCCTGGCCGAAACGCGCCAGCGCCAGCAGCAGCGGCGCGAATACGCCGATGGTGTCATAGCCTGGCAGCAGGCCGATTACCACCGTCGAAATGCCCATGGTCAGCAGCGAAGCGACCAGCGTCGTCTTACGTCCGACGCGATCGCCGAAGTGGCCGAACAGCGCCGAGCCGATAGGACGCGCAATAAAAGCGATGGCGAAGGTGGCCAGCGACTGTAGCGTCGCAACGGTGGCGTCGCCCTGCGGAAAGAAGATATGCGGAAAAACGATCACGGCGGCGGTGGCGTAGATATAGAAATCGAAGAATTCGATGGCGGTGCCGACCAGCGAGGCGATGACCACTTTTCCGCGCGAATTAACCGGCGTGTCGCCGTTTTCGGTGTCGAGAGTTGGTGCGATGGATGCTTGCATAATTGTTTCTTATTTGTAAACCCGGACAAAGAATCTTACGCACTGGCTGAAACGGGTTCAATGGCGAAAAGCCGCGCCGCGCCTGCCTTGCAGGACAAAAAGTGGATAATTTTTAGCATGAAAGCTTTACCGGCGGATGGCAGGGCGAACGGCGCGTTTTCTGGCGTGAATCACTGCAAAACGGGGAAATAAAAGTGAGGCGTCAGTTATTCATGCTGGCTTATGGCGAATTTTTGCGCAAGCGCGGCATTTTCCTCTGCTCTGCCGCGTCGTTGCCCGCTGCGTTATTTTTTCCGGCGCAGAGTGAGCTGCGGATCGTCCTTATACTCGGCGGTGGCGATCCAGGCGGCGCAGAACAGCGTCAGGCGCGCAAAGAAGTAGAAGAACGCCATCAGCCCCAGCACGGAGCCGAAAGCGGCGCCAGAAGGCGATGTGGCCAGCTTCGGCAGCGTCAGCGTCATGATGAATTTGATCACCTCGAAGCCGATGGCCGCCAGCAGCGTGCCGCGCAGCAACGCTTTCTTATGCGGGCGGTGGCGCGGCAAAATCCAGAAAATCCACAGGAACAGCAGATAGTTGGCGAAGATAGAGATCGACAGCGCGATCAGCGTCATCGCCGGGCGCAGCCACTCAATGCCTTCCAGCCCCAGCGCGCGCACGATCGCATCTTGCGCAGCGCCTGCGATAGAGGTGAGCGACAGGGTGATCACCAGCGCAAACACCAGTCCCATCAGCGAGATAAAGTCGCGGGTATATTTGAAATAGATTTTCTCTTTATCCTGCGCGCCGCGTTCCCAGACGTCGCGCGACTGCGCGCGGATCGCCTCGCGCAGGTTGCCCATCCAGCTGATGCCGGAATAGAGCGCCACCAGCAGGCCGGTAATGCCCACCGTGGTGCGCTGCTGCACGGCGGTATGCACGGTGTTTTTCAGCGTATTGGCTAAGGTCGGATCGCTGATGCTGCTGACGATGCGATCGATCAGCTCGTTCAGCAGCGTCGGATGCGACGCCAGCACGAAGCCGACGGCGGCGAACGAGACCATCAAAATCGGGATCAGCGATAAAAAGGAAAAATAGGTAATGGCGGCGCCGAACTGACTGCCGAGACGGTCGGTAAAGCGCTCTCCGGCGCGAATAAAGTGCGCCACCGCCGGAATCGACTGAAACCAGCTGACAAAGCGCGAGACGCGAGTAATGGAGCGATCCACGGTGTGATTGCCGGTTTTAATATTAATGAGCGGCTTCTTTTCCTGCCGCTGTTCGGGAGGCTGCGAATATTTGTCCGTCATGAACCGGAGTCATCCTTCTGTTTAGGCGTCAAAATGTCATTATAGCTGCGCTGTTACGTGATGGTGCCTTTCATCGCCTGCGTCAGCCACTCCATAAATACCCTGACCCGCTGCGCCAGGTTGCGGCGATGCGGCCAGAGCAGCGACAGCGGCATCGGGCGGGCGCAAAAATGGGGAAGCACCTCTACCAGCCGCTGATTCTCCAGCAGCGCCTGCACGCCATGGCGCGGCACCTGAATAATCCCCAGCCCGGCCAGGCAGGCGTGACGATAGGCGGGCGTCGAATTCACCGTCAGGGCGCCGCCGGTCTGGATAAAGTGACTGCGCTGACCGTCGAAAAATTCAAAGCCGCTATGCGCGCTGCCCAGCTGCTGGCTGTAGTGCACCATCGCGTGCTGCGAGAGATCTTCCAGCCGGAGCGGCATGCCGAAACGCATCAGGTAATCGGGACTGGCGCAGTTGATCATCGGCAGATGTCCCAGCGTGCGGCTCATCAGCCCGGAATCCTGTAGCTGGCCGATGCGCACTACGCAATCGAACCCTTCGCGGATCACGTCTACCTGACGGTCGCTGCTGCTCAGCTCCAGCTCAAGGCCGGGATAGTGCTGCAAAAACTGCGGCAGTTGGGGGATGATGATATCGGTCGCCAGCGCGACCGGCATATCGACGCGCAGGCGGCCGCTAAGCGTCGCCGGTTCTTTCTGGAACAGGGTATCCATCTCTTCCAGCGTCGCCAGCACATCGCGGCAGCGCTCGTAATAGACCAACCCGTCCTGGGTCAGCTGGACGCGGCGCGTGGTGCGGTGCAGTAGCCGCGCGCCCATGCGATCCTCCAGCGCCTGAATCTGCCGGGAGAGGCTGCCCTTCGGCTGGCCGAGACTCTCCGCCGCGCGCGTGAAACTTTCCATTTCAGCGACGGTAACAAACACCTTCATTGCGTGAATTTTATCCATTTATGCACCATTTGTTGTCAAAAATGAAACAATGAAGCGCATTGAGCATAGTTTATCCCCGCCACTGATTTCAATATGCTGTTTTTTCACTCACTGATAAAGCGGAGTTAATCAAATGGTCGATAAAATTGCGTTAATTACCGGCGGCAGCCGGGGTTTAGGGCGTAATGCGGCGCTGAAGCTGGCGGAAAAGGGCGTTGACGTCATTATTACGTGGCGCCAGGGCGAGCAGGAGGCGGAAGCGGTCGTAGCGGAAATGCAGGCGCTGGGGCGACAGGCCGCCGCGCTGCAACTGGACGTGGCGGACGTGCAAAGTTTCGGCGATTTTGTCGCGCGGCTGGAAGAGACGCTGCAAAGCCGCTGGCAGCGGCAGCGCTTTGATTATCTGTTGAACAATGCCGGCGTCGGGCTTTACGGCGCGTTCGCCGATACCACCGAAGCGCAGTTCGATACCCTGATGCTTACCCATTTTAAAGGCCCGTTTTTCCTCACCCAGCGGCTGCTGCCGCTGATTAACGATGGCGGACGCATACTTAACGTCTCCACCGGCCTGGCGCGTTTCAGCCTGCCGGGTTATGCCGCCTACGCCTCGATGAAGGGCGCGATGGAAGTGCTGACGCGCTATCAGGCGCGCGAGTTGGGCGCGCGCGGCATCGCCGTGAATATCCTGGCGCCGGGGGCGATCGAGACCGATTTTGGCGGCGGTTCGGTGCGCGACAATCCTGAGGTCAACGCCTGGATCGCCTCGCAAACCGCGATGGGCCGCGCCGGACTGCCGGACGATATCGGCTATGCGGTGGCGGCGCTGTTCAGCGATGAAACGCGCTGGATCACCGCCCAGCGCATAGAGGCCTCCGGCGGCATGTTCCTGTAAATCAGACCGTCAGGACGCCGTCGATCGCCGTCAGCGTCTCGCCGCCAATCCAGATGCCGTCGTCGCGGAAGCGCACGCTGATACGGCCGTCGCGCTGAATGGCGGTGCCCTGGCGCGCCAGGTAGTCCTGCGGCATCCCCTGCGCCGCCAGATAGCGCGCCAGGCAGGCGTTGGCGCTGCCGGTAACCGGATCTTCCGTCAGCGCGCCCTGTTCCACCAGCAGGCCGCGCACCTCATACGCCACCTCGCCGTCGTCAGACGGGCCGAACGGCATCAGGCCGGTTACCCCGGCGTCCGCCAGCAGCTGCGCCAGGCACGGCACGTCGGGGTTGATATCCAGCACCGCCTGCGCCGACGTCATCGGCACCAGCAGCCAGCGAATCCCCATATCGACGATGGTCACGGTGTGTTGCATATCAAAAGCCTCGCTGTTCAGCGCCGCAGCGATGCCGGGATGCTGCCATGCCGACAGCGTCGCTTCCGGTGCGGCAAACGCCAGTTCACCGCCTCTGCCGATAGCGATCTGCACCAGACCGACGCCGCACTCCTGTACCATGCGGCCCGGCGTTTTCGGCTGATGTCCCGCCTCCAGCAGCGCGTGGGCGGTGCCCAGCGTGGGATGTCCGGCAAAAGGCAGTTCGCCTTCGATGGTAAAGATGCGCACCCGATAGTCGGCGTCAGGATGCGTCGGCGGCAGCACGAAAGTGGTTTCGGAAAGATTCGTCCAGCGGGCGATGCTCTGCATTTGCGCATCGCTCAGCGCGCTGGCGTCAAGGATCACCGCCAGCGGATTGCCGCTGAAAGGCGCGCTGCTGAAAACATCGACCTGCTTAAAAGGAAGCGGAGTTGCCATTATTTTCCCACCGTTGTGAAACAGAAACCTGATTACTAACGCGTTTCTGTTGCTAACGTCAATCAGGGCAACTATGAATAACGATACCGACATTTACTTTTCATGGCTGAAACGATGCTGAAAATTCTGGGGCGCGCCTCTTCGATCAATGTCCGCAAGGTATTATGGCTGTGCGACGAGCTGGGGCTGACGTATCAGCGGGAAGAGTGGGGAGAGGGATTTAAATCGACGCACGATGCGCGTTTTCTGGCGCTGAACCCGAACGCGATGATACCGGTGATTCAGGATGACGATTTTATTCTCTGGGAGTCGAACACTATCATCCGCTATCTGGCGAACCGCTACAGCGGCGAATGGCTCTATCCGACGCCGCCGCGCGAACGGGCGCGCGTCGATCAGTGGATCGACTGGCAGGCCACCGAGCTGAATACCGCCTGGCGCTACGCCTTTATGTCGCTGGTGCGCCAGTCGCCTGCCCATCAGAACGCGCAGCTGCTGGCTGCCGCCTGCAAAGGCTGGACCTGGACCATGGGCATTCTGAACCAGCAGCTGCAAAAGACGGGTCGCTATATCGCTGGCGACCGCTTCACCCTGGCGGATATTCCCATCGGCCTGTCGGTGAACCGCTGGTACGAGACGCCGCTGGAACATGCCAACTACCCCGCCGTGCGCGCCTACTATGAGCGGCTGACGGGACGCGACGGCTATGTCAAATGGGGACGCAACGGCACGCCGTAGCGCAGTACTGGCGCGCACGATCGGCGAGCGGGCACGCTTTCGCCCGGCTCCGCTCTGAAAAGATCACTCCGCGCCCGCCGGCAGATCGCTCATCTCGCAGGCCAGCGCGCCCGCGCGGCTGATGGCGTAGCGGTAACGTTCGTCGAACGGGTAGCAGCAGGAGAGACGCAGCGCGTGATCGGCGCGGTCGCTCAGCGTATAGAGCGCGCCGGGCGTCAGGCAGATCTTCTCCTGCAACAGACGGTGAAACAGCGCCACGGCGTCGATCTGTTCCGGCAGCGTCACCCAGAACACAAAGCCGCCCTGCGGACGCGTGGCGCGGGTGCCGACCGGAAAGTGCTGGGCGATCAGGCCGCGCGCCTCGTCGAGATTGGCCGCGTAGCGGCGGCGCAGCGTGCGCAAATGGTGCTCATAGCCGCCGGTCGCCAGGAACTGAGCGAGGGTTTCGCACAGCAGCGTGGGTTCCGCCATCGAGGAGAATGCCTTCAGTCGCGCCACCGCCTGCGAAAAGCGACCGGCCGCCATCCAGCCGATGCGGAAATCGGGCGCCACCGTTTTGGTAAAGCTGGTGCAGTAGATAACCCAGCCGTCACGATCGAACGCTTTGGTGGTCGGCAGCGGCGGCGTGCGGTCCTGAAGTTCGTCATACAATCCATCCTCAATCAACGGCACCTGCCAATGGTTCATCAGCGCCGCCAGCCGTTTTTTATTCTCCAGCGGCATGCTGCATCCCAGCGGGTTCTGCATGCCGGGCATGGCGATCAGCGCCTGAATGCGCCGCTCGCTCAGCACCATTTCCAGCGCGTCCAGCGACAGACCGTGCTGCGGATCGGTCGGGATTTCCAGCGCGGTCAGACCGAGGCTGGCGAGCAGGGGAAAGAGAAAGAAGTAGGTGGGCGTTTCCAGGCCCACGCAGTCGCCCGGACGGGTTGTGGCGCGCAACGCCAGCTGCAACGCCTCCATGCAGCCATGGGTCAGCGTGACGCCGTCCGGCGTCAGCTTCATGCCCATATAGCTGGCGCGCCGCGCGATCTCCTCACGCAGCCGTTTACTGCCTGGCGGCAGCGCATAGCGGCCAATCATCTGCGGATTGCGTCGCAGCAGCGAGGCGGTGATGCGCGCCAGCTTCGCCGCCGGATAGAAATCGCCGTCGCGCGGGCAGGCGAGCGAAATATTGGTGTAGTCGGGATGGTTTTGCGCCGCGAACACCGTATCGATCAAATCCAGCTGCGCCTGTCCCGGCGCCGCCACGGTGGCGCGATAGCCAGGAACTTTTTCCGGCGCGGGCAGCACGCTGCGCACGTAATAGCCCGACTGCGGGCGCGACTCAATCAGCCCGCGATCCTCCAGCACGCGCCAGGCGCTGAGTACGGTGTTGATGCTGAGCTGCTGCGCGGCGGCGACGCGTCGAATAGCGGGCAGACGACTGCCGGGCGGCCAGGTGCCGTCCTGAATGGCGCGGGCGAAGTCGTCCGCCAGCTGTTGGTAGCGCGTGATTTCAGGCGAGGTCACAGACACAGTTGCTCTCCGGGCTGATGGTTACAATTGATAAATTGGAAATCTGTACCCCTGACAATACTGTTTTGTTGTCTCTGTTACCATTACTGACCGCTGCATAACATAAAGCTTCTGTTTTCAGGCCGGAGCTTGCCATGATTGATCCTTCTTTTTTCAGCTATGTCACCGTGATGTCAATAACGCCGGGGCCCAATAATCTGCTGCTGGCGACCTCAGGCGTCAATTTTGGCCTGCGCCGTACGCTGCCGATGGTGGGCGGCATTCTGCTCGGCTGTTTGATCCAGCTGCTGCTGATGGCGATGGCGCTTGAGCTGCTGCTGGGCTGGATGACGCAGATGCGCCTGCCGCTGACGCTGCTGGGCTGCGGCTGGCTGCTCTGGCTGTCATGGAAAATCTGGCGTGCATCGGCGCCGACGCTCGCCGCGCGTCAGCGGCCCATGTCGACGCTGGGCGGCGCGCTGTTTCAGGCGGTCAATCCCAAAGCCTGGCTGATGGTCAGCAATGTGGCGCTGCTCTATATTGCGGATAATGGCGTAATGACAGTGCTGGCGGGGTACGCGCTGCTGAATTTGCCCTGTATTTTGCTCTGGGCGATGCTGGGGGAGCGGATGCGCCTGTTGCTTGATATCGACTGGAAGCGGCGGTTGTTCAACGGCGTGATGGCGGCGTCGCTGGCGCTGACCGCACTCTGGATGCTGTATGAAGCATGGGGCGGAGGTTGATAAGGTGCGCGTCGGGCGACATGACCCGTTCGCAAAGACGCAAAAACGGCATCCCTGCCGGCTCGGCCCGCGCCGTCCATAGCGCGGGACGCTTTGCTCGCCGGTTCATGTCGCCCTTCTGAAGGTGAGGGTGCGCGTCGGGCGACATGACCCGTTCGCAAAGACGCAAAAACGGCATCCCTGCCGGCTCGGCCCGCGCCGTCCATGGCGCGGGACGCTTTGCTCGCCGGTTCATGTCGCCCTTCTGAAGGTGAGGGTGCGCGTCGGGCGACATAACCTGTTCGGCAGGACGCAAAACGGCATCCCTGCCGGCTCGGCCCGCGCCGTCCATAGCGCGGGACGCTTTGCTTATCGGTTTCTGTCACCCTTTTATAACGGTGACGCCAGGTTACTCCGGCGCACCGCCGCTGCCCTGCTGCGAAGGCCATTTCCAGTTGCGCACTTCCGGCACATCTTCGCCATATTCACGCACGTAGCGATGATGCTCGGCGATTTTCTCCTCCAGCGCGTCGAGAATCGCGTCCGCTTTGTCCGTTAGCGACGCCACGCGCTGAATCGCATCCTGCGCCAGATGGTAACGATCCAGCTCGTTCATCACCGTCATATCGAACGGTGTAGTAGTCGTGCCTTCTTCCATAAAACCGTGTACGTGGAAGTTGCGATGGTTGTTGCGCTGATAGGTCAGACGGTGAATCAGGCTGGGATAACCATGGAAAGCGAACACCACCGGCTTGTCGACGGTGAACAGCTGATCGAACGCCGCATCCTCCATGCCGTGCGGATGCTGATCTTTGGTTTGCAGCGCCATCAGATCCACCACGTTGACCACGCGCACGCGCAGTTCCGGCAGGTATTCGCGCAGCAGATCGACCGCCGCCAGCGTCTCCATCGTCGGCACGTCGCCCGCACAGACCATCACCACATCCGGCTCCTCGCCCGGCTTTTCAGTGCCCGCCCACGGCCAGACGCCCATGCCCGCCTCGCAGTGTTTAATCGCCTGATCCATCGTCAACCACTGCGGCTCCGGCTGCTTGCCAGCGATAATCACGTTAATGCGATCCCAGGTTTTCAGGCAGTGATCGCCCACCCACAGCAGGGTATTGGCGTCAGGCGGCAGATAGATGCGTACGATATCCGCTTTTTTGTTAGCGACGTGATCGATAAAGCCGGGGTCCTGATGGCTGTAGCCATTATGGTCCTGGCGCCAGACGTGGGAGGAGAGCAGATAGTTCAACGAAGAGACCGGCTTGCGCCACGGCAGCTTGCGCGTCACCTTGAGCCATTTGGCGTGCTGGTTGAACATCGAATCGACGATATGAATAAAAGCTTCATAGCAGTTAAACAGGCCGTGACGACCGGTTAGCAGGTAGCCTTCCAGCCAACCCTGACACTGGTGCTCGCTGAGAATCTCCATCACCCGTCCGTCAGAGGCCAGCTGTTCGTCATACGGGCGCACCTCTTCCATCCAGGTGCGGCTGGTAACGTCGAACACTTTGCTGAGCCGGTTGGAGGCCGTTTCATCCGGCCCAAACAGGCGGAAATTGTCTTTATTGCGTTCAAAGATGGCGCGCAGATACTGGCCCAGCACCTCGGTGGACTGCACCTGTTTTTCACCGGGCGTCGTGACATTCACGGCGAACTCGCGGATGTCGGGCGTATCCAGCTCGCGGCGCAGGCGTCCGCCGTTGGCATAGGGCGAAGCGCCCATCCGCTTCTCACCCTGCGGCGCCAGCGCGCGCAGCTCCGGTCGCAGTCGGCCCTGCTCGTCGAACAACGTCTCCGGTTGATAGCTGCGCATCCACTGTTCCAGAATCTGACGGTGGCCGTCATCTTCGCGACAGGAGGCGACCGGCACCTGATGCGCGCGCCAGAAATCCTCGACTTTTTTGCCGTCGACGGTTTTTGGACCGGTCCAGCCTTTCGGGCTGCGCAGAATAATCATCGGCCAGCGCGGGATGACGTCCGACGTCTCGCCGCGACGGGCGCGCTGTTGATAATCGCGGATCTTGTCGAAGGCGCGGTCCAGCGTGTCGGCCATCAGGCGGTGCATTTTTTCCGGCTCGTCGCCGCAAACGAACAGCGGCTCATAGCCGTAGCCGCTGAACAGCTGATGCAGATCCTCGTCGCTGCTGCGTCCCAGCAGCGTCGGGTTGGCGATTTTATAGCCGTTGAGGTGCAGGATCGGCAGTACCGCGCCGTCGCGCGCGGCGTTCAGGAACTTGGTGCCGTGCCAGCTGGAAGAGAGCGGGCCGGTTTCCGCCTCGCCGTCGCCGATGACGCAGGCGGCGATCAGATCGGGGTAATCAAACACCGCGCCGAACGCGTGCGAAAGCGAGTAGCCCAGTTCGCCGCCTTCGTTAATCGATCCGGGCGTTTCCGGCGCGGCGTGGCTGGGAATGCCGCCGGGGAAAGAGAACTGCCTGAACAGCCGCTGCATCCCGGTGGCGTCTTCGCTGATGTCCGGGTAGATCTCGCTGTAGCTGCCCTCCAGCCAGGTGTTGGCCACCATGCCGGGGCCGCCATGCCCCGGACCGCAGATATAGATCATATTGAGGTCGCGGTGGCGGATAATGCGGTTCAGGTGAGCATAGATAAAGTTCAGACCGGGCGTGGTGCCCCAGTGGCCCAGCAGGCGCGGTTTAATATGTTCGGGTTGTAACGGTTCGCGCAGCAGGGGATTATCCATTAAGTAAATCTGGCCGACCGACAGATAGTTGGCGGCGCGCCAGTAGCGATCGAGCAATGTCAGTTCTTCTTCGGCGCCGGGTTGCGGCTGTGCATGGGTCATGCTTTTCCTCCGGTGACTGCAATCACAAATACGGACATGGAGCGCTTTACCAGACCGTGATGAAATTCAATACTCTTTAACCCTAATAGAAGAAATCTTAATCAGCCAAAAATCAGGCTTTTTTCGGCTGCGCTGGCAAGGAGCTATCCGTTGTTCACGTCCGATCCCCATCTCTGGCTGACGACGCTGGTCGTCGCAGCGACGATTCTGCTGTGGGCCAGCGCGCGCCTGCCGGAATTCATTACTGCGCTGCTGTTTTTCGCTGCGGCGATGCTGCTGCATATCGCGCCTGCCGCCAGCGTGTTCGGCGGTTTCGCCTCATCCGCCTTCTGGCTGGTGCTGAGCGGTTTTATTCTCGGCGTCGCGATCCGTAAAGTCGGGTTGGCCGACCGGCTGGCGTACAGGCTGGCGCCGCATCTCAGCGGCAGCTGGCCGCGCATGGTCGGCGGCGTGATCGTCATCAGCTACATGCTGGCGTTTGTGATGCCTTCCAATATGGGGCGCATCGCGCTGCTGATGCCGGTAGTGGGCGCGCTGGCGAAACGGGCGGGGATCAAAGAGGGGAGCCGGGGCTGGATTGGCCTGGCGCTGGCGGTCGGCTTCGGCACCTTTCAGCTCTCCGCCAGCATACTGCCCGCCAATGTGCCGAACCTGGTACTGACCGGTGCGGCGGAGACCGCTTACGGCATGCATCCCGGCTATCTGCCGTGGCTGTTTTTACAGGCGCCGGTGGTGGGACTGCTGAAAGGGGCGCTGCTGACGCTCTGTATCTGCCGCCTGTTTCCGGCGCGGCCTGCGGCGGTCATCCGCGCTGACGCCACGACGCCCATCAGCCGCGAGGAGCGGCGGCTGATGGCATTGCTGCTGGTTACGCTGCTGCTGTGGATGACCGACAGCCTGCACGGCGTGTCGCCCGCGTGGGTCGGGCTATGCGCCGCCTGCTTCTGCCTGCTGCCGCGCGTGGGGTTCGTCTCCAGCGAGGCGTTCGCCAGCGGCGTGAATTTCCGCACCTGCCTCTATGTCGCCGCCATTCTCGGCGTCACGGCGGTGGTGGTCGATTCCGGCCTCGGCGATCTGATCGCGCGCGGCTTACTGCGCGTGACGCCGCTTGATCCCGCAACGCCTTTTGCTAACTTCCTCTCGCTCAGCGCCATTACCGGGCTGCTGAATTTTGTCGTCACCGCCAACGGCGTACCGGCGATGTTTACGCCGATGGCGCAGAGCTTCGCCGACGCCTCCGGCTTTCCGCTGGCTAGCGTGATTATGTTGCAGGTATTGGCCTACGCCACGCCGCTGCTGCCTTACCAGGCGTCGCCGGTGGTGCTGGCGATGGCGCTCGGCAACGTGCCGGCGCGCGACGGCCTGCGGCTCTGCCTCTCGGTGGCGCTTATCAGCCTGCTGCTGCTGTTTCCGCTCTACTACGGCTGGTTTTGTCTGCTGGGTTATCTGTAACGGGTGGCGCGACGGGCGGCAACAGCGCCGCTGCGCCAGACGTAAAAAAGGCGGCATAGCGCCGCCTGTTTTCTGTCCGATGCGGATTTACTTGCCGACGACGTCGGCAGTCTGCGTCGGTTCGTCGTTGGCTGCCGCTGGCGTCATCGGCGTATAGTCGAGCTGCAAAATGCGGCTGGTTTCCGCCAGCTCATGCTCGGTGGCGCTGATATTGCCGTTGAGCTTCTGGCCGTAAGAGGGCACCAGCTCTTTTATCTTCGTCTGCCATTCCGGCGTGGCGAATTTATCTTTAAATACCTTTTGCAGCAGGTTCAGCATAATCGGCGCGGCGGTGGAGGCGCCCGGCGACGCGCCCAGCAGCGCGGAGACGGTGCCGTCCTGCGAGGCGATGACTTCGGTGCCGAGGCGCAGCACGCCGCCTTTTTCGGCATCCTTTTTGATGATCTGCACGCGCTGTCCCGCCTGCACCAGACGCCAGTCCTCTTTCTTCGCTTCCGGGAAATAGTCCTGCAACGCCGCATGACGGTCGTCGTCGGTCAGCATTAGCTGGCTCACCAGGTATTTCACCAGGTTGAAGTTATCCAGGCCGACGCGCACCATCGGCAGCAGGTTGCTGGCGGTAATCGAGCCGAACATATCCAGCAGCGAGCCATGCTTCAGGAATTTGGTGGAGAAAGTGGCGAACGGGCCAAACAGCAGCACCTGCTTGCCGTCCAGCACGCGCGTATCCAGGTGCGGCACTGACATCGGCGGCGCGCCGACCGAGGCTTTGCCGTACACTTTCGCCAGATGGCGTTTCACCACCTCCGGGTTTTCGCTGACGAGGAAGGAGCCGCCCACCGGGAAACCGGCATACGCTTTCGCTTCAGGGATGCCGGTCTTTTGCAGCAGCGGCAGCGCCGCGCCGCCCGCGCCGATAAACAGATAGTTGGCATTGACCGCGCTTAACGCGCCGCCGTTCGCCAGGTCGGCGATGGTCACTTTCCAGCTGCCGTTGGCGTTGCGCTGAATATCACGCACTTCATGGCGGGTGCGCAGACGAAAGTTTGGGTTTTTAGCCAGTGAAGTCACCAGCTGGCGCGTGATTTCGCCGAAATTGACGTCGGTGCCGATAGTAATGCGCGTCGCGGCGACCTTCTGCTGCGGATCGCGGCCCTGCATCATCGCCGGCGCCCATTTAGCAATCTGCGCGCGATCTTCTGAATATTCCATGCCGCGGAACAGGGTGCTTTTTTGCAGCGCCGCATAGCGTTTGCGCAGGAAATTAACGTTGTCGTCGCCCCAGACGAAGCTCATGTGCGGGGTGGTGTTGATAAAACTGCGTGGGGTATGCAAGGTGCCTTTCTGAACCAGGGAGGCCCAGAACTGGCGGGAAATCTGGAAGGCTTCGTTAATCTCGATCGCTTTCGCGATGTCGACGGCGCCATTCTTTTCCGGCGTGTAATTCATTTCTGCCAGCGCGGAGTGACCAGTACCGGCGTTGTTCCAGCCGTTTGAACTCTCTTCCGCCACTTTATCCTGCCGTTCTACCATCTCGATAGACCAGCCTGGCTCCAGCTCCTGAAGATAAGTGCCCAGCGTGGCACTCATGATCCCTCCGCCGATGAGCAGTACATCGACGTCCTTTTCCCCTCCTGTCGCTGCATGTTTGCTGAGACCTAAAGCATTCATACACCGCGTCAGAAGTAATGCTGATTTACGCATGAGGCGACATCTCCGTCCGTTGATGAATCAACGGTAATTGCAGGTGAAAGAGACCGTCTTCTGTTCGGCGGATTATCCTCTTTCCATAAATGTCCGAAATCTTCCTGGTTTAACCACACTAAAAGTGCAGGTTAACTGCACGTTATACGTACCGGGAGAAATATAACATTCTCGCAATAAAATTGAATAATTTGTTTAAAATTTAAAATGTGGTTAAGTTTTGAGCAGGCTGAAGCGATTAGCTTCACAGTTTCAGCGCGCGGAATGTTAAAGAAGAATGTAAAGCGCAGCGGGAGAGGACGTGTAGGTAAGCGTTCCCTTACTTCATGCAGCAAGGGAACGGGCGAAACGGCGGGAATTTACATCAGATTGAGCTTTTTCACATGAACCAGCACGTTTTTGCCATGGCGCAGCACGGTGCCGTTAACGGTGATTAAATCGTCCGGCTTCACTTCCTGGCCCTGCCAGACCGCATCGTCAATTTGCAGCTGTGCGGTGCCGGACGCGTCGCGCAACACCCAGGTTTTACTGCCGCTCTGGCGCAGGATATTGCCTTGCAGCGTTACCCAGGTGCCGGTCGAAAGCTGCGCCAGCTTATTCGCTGCCGTCAGCTTCTGGTTGTCAGTGACAGCGCGGTAGCCATCTTTCTGATCTTCCGGCGGCGGCGCTTTGCCGTCTGGATTAAAACCGCCATCGGCGGCCAGCGCAGGGGCGGCGATCAGGGCCGCCAGGCATAGCGTCAGAAATTTATGCATAACGGCCTCCTGTTATTTCATTAAGGCAGCGGCGGACTTATGGCGCGCCCAACTGTTCGACGTCGACCCAGCGACGTGCGCCGTCGTGACGCAGACGGCCGTTCATCCGCACCTGATCCTCAGCGTCATAGGTTTTGCCATCAAACACTTTTTTCGGGATCACCAGGTCAATGGTTTCATTGTTGCGACCGCGCAGCTGATAGCTCTGTTCGCCTTTTTGCTTCACGATATAGCCTTCCAGCGTCACCCAGGCGCCGTCGCGCATGGTTTTCACCTCGCTGATGGAGGGCGAAGTGGTGTCTTCCGTGCCTTTATAGCCGCTGTCCTGCGTGCGCGGCGGCGTCTCGCCGCCTTTATAGCCGCCAGCGTCATCAGCGAACGCAGGCAGGGTAAACAGGGCGATCAGGGCGGCGATAGTGAATTTTTTAGCCATAGCTTCTCCTTAATGATTGTCCTTTCGGGCAGGCAAAAAACGCCATATCAGATAATAAGCCTGGCACAGTCTGATAAAGTCGTGAGAAATCAGCGCAGGACCGCTGCAATAACGCGCAGCGGGGGGCAGGACGCGGGCCGGAAAAGGCGAGTTAAACCTGGCCGAAGCGACGCCAGAGAAAACGCAGCACAAAAAACTCAATGGTGCCCAGCAGCAGGAACCACAGGCAGAGCACAATGGTGTAAAGCTGGTTGAGATCGCTGAAGTGAAACAGCGACATCAGACGTGCCGCCAGCTCCGGGCCTAAAGCGGGCGCAGGCAGCAGCAGCGCGGAGAGAAAGCCCAGCAGCAGAATGCTCATCGGCGCAAGCCAGTTTTCAAAAGTGGATTTCATGGCGGTTAAAAGAGTAAGAAAAACCAGAGCGTTATTGTCCGGGAATTAGCGCGCGGGTTCAACGATTAGCGCCGCTAAGCGCTTCCGCCATTGGGTTATTCATCCCAAACGCTGTTTTATGCACAGACTCAACGGGATGCTCAATCCCGCATGTAGAAGAATATTCTTGAATAATCAATCATATGGCATCTGTAAAACCGCGAAAAGGTGAAAAAGCGGTCCTCTCGTTTAACTTTTGTTTAAGATAACATTTGCATAATCGTGGTCCATTATGTGATCTGCTTCAAAAAAACGTTGCCGGCCAAAAGGGCAGCCGTTATAATTTCGTTGATTTTTTCAACAAAAGTTATTCAGGTCCACGCTATGAAAAAGTTCTTTCGGTATGTGTTTCGTGCTTACGTTGAAACCTTTAAGCATGTACCGCCAGGCGCGCTGAACTAACGGCGCCGCCGCACAGAAACCCCTCGATAACCGCGGCCAGGGATCGGACCGATGGTTATCAAATCCTTCTTACTGCGATAACCCCTCTTTTCCAGCCGTGATGTCAGCGCCGCAGCCCGCCTGTGTCACTCTCTTTTTCTCCTAAATGCCGATTGTTGATAGCCATCGCACACTTTCATGCTCTGCGTCCCACAGGCGGGACGGCGGATAAGGCGAAGCGCCATTTAGCGCCTAAACTTAGCGGGTATCCTTACTCTGAGGGCAGCTGATGAAGAGAACACCCCGGCGGCGCGGGCCAGATAACCGCGCAGTGCTTCTCGGTATGGCCACCGCCATAGCCGGTACCGCCCTGCTTGTCAGAAAGTGGCGCAAGTGGCAGCAAACTCCGCCGGTCGGCATTCACAGCCATCAGGCGGGCCTGGCAGGCTACTATCAGCAGGTCGGACCGTGGCGCATGTTTACCCGCACCACGCCGGAGACACGCCCTGGTCTGCCGGTGGTGCTGCTGCATGGTCTCGCGCTTTCCGGGCGCGCGATGGAAGATTTAGCCCTGGCGCTCGGATGGGAATATCGCGTGCTGGTGCCCGATCTGCCCGGCTTTGGCGGCAGCGCGTTTCCCGCCTCGCAGCCGGTATTGGATGTCGACCGGCTGGCGGAGGCGCTGTGGATGTGGATGCAGCAGAACCAGCTGTCGCGGGCGATTTTCGTCGGCAACGCCTTTGGCTGTCAGGTGTTGGCCGCGCTGGCGGTAGCCCATCCCGAAGCGGTGGCGGGGCTGGTTTTACAGGGGCCGACCGTCGATCGCCGTTCCCGCTCGCTGCTGCATCAGGTCTGGCGTGACTGGCGCAACGGCCGCCGCGAATCGCACCGTTCGGCTGCCGCGCTCTGCCGCGTCGATTTCGCCAAAGCGGGCGTATGGCGCATGGTCGGCACGCTGCGCGCCATGCTGCGCGACCGTATTGAACAACGTTTGCCCCATATCAAAGCGCCGGTACTGGTGGTGCGCGGCTCGTATGATGTGGTGTCGCCAGCGCGCTGGGTGGAGGAGATGGTGGCGCTGTTGCCGCGCGGCGAGCTGATAACGCTGCCAAAGGGCACCCACACGCTGCATTACGTCTATCCCTGGAGCTACAGCCGCGCGATTCGTCCCTTTATTGCCCGCGTGCAGAAGGAGTATGAACATCATGAGTAAACCCCCACGCGGTATCGCCCGCTTCGACTCATCGGCAGCGATGGTGACGGCGCTGAGCAACGCGCTGCATCAACGTCCCTTTAGCAGCCCCAGCCAGTCGCCGGGTCTCGATCGCGTTTTGCCCGCGCTGAACCTGCTGCCTGAGCGGCTGCGCGAATGGGGTTACGCGGTCGGCGGCATGTCTGAGGGCATCACGCTTACGCAGGCGCAGCAGCTGGATATCGAAGGCATCGCGCGCTGGGTCGCCGGACAGTATCCACAACAGCAGTACCAGGCGGCCTTTGTCGGCTCCTCTAACGGCGCGATGGTGCATCTGGCGGCGGCGATGGGCGTGCCCTGGCTGCCGCAGACGTTCCTTTGTCCAGTACGATCTTCCCATAACGATCCCGATGACGCGCAGCAGGGGTTTACCGAAGGCAAGCCGATTGTTGATGCGCTACTGGCCACTTCGCCGCACATCGCGGTGCATCAGATGCAGGACCCGAATCAGGATCGGCTGATGCTGGAGCAGATGTCCTATTTCCGCCTGAAGCACCGCAAACTGCCGCTGGAATATAATGAGTTTTTACTCAGCGCGCTGCCGCCAGGCGGCACGTTGGTCATTAACCACTGTACCCAGCAGTGGCCCGCGACGCGCACCAGCGATCGCTCGTTTTATCAGTTTGGCTCGTTAGGCGGCGCCACCGAGCAGGAATATTTTGAAGGCGGGCCGCGGGTAATGGAGCATCTGGCGCGCTACGGCAGCGACCGGGAAAAATGGCAGCCGCCCGCGCCGGACGTCACGGTGCCGGAAGCGGAGTGGGGCTTTGACGCGCATCTGATGGCGGAGCTGAAAAAACTGGCGAATAGCCAGGGCTGGAAGCTGGTAGAGCTGCGCTACGAAAACCCGGAGGCGCTGAGCTTCGTCGCCGCCGAGATTTACCGCGACTGGTATATGTCGGCCGGGATTATCGCTTCGCGGCTGGTGGTGGACAATTTTCTGCTGATGGACCCCTGGACCACCATGCAGCAGCACGCCATACCTTTCTGGCTAAGCTTCTGCACCGAGCCGTCCGCCAGTTCGCTACAGCGCTACCTGGACAGGCAGCCGCCGTTCCGCAATATCGATCTGATGCTGTTTTCACACGGTACGGAAAGCATCGGCATGGCGTCCATTGACCGCTGGCAGCAGCTGTTAAACTACGCTACCGATGAAGGCGCGTTTGTCGGCGTCGATACGGAAAAATTTCCACGCGATTTCGCTACGCTGTCGCGCTTCGACCGTGAGCTACAGCAGCGCGCGCCGCTGTTGCCGCCGCCGGATCCGCTCACCGTCGAGTCGTTCCTGGCCGCCGTGCAGCGCTATGGCGATAAGTTTCATGTGGAATGCTTACAGCATAATTAGCCGTTTATTCACGACGCAGGGAGGCGTTGTGCGACAGGCAAACAGAAAGGGTTAGCTATGGCGAAACGGAGCCGGCCGGCAATGCTCTGATGCAGAGAGAAGGGAACGGTAAAAGGAAATCGCTTGCGAGGCGGCAGAGGTTTTCGCGGGTGTCGGCGCAGGGCAAAAAAAAGCCAGGCCGTCGGGCCTGGCGTAAAAATCTTACTGCGTTTGTTCAGCGATCATCGTCAGTTTCTCATCGGTCGCTTTTTCTTCGTTCAACGTTTCTTCCAGCAGGCGAGCCGCTTCTTTGTAGCCCAGCTTGATGGCCATTGCGCGCAGCGTGCCGTAGGTAGCGATTTCGTAATGCTCAACTTTCTGCGCCGCGCCGATCAGACCGGCATCAAGCACCACGCCTTTTTCAACGGAATCAATCAGTTCCTGCGCTTCTTCCACCAGACCTTCCATCGCGTGGCACTTCATACGTTTGATACGTACTTCCGGGGTCGCTTCAACCAGCTGGTCAAGGCGCTCGATTTGACCTCGGGTTTCTTCGAGATGAGTTTTGAACGCTTCGATAAGTTTTTCATCGCTGGCGGCACGCGCCATTTTCGGTAGCGCACGGCTAATTTGTTTCTCAGCGCTATATACGTCAGAGAGATCGTGAATAAACAGGTCTTCCAGCGTTTTAATACTCATAATTTTCTCCATAACCAAAGGCTAATTCATTAATTAAATATTTCAGGGTAACGCGCCCTGTTAATTTCAGTATAGCCAGGAGTAAACAACTGCAACGGCAAAAAGGTAAGATTAAGACTCATCCTGCTTTTACCGCTACGCTTGTTTTAAATAAGGACGCTTACCGAAAAGTCACTTTTATTAGTCAGCGCGCTCGTGGAATAGAAAAACACAAATAAAAATAGCCCGTAGTGCGAGAACGCACTACGGGCTTCACTAATCCTGTCAGGCGGCTGCCCGCTTAAAGATTAGCTGCGACGGCTGTTCTGACCGCCTTTTTTGCCTGCTTCAGAGGCTTTTTCACGGTCATTTTTGAAGTTGCCGCCGCTCTGCTGGCCGCCTTTTTTACCTGCTTCAGACGCTTTTTGACGATCTTCCGCGAAGTTACCTGAACCACCACGATGCTGAGTCATATTATTTCTCCTCGTGTGAGTTAACAGAATGCATATATTTATCAGTGGGGAGACAAATATATGCGCATCCAACGCTTTTAAATCTAGCGGGTAGCAGTGGGATTGCAAGGAAACGGCAGCTAAAAGTTTTTCTTATGGTGAGTAAAAATAACTTAAGTCCGCGTTACGTAACGGTTAAATGAAAATGTTATATTTTATGAATGAGGCCGATAATAACTGTTGCCGCTGAGCTTGTTCACCTGCGCAAATAGAACAGAGACGGTTATCAGGAATGGATGCCAGGATTGTTCCTGGATCGGCAGGCCAGGCAAACAATAAAAATTAGCATTCAGAAACTTCCGCTTCGTTTATTTTGATCTTTAATTAGAGGGCAACACTGATTCCACTACTACGGAGGAGATGACTGATGCATACGACATGGTTACGATCCCGTGAACTTCCTCATCTGGGGACTTTCATCGTGTTGAAGAAAGGAAAAGCCGCGTGGCTGCTGCTGCGCAATGGCGGAGCCGTATTCCGCTCTGTCCGATGGCTGCGGCGGCACAGCCATGCTTTTGAACCGGTTAACGGCCTGCCGCGCGCGCAGTAGTTTTTGTTCAGGCGTCGTCATGCGCGGCGCCTGATCCTTCCGCCATTTTCATCTCTGTTCTTCCTGATTTTGCTGGCTCAGCGCCTGTAAAAAGTGACGTTTCACCGCTTCGGCATCAACGCCGAGACAGATGCGCTGCGGCGTACAGTCGGCGAAAGCGTTATGGCGTGAGGCAAGCTGCGTTAGCTGCCGCTGGGTTTGTCCGCTGGCAATGCCGTCGGTGACGACGCGGATCGGCGCCTCCACGCAGTGAAACCAGTCGGGATTTACCAGCCAGCTGATCGTTAAGGTATCGTGCAGCGCCATACCGTCGAAACGCTCTTTTTGCAGGCTGTAATCGAGATAGCTGCGTGAAATGGCCTCCAGCACCGGCTGCTGCAACGCGCGTATCGCCTCGCCGCCGACCAGCACCTGATGCGTCACATCCAGCGGCACCAGCACGATCGGCAGCGCCGAACTGAGCACCTGATCCGCCGCGTGCGGATCTTTCCAGATATTGAATTCGCTGAAGGGCGTGACGTTGCCCGCATGCCCGTCGGTGCCAAAGGCGCCGCCCATGATCACCAGCTCTTTTACCTTCGAGACGATCTCCGGCGCCTGGTTAAGGGCGCTGGCGATATTGGTCAACGGACCGATCGCCACCAGCGTAATTTCGCCGGGGCGCGCGTTAACGCTGCGAATAATAAACTCGACGGCGTTCTCCGCTTCGCCGCTAAAAGGGTTAGCGAACACGCCGCCCAGCCCGTCGGCGCCGTGAACCTGCGCGGCGGGCGCGGTCGGCGCAAGCGCAAGCGGGCGCGAACAGCCGCGATAAATCGGCGCGTCGATCGCCATTTTCTGACAAAACAGGCGGGCGTTTTTCACCGCCTGATCCACCGTCACGTTGCCGAATACGGTCGTTATGCCCAGCAGCCGTTGCGTGCGGGCGGCATAGGCGAGCGCGAAAGCGTCGTCCACGCCGATATCGGTATCCAGAATAATGTCGCGCACCTGTTTTCTCCCCCGGTTTAGGTTGTCGCCTGCAGCATCGACGATTAGGCGAACGGCGGCAAGCGGACCTTTGATTCAGAGCCATGATTAATTAGCAAAGCATATAAAACCGGCCCCCTTGTCCGCCCCCACAGGTTTATTCAACGCCCAATCCTTACCTGCCGCTTCAATTCCTTTTTGAATTAATGAGTTATAAAACATGGCGGCTGCCTTTAGCGATATGCGAACAAAATATCAGCAACTATTTTGTGATTGCTCTCAATAATTGGCGCCTCGCGGCTATCAGGGAAATAGTTAAGCCGCTAATGTCAGCCAGGTTTGCTGAATTTCATTATCACCGCTCGTACAGCGCTATCTGATTTGCATTTCGCACTCAATACCGTCGGGAAGGTTAAAAATGGCAATTAAAAGCAATCCACAGGATATTGATAAACTAATCGATTTGGTCGGCGGGAAGGGCAATATCGCCACCGTCTCTCACTGTATTACGCGCCTGCGATTCGTGCTTAACGAACCGGCGAAAGCGAAGCCGGCCGAAATAGAAAAGCTGCCGATGGTAAAGGGTTGCTTTACCAACGCCGGGCAGTTTCAGGTAGTGATCGGCACTGACGTGGATGACTGGTATCAGCTGCTGTTGAAGCAGACCCAGCTAAGCGGAACAGATAAAGAGAGCGCCAAGCGCGTGGCGCGGCAAAATATGAAATGGCACGAGAGCCTGATTTCCCATTTCGCTGAAATCTTCTTTCCCCTGCTGCCCGCGTTAATCAGCGGCGGTCTGGTGTTGGGTTTTCGTAATCTCATCGGCGATCTGCCGCTGTATAACAACGCGCCGCTTACCGAGGCGTCGACGGCCTGGAAAAGCATTTATGACTTTTTATGGCTGATCGGCGAAGCAATCTTTTTCTATATTCCGGTGGGCATCTGCTGGTCGGTGGTGAAAAAAATGGGCGGCACGCCGATTCTCGGCATTGTGTTGGGCATTACGCTGGTTTCGCCGCAGCTGATGAACGCCTATCTGCTTGGGCAGCAGACGCCGGAAGCATGGGATTTCGGCTGGTTCGCGATTGATAAGGTCGGCTACCAGTCGCAGGTGATCCCGTCGATTCTGGCGGGCCTGACGCTGGCGTGGATAGAGCTGAAGCTGAAGCGTATCGTACCAAACTATCTGACGCTGGTAGTGGTGCCGGTAGTATCGCTGCTGGTGGCGGTGTTTCTGGCGCACACCATTATCGGGCCGTTTGGCCGCATCGTCGGCAACGGCATCGCATGGGGCGTTAGTCACCTGATGACCGGGCCGTTCGCGCCGGTAGGCGCGGCGCTGTTTGGCTTCCTCTATGCGCCGCTGGTCATTACCGGCGTGCATCAGACTACGCTGGCGGTGGATTTGCAGCTGATCCAGAACCTCGGCGGCACGCCGGTCTGGCCGGTTATCGCGCTCTCCAATATGGCGCAGGGCTCCGCGGTGCTGGGCATTATTTTTATGAGCAAGAAAACCAACGAGCGCGAAATCTCGGTGCCTGCCGCCGTCTCCGCCTATCTTGGCGTAACGGAACCGGCGATGTACGGCATTAATATGAAATATCGCTTCCCCATGCTGTGCGGGATGATCGGATCCGCCTGCGCTGGATTGATTTGCGGGCTGGCCGGGGTAATGGCGAACGGCATTGGCGTCGGCGGCCTGCCGGCGATCCTGTCGATCAAAACCGCGTACTGGTCGATCTTCGGCACCGCGATGATTGTCGCAATTGTGGTGCCGCTGCTGTTAACCATGGCGGTTTATAAGCGCAAGCACGCTACCGGCAAGCTGTTGGTAGTATGAGCCGCAGTTGAAAAAACGGCGGCGCAGGCCGCCGCCGTGCGGGTTAAAAGTATTTCAGCCAGCGGATATCGCGCCGCTGCTGTTTCAGGCGGCTGAAGCGGCGCACCGGCCACCAGAGCAGCAACGCCAGCGCCAGCATGCAGAGCCACAGCTGCCAGACGGCGTCGAAGCCGAACCAGTCGCCCTGGTTTTTCCCCCAGCGCGCTTCGGCCAACAGGTAGAGCGCCTTCAACACGTAGAGATGCAGCAGATAGAAAAACATCGGCGCGCTGCCGAACACCGCCAGCCAGCCGATAAAGCGGCTCTTCTCTTCCACGCGTTCAAACAGCGCCAATAAGGTCAGCCCCACGCCCAGCGTCAGGCAGAGAAACAGCAGCGAAGGCGGATATTTGGTGATATTGAAAAACGCCATCGCGCTTTCGCCCAGCGTCGTGCCCGCCTGCAAGGGTTTTTCGCCGTAGCCATTGATCAGACGCAGCGCCGCAAACAGGCCGAGCAGACCCGCAGCGGCGGCGAACAGCGCCCGGCCTCGCTGCGCGCTGCGCCAGCCAGGTTGCCAGAGCTGTCCGGCGCAGTAGCCCAGCGCGATTACCCCGACCCACGGCAGCAACGGATAAGAGGTGCGCATCCGCAGCGTATCGCCGATCTCAATCCAGCCGCGATCGTGCAGAATCGCCCACGGCAGATGCCACGGCGAGCCTGGCGCGGCGTGAATGCCGTCGAGCAGGTTATGTCCCGCCACCAGCAGCACGCCGACCGCGGCGATCGCCCACAGCGGCAGCCACAGCAGCGCGCTCAGCGCCAGCATGCTCAGGCCGATAGCCCAGATCACCTGCAAATAGAGGACTTCAGGCGGGAAGCTAAAGGTCCAGGCGAAGTTAACCAGCGTCAGCTCCAGCGCGATCAGCACCACGCCGCGCTTCAGCAAAAACAGCGAAACCGCTTCGCGGCTCTGCTTTTTCTGCTGATAGAGCGCGGCGGAAAGGCCCGTCAGAAAAACGAATACCGGCGCGCACAGGTGCGCCAGCGTGCGGCTGATAAACAGCGCCGGATCGGTGTGCGCGACATCGATCGGATCGGACAGCTGTTTATGCAAAAAAAAGGTTTCGCGTACGTGATCCAGCAGCATCAGCAGGATCACCAGGCCACGCAGCGCATCGATGGCCTGCAGGCGTTGAACGAGCTTATCGGACATATCCATTTCCCAGAAGACTAAAGGCGAAATGTTATATCATAACAAAAAGCAGCGACTCAACGATCTTTACCTGGAACGGCGGCTAAGGAGAGACGCGCAACGCCTGCTGGCCTGGCGCTATTGTCTGACGCGCCCGGCGCGGCTAAAATCAGCGGCATCAAGGTGATGGCGTGCCACCTTTCCTGACCGCGGCTCTTCAGAGCGCTGATGACGCCTGACGCGACGCTTTCTTAACGGGAAGGTGTGCCGCATGTCAGGACGTCGACCTCTTCCTCTATGCGACATACCCTGTGAATCATTCCTTTTACTTTCTGGACCTTAACGGCGATGTTGAAATCGATGCTGGCGGTAATGCTGGGAGGCGCGGCGGGCTGTACGCTGCGCTGGTTAATCTCTTTACGCTTTAACGCCCTGTTTCCCAGCCTGCCGCCCGGCACGCTGCTGGTAAACCTGCTGGGCGGGCTGATTATCGGGATGGCCACCGCCTGGTTTATGAAAAATCCGCAGCTGTCGCCGGAGTGGAAGTTGCTGATCGTGACCGGGCTGTGCGGCGGCCTGACCACCTTCTCTACCTTTTCCGTTGAAATCATGACGCTGATGCAGAGCGGCAAATACCTCTGGGCGATGGGGCATGTGCTGACTCATGTCATTGGGTCGCTGCTGATGACCTTCGCCGGTTTTATGCTGGTTAACCTGCTGGGTTAGGTCAGCGCAGCGATCGCCTTCTACAGTTAAACAGGGCGGCGCGTCTGCGGGCGCGCCGGTTTTCCCGCTAACAAGGAGGGACTATGACGACTAACCGTACATTTCTTAACCTGGTGCTGCTTTCCGGCGACGCGCAGACGCAGCTGCAGGCGGCGAAAGAGGCCGGTTTCGATGAGGTGGAGATCTGGCAGGAAAGTATCGAATCGGCGGATGGCGGCGCGACGGCGGTGCGTGAACGGGCGCAACAGCTTGGCATGGGCTTTACCAACTGCCAGGTGCTGCGCGATTTCGCCGGCGCGCCGCTGACGCTGCGCGCTGAAAAACGTCAGGAGGCGCAGCGATTTTTCCGGCTGGCGCAGGCGATTGGCTGCGATACGGTGCAGGCGCCCGCCTGTACGCGCGACGACTGCCAGGCGGCGCTGATCGACGAGGATTTACGCTGGCTCTCCGCTGAAGCGGCGCGCCACGGCCTGCGGATTATGTATGAGCCGATGGCCTGGAGCCGCGTCGATAACCGGCTGGAGCCGACCTGGCGACGACTGGAGCGGCTCGATTTGCCTAACGTCGGGCTGGTGGTAGATCTGTTTCATATCGCCGCGCGCGGCGACGACGCCAGCGTGCTGGAGAGCATTCCGGCAGAGCGGATTTATGAAGTGCAGCTGTGCGATATGGCCGAGGCGGTGACGCCGGGCGATATGGCGCATCTGGTGGATACGGCGCGCCATCGTCGGCTGTTGCCCGGCGACGGCAATCTGCCGGTGGCGGAATATGTCGCCGCGCTGAAGCGCAAGGGCTACCGTGGGCCGGTCGGCATAGAAGTGTTTAACGATCAGCTGCAACAGCAGCTGCCGACGCGCGCGGCACAGCAGGCGTTTGCCGCGCTAAGCCGTTGTTGGTCATAGCGGCCGATGTCGTGAGCGCGGCGAGCGAGCCTCATCCGTCGCATTCAGAAAACCGCTGGCGACAGCGGTAAGCGCTGAAGGAGATTATCTGCGCGGACGGGAGCGAACCGCCGGATTACAGTCGGCTGCCGACGCCGAAGCAGCGGGCGATAAAGGCCACTGCCCGCTGCGCGCCTGCGCCGGAAATCGTGTGGCCGATGCCCGCTTCATACTGTGTCTCTACCGGCACGCCTGCCGCCTTCAGCCGCAGCGAGGCGGATTCGCTCTCTTCCCAAGGGATCACCGCGTCGACCCTGCCGTGCACCAGCAGCACCGGCGCGTGGCGCACCGGCATCAGTGGTTCGGGCGTTGCCAGTCGGCCGGAAAAAGCCACCACGCCCGCCAGCGGCCAGCGCCCGGAAGCCAACGCGTCCAGCGCCATACTCGATCCCTGAGAAAAACCCACCAGCAGCACGTTTTCCGGTTCGGTGACCTGATGCGCGCTCAGCAGACCGTGCAGCGTTTTGTCAAAGGCGGAGCGGGCGGCGATCACGCGTTCGGCACGGTTCTGCGGCGTAATGCCGTCAAGGCTGAACCACTGGTAGCCGGGGCCGTGATCGAAGCGAAAGGGCGCGTCGGGCGCGGCGAAGGCGGTGGCGGGCAACAGGGGGGCCCAGTGCGGGCCAAGCCCGGCCAAATCGTCGCCGTTGCTGCCGACGCCGTGCAGAAAAATCACCAGTTTTTTTGTCATCTTCGCCTCCGCATAGAAAGTTTTAGCATGCGCTTTTACGCCGCAGAGTTAAACCCTCGCGCCAAATTGCACTAAGCTCAGAGACTCGTCGATTAAAAAGTGAGCGTGCGTATGCTGTTTCGCCGTTTCGAACGTTACATCAACATTTTTCAGGATGCCCCCGGCGAGGCGCCGCCTGAAACCGTATGGGCCTTCTACCGTTATTTCCTGCGTCAGGTATGGCGCAGCTTCGCCGCGCTGCTAACGGTTGGGCTGATTACCTCGTTGATTGAAGTAGCGCTTTACCGCTATCTTAGCCAGCTGATCGATATGGTTAACGCCTCGACGCCGGCCAGCTTCTTTCACGAGCACTGGGGCACGCTGCTGTGGATGGCGGCGGTGGCGATGATTCTGCGTCCGATGTTTATCGGCCTGCACGATCTGCTGATCCACCAAAGCATCGGGCCCAGCCTTGGCAGCCTGATCCTCTGGCAGAATCACAGCTACGTGCTGCGCCAGAGCCTGAAGTTTTTCCAGAATGATTTTTCCGGGCGCATCGCGCAGCGCATTATGCAAACCGGCAACGCGCTGCGTGATTCGGCGGTGCAGCTTGTCGACGCCATCTGGCACGTTTCTATCTACGCCATCACCTCGCTGGTGCTGTTCGCCGAGGCGGACTGGCGGCTGGTGCTGCCACTGATTATCTGGATCGTCGCTTACGCCAGCACGCTGCGCTACTTCGTGCCGCGCATCAAGGCGCGCTCGGTGGTTTCGTCTGAAGCGCGCTCTAAACTGATGGGCTGCATTGTCGATGGCTACACCAATATCACCACCCTGAAGCTGTTCGCCCATACCGATCTGGAGCAGCGCTACGCGCAGGAAGCGATCGGCGAGCAGACCGAAAAAACCCAGCACGCCAGCCGTATGCTGACCAGCATGGACGTGACGCTTTCCACGCTGAACGGCCTGCTGATTGGCGGGACCTGCGGCCTGGCGCTCTGGCTGTGGAGCGAATCGCTGATTACCGTCGGCGCGATCGCGCTGGTTACCGGGCTGGTGATCCGCATCGTCAATATGTCCGGCTGGATCATGTGGGTGGTGAACGGTATTTTCGACAATATCGGCACGGTGCAGGATGGCCTGACCACCATCGCGCAGCCGCTGAGCGTTACCGACGCGCCGGACGCCAAACCGTTGCGCGTCCAGCAGGGCGCCATCCGTTTTGACAGCGTGCGCTTTGACTACGGCGGCGGTCGTCAGGTGATCAACGATCTGCATCTCGATATTAAACCGGGCGAGAAGATCGGGCTGATTGGCCCGTCGGGCGCCGGGAAATCGACGCTGGTCAACCTGCTGCTGCGGCTGTATGACCTGAACGGCGGCCGCATTACCATCGACGGGCAGGATATCGCCAGCGTCACGCAAACCAGCCTGCGCGCGCAGATCGGCATGATCACCCAGGACACCTCGCTGCTGCACCGTTCGATTCGCGATAATCTGCTGTATGGCCGTCCCGACGCCAGCGAAGCGGAGTTGTGGACCGCGATTCGTCGCGCGCGCGCCGAAGAATTTATTCCGCTGCTGTCCGATAATCAGGGGCGCAGCGGGCTGGACGCGCACCTCGGCGAGCGCGGCGTGAAGCTCTCCGGCGGGCAGCGTCAACGTATCGCCATCGCCCGCGTGCTGCTGAAAGACGCGCCGATTCTGATCATGGATGAGGCGACCTCGGCGCTCGATTCCGAAGTCGAAGCGGCGATTCAGGAGAGCCTGGAGACGTTGATGGAGGGCAAAACGGTGATCGCCATCGCCCACCGTTTATCCACCATCGCCCGGCTCGACCGTCTGGTGGTGCTGCAAAATGGCAGGATTATCGAAATCGGCAACCATCAGCAGCTGCTGGCGCAGAACGGGCTCTATGCCCGCCTGTGGCGGCATCAGACCGGCAACTTCGTCGGCGACTATTAAGCCTGTTATTCACCCCGGCGGTAGGGGAGCGACGCGCGCGCTTCCTCCGCCCACTGGCGCACGCCTTCCCGCTCCTGCTGCAAGAAATCCGCTATCGCCATCTGCAATCCCTCGTGGCGCAGGTAGTGCCACGAGCGGGTTATCACCGGCTCAAAGCCGCGCACCAGCTTATGCTCGCCCTGCGCGCCCGCGTCGAAATGGCGCAGCCCGTTAGCGATAGCGAACTCCATTCCCTGCCAGAAGCAGGTTTCGAAATGCAGCCGGTCAAATTCCGCCAGGCAGTCCCAGTAGCGGCCGTAGAGCGTATCGTCGCTGAGCAGGCTAAAGGCCATCGCCACCGGCTGCGCCTCGCGCTGGGCGAAAACCACGCGGATCGCCGTTGGCATCCGCGCCGCCAGCAGGCTGAAGAAGTCGCGCGTCAGGTAGGGCAGCTGGCCGCGCACCGCGTAAGTGTTGGCGTAGCAGCTGTAGACGAAATCCCATTGCGCCTCGCTCAGTTCGCCGCCGCTGAACCACTGAAAGGTGATGCCGTTTTCAGCCACCTGCGCGCGCTCTTTGCGGATCTGTTTACGCTTGCGCGACATCAGCGTATCAAGGAAATCCTGAAAATCGCGGTAGCCGGGATTATGCCAGTGGTACTGGCAGCCGAGGCGCTCCAGCCAGCCGGGCTGCGTCGCCAGCAGCGCATCGCCGCGCGCGTCGGTGAAATTGATATGCGCGCCGGAGAGGCCGTGCCGCGCCAGCGTTTCCGGCAGCGCCTCCAGTAGCGCCGTCAGCGCCTGTGCGTCGCCCAGCAGCCGCGGCCCGCTGACCGGGCTGAACGGCACCGCGCCCAGCCATTTCGGATAGTAGCGAATACCGGCGCGGCGGCAGGCGTCCGCCCAGCTGTGGTCAAAGACATATTCGCCCCAGGAGTGGCTTTTGCCGTAGCCGGGCAGCGCGGCGCGCAGGCGCCCCTGTTCGAACCAGGCGAGATGCGCCGGCTGCCAGCCGCTTTCCGCGCCGACGCTGCCGCTCTCTTCCAGCGCGCTGAGAAAGGCGTGACGTAAAAAGGGCTGAGTGTCGGACAGCAGGCTGTCCCAGTCGTCGGCGGAAACGGCGTTAAGCGAAGCAAGAAAGGAGAGCGACATCAACAGACTCCGGCAGAGAGCGGGCCGCCTGGCGACGGCCCGCCCGAAAGTGAATATTCACCTTAGCATATTCCCGCGCGCAACCGCTTAGTCGCTGTTCTCACGCATGTTCAGCGCCAGCGCGCTGGCCGGATCGAACAGCGACAGGCTTTCGATCTGGTCGAGCAGGATAACCTTGCGGAACGCCAGCGCCGACTGCGGCTCCGACGTCAGCGTAATGTCATGTTTGGCGTACCAGGCGCTGTAGTTATGCTCCACAATCAGGTCGAGCGTTTTGCTGTCGCGGTAGCCGCTCAGCATCGGGATCAGCACCACGTTATTGGCGTCGGCGCTGTCGAAGGACGAGGTGTGGATCATGCCGATATAAATGCGATGCGAGGTAAGGGTGATCCACGCCAGCTCTCCCTGTTCCATGCACTGATAGAGCAGATGCTCCACGCCGTTGGAGCGCGACAGCGAATTATAAAGCTCGCGGCGGCCCTGACCGTCGAGACGCGCGCTGCCCGCCCAGTTGGAGCGATAGAGGCAAAACAGCACGGCGAAGGTGAGCATAATCACTACCGGCGCCTGGATGCCGAGAAAGCTCCAGTTCATAAACTCGATGTGGTAGCTGTGATGCTCCGCGCCGAAATAGTGCGGAAACGCGTTCATGGTGGCGGACGCGGCCAACAGCAGCAGCCAGATAATGGCGGTAGCGATAACGCCCTGAATCACGAAAATACAGCCGTAAAGCGCCACCAGAAAATAGACGTCCCAGCCGAAGGTGCGTTTGAATTTAAAACGGGTGGAGAGGTCGCGGCTGCTGTACCAGTAACCGCAGACCATCAGCACCATAAATATCGCCGTTCCCATTTTATGCCCTCTTCAATGCTTCAACGTGGCGGGCAAAATCGTTCTGCACCTCCTTGCTGTGGATATTGACCATCGCGCTGCCGTTTTCATCAATAATGATGCGATCGCCATCGTCAATAGAGTCCTGAACGTCATCCTGGGACATCACCTGAAGCAGTTTCTCCGGGCTGGTAAAGAGTGAGCGAATCAGCTTTAACATTTATTTTCCTCCTTTCACCACTAGTGTAGGAAGGGATGGCGGCTTTGGGACGGGATCAGTCTGAATCGAAGGCGAAACGGCAAAAAAAACGGGCGCGGCGGCGCGCCCGTGGCAAAAATCAGAAATCGACGCTGGCTTTCAGTACAATTTCGCGCGGTTCGCCGACGGTGACGCGCAGATTGTTGCCGCTGGAGGAGTACCAGGTGCTGTCGAACAGGTTTTTGACGTTGACCTGCCATTTCACGCGATAGCTGTCGATCGGCGTGGTCCAGGCGACGAAGGCGTCGGCAACGGTATAGTCGTCGAGATAAAAACTGTTGGCGGCGTCGCCCGGACGGCGGCCGACGTAGCGCGCGCCGATGCCTGCGCGCAGATCGTCCGCGGGCAGCAGGCCGGTCGCGCCGAAGTCGTTAGTCAGGAACAGCGCCGCGGTGTGGCGCGCCACGTTAGTTAGCTCGTTGCCGCGGTTCTCCGGGTCAGCGGTGACGCGCGCGTCGGTGTACGCATAGCTGCCCACCAGACTCAGGGTTCGGGTCAGGCTGCCCGCCAGATCCAGTTCGACGCCCTGCGAGCGTACTTTGCCTGCGGTGCGCGTAACGCTTTCGCCATCCACCAGTTCGCTCACCATCACGTTGCGTTTGTGAATGTCATACAGCGCCAGCGTGCCGGTGACGCGGCCAGGCAGATCGATCTTTGCGCCCACCTCCCAGGCTTTGCCCAGCTCCGGCGGTGGAGGCGGGCATCTGGTCGTAAACCGGCTGATAAACGTTGAAGCTTTTGTCTTTCGCGCCGCGGATCATGTCGCCGCGAAAGGTGCGGTCCGCTTCATAATCGAAGCCGAACAGCAGCTGATGGTTGACGCGTCCCCAGTCGACGTCGCCGTTCAGCGTCAGCTGCACCATCTGCGAGCGGCTCTGCGCATCAACGGTGGCGTCCGCCTGGCGTGTCAGCACGCCGGTTTCGGCGTTAAAGGCGGTGGCGCGCCTGGCTGTCGCTGTAGGTATTGCGGCTGAAGGCCCAGGTGAGCTGCGAGCGCCAGCGGTCGTTCAGCATCTGGTCGAGCTGGAAGCTCAGGGTATCCTGATCGCCGCGCGTGGCGTTGTAATGCTCGTCGAAGCGGCGCTCGCGCGGGACATCTACCGGTTTGCCGCTGCGCGGATCGATGACCGTGCCGCGATCGAACGGCGTAAGGTATTCCATATGCTCCCAGGCGACGCGCACGGTGGTGGACTCGCCATACCACATCAGAGAAGGGGCGATCACCGTCTGACGCTGGCGGCCGAAGTTGCGCCAGTGGTCGGTTTCATCATCAGAATGCCTCCGGGAAACCCTGGCCTTCAGGCCGGGGAGGAAAGGAGGCGGTTTTCCGACTAACTGTCTTTTGCATAATCACATTTTCCTCTTTAGTATGTGAAGACATGAAACGCGCATATAAATACCGGTTTTACCCGACAACTGAGCAGGTTGAACTTTTAGCTCAGACGTTCGGCTGTGTGCGCTTCGTCTACAACTCCATCCTCCGCTGGCGTACCGATGGGTGATGCTGCCAACTTACTGATTTAGTGTATGATGGTGTTTTTGAGGTGCTCCAGTGGCTTCTGTTTCTATCAGCTGTCCCTCCTGTTCAGCTACAGACGGGGTGGTGCGTAACGGTAAAAGTACTGCCGGACATCAGCGCTATCTCTGCTCTCACTGCCGTAAAACATGGCAGTTACAGTTCACATACACAGCCTCTCAACCCGGTACGCACCAGAAAATCATTGATATGGCCATGAATGGCGTTGGATGCCGGGCAACCGCCCGCATTATGGGCGTTGGCCTCAACACGATTTTACGTCACTTAAAAAACTCAGGCCGCAGTCGGTAACCTCGCGCATACAGCCGGGCAGTGACGTCATCGTCTGCGCGGAAATGGACGAACAGTGGGGCTATGTCGGGGCTAAATCGCGCCAGCGCTGGCTGTTTTACGCGTATGACAGGCTCCGGAAGACGGTTGTTGCGCACGTATTCGGTGAACGCACTATGGCGACGCTGGGTCGTCTTATGAGCCTGCTGTCACCCTTTGACGTGGTGATATGGATGACGGATGGCTGGCCGCTGTATGAATCCCGCCTGAAGGGAAAGCTGCACGTAATCAGCAAGCGATATACGCAGCGAATTGAGCGGCATAACCTGAATCTGAGGCAGCACCTGGCACGGCTGGGACGGAAGTCGCTGTCGTTCTCAAAATCGGTGGAGCTGCATGATAAAGTCATCGGGCATTATCTGAACATAAAACACTATCAATAAGTTGGGACCATTACCCGTTAAACTTTATTAATTCGGTAAAATTAATTACTACTCTATGTTCGTGCCAGTGGTCTTTTACCTGAGGTAAAGATTTAATGTCCAATTTTATTAGGCAGGTTCCTCTTATGCGGTGCTGCAGCCTGCTGCAGGCCATACTGGGAGCGTACCGTAATCACAGAGAAATCACACACCATCCTTCGTGGTTCCTGCTTCGCACTTCAAATAGTAAGCAACTGAATAAATAGATATTTACGTATTGAGTGATCACCGAACGGCTGACGGCCGGGCTTGTGGAGCTCCGCATTCAGATCGACTAATAGTCAGCCGGACTGTGCTCGGCTGCCTGGCATGAGCCGCCCACCTGTTTCTGACCGTCAGCGGTGCGGATTTTATCATGCCGTTTGGCTGGCGCCATTGCAGCGAACTGCTGCGCCTGCTGAGGGTATATCACCACCATCCGGGTATCATTCCGCAGGGCTGGCAGGGGCATGGCGCGATATTTTCAACCCGTGCCACTGTCGCCGATGACGTGATCGTGGGGCTTGATGCGCTGCAAACACGGGGAGCTGCAAACACGGGGAGCTGCATCAGACGCTGTAAAGCCTGCGCTGTAGTTTGAGCAGTTATCTTATTTATTCAGCCACGCTGCTCCTGTCCAGATACTGTGCGCGATAGAATGCGTATGCTCCGCAATATCCGTTTCTCCATACGGATTATTACTCACCTGACAGTCTGCGCCGCCAATGGTGTTGCCATTGTCACCACTACGTCATAACCCGGATATGCCGCTGTTATCGGCTCACGGAAATACCTGGTACTGTCTGCACTCAGTTTCGGTATTCTGATTTTGATATACCCTCAGGCCACGCCAATACAAGTACTTGTTCCATCGCTACTGAGCGGGCTTGGTTTTTTTAGCCGTACCAGTGTTACAGCCTCTGGTATCGCTGAGAACAGGCCGGTGCCGGCACCCTGGTGGCGCGCGGACAGGCTAACGCGGATATTGCGGCAGGCCGCCTCCTGTAACTCTGCTGCTGTCCTTCCTGTGACAAGAGATCCTTCCGGGAAGCTTTTTTGACCTGTCAGTCAGGGACCAGCGAATCACATCTATGATGAGTTGATAGTGAGTTACCTGACATGCGGAAAGCCGCCGACCGTTCGCTCAGCACTCATCAGCAAATTTCTTCCCCTCCGTGCCGGTGCGCTGCGAGGAGTTACGGGTGTCGAGCCAGAGGGCCTCAATACAGATACCTCGGATGAACGGTTTCAATCTCACCACGCTCTGCTTCGAATGCCCTTAGCCATCTGCTTTTCTCTTATTTCCTTTACCTCCACTCTGCTTTTCCCCGCAGGCGCTATGGATATATGCCAGGCTTAATCCATTCAGTAAGAAATTATCACGGGAGTAATATGGATTTCCTTGGCTGGACCGCCACCAGTGGCGGCTTATTACTGGTTATGTCACTGGCGTCGGGATGGATTCACCGTGGGCCGGTGACTTCTTTTGGTCTGTTTTTACTGTTTGGCATCCTGTTCGGGCCATGGGCGCTCGACTTGGTCAGGCTCGATGTGCTGACCCATCCCGATCTGGCGGCGCATATTACTGAAATCACCATTGCCGCCTCGCTGTTTATCACCGGGCTGAAGCTGCGCTTGCCGCTGAAAGCGAGCAGCTGGCGCATCGGCGGCCTGCTGGCGTTCCCCGCTATGCTGCTGACGGTGCTCGGCATGATGATGGTGGTGCACTGGATCACCGGCTTTTCCTGGCCGCTGTCGCTGGCGTTCGCCGCGATCGTCGCGCCAACCGATCCGGTGCTGGCCAGCCTGATATCCGTCAACCATGCGGGCGACGACGACGCGATGCGCGTGGCGCTCTCCAGCGAGGCGGGAATGAACGACGGTTCGGCACTGCCGCTGCTGATGCTGGCGCTGCTGCTGTTTCAGGGTCAGGAGCCGGTCTCTGCCGGGCTGTTCGGCCACTGGCTGCTGAAAGATGTACTGTGGGCGATCGGCATGGGATCGCTGATCGGCTACAGCTTTGGCCGCCTGATCGGCATTATGGCCACTCGACTGCGCAGCGTGCACAACGATATCGCGCCAAATGATTTTCTTGCGCTGGCGCTGATCGCCATTAGCTATGCGGCGGCGCAGACGGTTGAAGCCTCCGGCTTCCTTGCCGCTTTTGCCGCAGGCATCGGGCTGCGTCACGCGGAAGTTTACGTGGTGAAAACCTTTCCGCCGGAACAGCTGCCGGAAGACAACCGCATGGCGCCGGCGGAGCTGCTGGTCAACCCTAACCAGCGCCATTTGCAGGAAGATTACGGCCCGGCGCATTCGGTAGGGCTGGTGGTGGGTGATGCGCTGTCGTTTGGCGATACGGTGGAGCGTCTGCTGGCGGCGCTGATGGTGGTGGCGCTGGGCGTCACGCTGGCGTTGCACTGGAACCCCGCCGGCCTGCTGCTGGCTGCGGTTCTGTTTCTGGTGATCCGTCCGCTGGCGGTCTGGATTTCGACCATCGGCACCGGCATGCCGACGGGACGGCGCTGGTTGATTGGCTGGCTCGGCATTCGCGGCATCGGCAGTATCAACTATATTGCTTACGCCTGGATGCACGGCATGTCCGGGCCGCAGGCGGAAACGATGGTGGATATGGCGTTGACGCTGGTGGCCGCCAGCGTGGTGGTCCACGGCATCACGGTGACGCCGTTGCTGAAACGGCGTCAGGTCTGGCAGGCAGCGCGGCGTCAGAAGGAAGAGGAACGGCGCAAAGCGCGCCAGCAGGTCAAAGAACGGGAGAACGCGCAGCGGTAACGCTTTATTTCCTTTCTGCTAAATCTAAATAACGCTGACGGCGATCACGTTTTTCGGGCTAAGATAATACAGCGACGCTGTTCAGCGTTGGTCCCGATTGGCAGACCCCGACATCATTAACGACACGTTGTTAAGCAACGCTCGGGTGGCCCTTTGCCTTATCGCTTTTCATGGTTTGGTTTTAACGTTTGAGAATGACGGGCATGAAGCATGATTAGTCGTCGGCGTTTTCTTCTGGGGGCCGGCGCCAGTTTATTTTCTATCAAGACCGGCAACCTGTTCGCGCGTCAGAATGTGATTCCGCTATGGCCGGAAACGCCGCCCGGCGGCGGCGGGCCGTCCGGGGCGCTGCATATCAATAAGTCCGGTTCCTGGTCCAATATCGTCTGTCCATCGATTCAGCGTTTTCAGCCGGGGAAACCTAACGGCGAAGCGGTGCTGATCGCGGCGGGCGGCGGCTACTGCTGGATCGGCATGGGGCGCGAAGCCTGGCCGGTGGCGCGCTGGCTGAACGGCTTCGGCTATACCACCTATGTGTTGAGCTACCGGCTGCCCGGCGAAAAATGGCATGCCGGGCCGCTGGCGGCGTTGCAGGATGCGCAGCGGGCGATCCGGCTGGTGCGGACGATGGAGAATCGCGTGCATGCGCTGGGCTTCTCCGCCGGCGCGCATCTGCTGGGCATGGCGGCCGCGCGGCCCGACTACGCCACTTACGCGCCGCAGGATGAGCTGGACGCCGTCGCGCCGTCGGTTGACAGCGTGGGGCTGATCTATCCGGTGATTACGCTCCAGGCGCCTTATAACCATACCGTGACCCACCGCATGCTGGCGGGCCGACACGCTACGCCAGAGCAGGAAGCGCAGTGGTCGATTGAAAACTTCGTCACGCCCGCCTATCCGCCGACTTTCCTGGCGCAGGCGGAGGACGATCGCATTTCGCCGCCGCAGAATACCCTGATTATGCGTGAAGCCTGCCGCCGCAAGGGCGTGCCGGTGGAGCTGGTGCAGATCAGCCGTGGCGGTCACGGCTTTGGATTAGGGCAGGCGGGCACGCCCGCCGCCATCTGGGATCAGGCCTATGCGCTCTGGTTGCAGTCGCGCCGCCGTCGCCGCGTGCCGCTGCGCACCGAGTCGATTTAAGCGGGGCGACAGCCCGCGACGCGGATGACGCTGGGCCAGCCCGCCGCAGACGCGCAAACAAGCTGACCCGCCTGGCGGCGGCCGGTTAAGGCCGCAACGCGCTATTTATGGGTGAAATCGATCACCATGCGGCCACGGATTTTCCCGCTCTCCATCTCATGAAAGATTTCATTAATCTCGTCAATGGCGCGGCGCTGCACGCGCGGCACCACTTTGCCTTCCGCCGCGAACTGGAATGCTTCCGCCAGATCTTCACGAGTGCCGACCAGCGAGCCGACCACCTCAATGCCGTCCAGCACCAGACGCGGAATATTCAGGCTCATCGACTCCGGCGGCAGGCCGACGGCGACGATGCGTCCCCCGGCGCGCATGGCGTCGACGGCGGAGTTAAAGGCGGCTTTGGCGACCGCGGTGACCACCGCCGCATGAGCGCCGCCGACGCGCTCCTGAATGATTTTCGCCGCATCTTCATTGCGCGAGTTAATCGCCATATCCGCGCCCATTTCCGTGGCGAACGCGAGCTGATCGTCATTGATATCTACCGCGATGACCTTCGCGTTAAAGACGTTTTTCGCGTACTGCAACGCCAGGTTGCCCAGGCCGCCCAGCCCGTAGATGGCGATCCATTTGCCCGGACGAATGCCGGAGACTTTTACCGCCTTATAAGTGGTGACGCCCGCGCAGGTCACGCTGCTGGCCGCCGCCGGATCGAGGCCGTCCGGTACTTTTACCGCGTAGTCGGCGACGACGATGCACGCTTCAGCCATGCCGCCGTCGACGCTGTAGCCAGCGTTTTTTGCGCTGCGGCACAGGGTTTCATTGCCGCTGTTGCAATATTCGCAGTGTCCGCATCCCTCATAAAACCAGGCGACGCTGGCGCGATCGCCCGGCTTCAGCGAAGTAACGCCCGGCCCGATCTCTTCCACAATACCGATGCCCTCATGGCCGAGAATAATGCCGGTCGCGTCGCCGAAATCGCCGTTCTTAACGTGCAGGTCGGTATGACAGACGCCGCAGCACTCCATTTTCAGACGCGCTTCGCCATGTTTCAGCGAGCGCAGCGTTTTTTCCACAACTTCAACGCGATGATCTTTGGTGACAACAGCTGCTTTCATATCGTGTCTCTCCGTTGGTGAGGTTGGGTCATATCCTTTATGCGTTTTACGGGACGAACAGGCGCGTCCGGCTGACCGTGCCGTTCGCCTTTTCCTCTATGCTAACCATTAAGAGGTATACGCAACGCAGCGATTATCCAGAGTGTGACAACGATCACCGGTGTACTACGCTTAACGAATGCCTGCCAGCGCAGCGCGAGAAGCCAGCCTTGCCATGTGCGCCTCTCTGCGCTGCCGTTCAGATAAAGGAAAACGTCGCTGTGAAGAACATGACCTACCATTCTCCCGCCCGCGAAAAAGGCTATGCCGGGCTGGGCGACTACGCTGCGATTGGCGAAGGCCGTTCCGTCGCGCTGATTGCGCCCGACGGCGCCATCGACTGGTGGTGCGCGCCTAATCTCGATTCGCCGCCGCTGTTCGACCGTATTCTTGACGCCAGCAACGGCGGCTATTTTCAGGTGGCGCCGACCGCGCCGTGGCGAATGCAGCGCCACTATCGGGAGAACAGTAATGTACTGGAGACGCGCTACCAGACCGACAGCGGCGAGGTGCTGATAACGGAATCGCTGAACAGCACCCTGGCGGGACGATTGCCGTGGAATGAGCTGGCGCGACGCGTGGAAGGGGTAAGCGGCGAGGTGGAGATGCAGGTGATTTTCCAGCCCGGCACGCGCGCGGAAACCTGCTCACCCTGGCATAACAAGGTTAACGGCCATCCGCTGTGGCACATCGGCGAACTGATGGCGATGCTGCGCCTGACCGATGATGTGCGCATCGAACAGTGCGACGATGTGCGGCTGACCGCCACCTTTACCACCTCGCCGGCGTCGCGCTCGCTGGTGGCGCTGGTGACCACCGAGCGCGAGCCGCTGGCGATCCCGGCGCCGGAGAAAATCGATGAGCGCATCGAAACCAGCCATACCGCCTGGCGCGACTGGGCTGACGGGCTGGCGGATCACGGGCGCTACGACAGTCATGTCAGGCGCTCGGCGCTGGCGCTGAAGTTTCTCTGGTATTCGCCGACCGGCGCGCTGGCGGCGGCGGCCACCTCCTCGCTGCCGGAAAAGCTCGGCAACGATAAAAACTACGATTACCGCTACGCCTGGATACGCGACGCCTGCCTGATTATCAAGGCGTTTGTTTATCTGGGATCGCTGGAAGACTGTAAGGCGGCGTTTTCCTGGCTGTCGAACACCATTCGCCGTCACGACGGCGGCCTGCGCGCCTGCTATACACTGGAGGGCGGCCAGGTGCCGGAAGAGCGCAATCCGCCGCTGGAAGGCTATCAGGGCACGCAGCCGGTGCGGGTCGGCAACAACGCCCGCGATCAGGTTCAGATCAGCATGTATGGCGATATGCTGGCGACCGCGCGATTGTTTATCCGTGCGGGCCACGTCCTGGATCTCTCAACGTCGCGTCTGCTCGGCAAGCTGGCGAACCACTGCGCCGACAGCTGGCGGCAGAAGGATTCCGGCATCTGGGAACTGCCTGAAGAACAGCACTATACTCACTCGAAAATGGCCTGCTGGCTGGCGCTCGACCAGGCGGTCAAGCTGGCGGAAGACAGCCATATTGAACCGACCTGGGTAGGGCGCTGGGAGCGTGAGCGCGATCGTATCCGCGACTGGATCGAGACGCACTGCTGGTCAGAGCAGCGCCAGGCCTACACCTTTTACGCCGGGACGGAACGGCTCGATGCGGCGGTGGCGCTGACGCACTATTACGGCAGCAAAGTGAACCCGCAGCGGATGCTGTCGACGCTGACGCAAATCCGCGAGGAATTAGGACGCGGCGGCGTGATGCTCTATCGCTATTCCGACGTGGAGAAAGAGGAGGCCACCTTTGTCGCCTGCTCTTTCTGGATGGTGGAGGCGCTGGCGGAGCTGGGCGAGCGCGAGGCGGCGCAGCGCGCGATGGATGAGATCCTGGAGCAGCTCTGTCAGCGCGGCAACGTGGAAATCTTTAATGAGATGTTTGATATCCATACGCAGAACTGGCTGGGCAATATGCCGCAGGGACTGAGCCATCTTTCGCTGGTTTGCGCCGCCAACGCGCTGGCGGACGCTAATCCGGGACATCGGGTGTAACCGCAGGCTGTTTTAAACCGCGGGCGCAAAGCGGGCTTTTTTTGGCGAAGGTCAGCTTCGCGCGCCGCCGGGTTATCGATCGGCCTAAAGGTCGCCTTTTTCAGGAGCCGGTTAAGCGCGCTGATTAGTTATAGATCAATACAAAGGTCGCCATGCTGTTGGCGGTTCCCGCCGACACCCTTTCTTCGGTCTGCACATACTCCGCGGTAAAGTTGATGTTCTCCGCGTGGCCAGCGTCGCTTGCCGTAATGGTTTTTACCACCGGCAGGTTGCTGGCCTCGTTAATCTTGACGGGGGTGCCTGCGGCTGGAGCCGGGGCGGGATTTTGACCGTATCTCAGCTTTACGCCCACGCCGCGCGCCGCATCGGCCTGCTGGGTTAAGGCCAGGGTATCAGGCATATCGGCAGCGGCGGTAACGCCGAAAAAGCCGACCCTGATGTCTGTTCTCGCGGTGCAGTACACCGGTAGCGAAAACGTTTTTACATTGCCTGCGGTCTGGCCTTTGCCATGGAAATCCGTGCGGCTTACGGTGCCAAGATCGACATTGATAGTGGATCGGGTGACCTGGCAACTGCCTTGCTGACCAATATCGACGTTCATCGCCGCCAGATCGAGCGTCGCGGCAGGGCTGGTCACGCTGCTTGCCGCGCCCGCTGGCTGATATTCTATATAAAGTTTTCCAATGTGCGGGAGCGGATCCATCTGTCTGTGGTTGCCATCGATCAACTCTACGTTGCCGGTTTTGTAAAAGATCACGTAGATCTTTACGATAAGCTCGCGCAGGTCAAGCATTGAGGCAGTCTGCCTGCTGTCGCATAGCGTAACGGACTCGCTGCCGGCTGGCGCGTCGGCGCCGTCGATATAGCGAATCGCGCCGCCGTTGCACTGTAGGCCGAGCGCATAACCGATTCCCTTGATACTGCTGGGAAAAACGTGGCGGCCATTGATAATCGTTTCAGGTGCGCCATTTTGCTGATACACAATGCGTTTCCATGTCGCCGTCGGCGCCTGACGATCGCAGGTAAAATGAACCCCGCCGCCGTTGTCCGCCATCGGAGTCGTCATTTGCATATCCGACGGCAGCGTCGGCAGGTATTTAATATTTTGCAGGTTGATGGTCATCTGCGACGTTGCCGGACCGCAGTTTTCCGCCTGACCAGCCTGGCTCCAGAGACCCGCCATTAGCGCAAGGGATAAGCCGAGCGCGCGCAATAATGTATGCATAAACACCTCTTATAAGCACAGGCCGCTGACCGTTTTTACCGGAGACTGCCGCTGGTTATTGGGGAGGCGGAAATGCATAACGCACTTCCGCGTGACGTTACTGGACTGCCAGCGCGCCTCAATGGCGCCCCGGTCAGGAATGCCGCTCAGATAGACCTGTCCGCCATCGGCGACCATGCCGCTGGCGGGCGCACCCTCTTCTTCGCTGTAGACGAGCAGCCGCGCGCTGGCGCCGAACGGCAGCGGGCCCTCTTTATTTTTCAGTGTAAAGAGCACCCGGTTGCCGATATGGGTGCGGTAGTTCGCCTGTACGACGGCGCCGCCGCCAGGGATGACCGTCTGTCCTTCCAGCTCGACGTCGGTGTCGTCGGCCAGGGTTTCGGTATCAAGGGTGATGTAATTTTTTCGGTAAGGCGTCAGCGTGGGAACCACAGCGTAACCGCGCCAGTCGGTGTGAATATTATTGCCGTTCTGAATCGCCACATGCGATGCGCCGGGGGCGCGCACGATGGCGAAGGTGTCGTCGGTAGGCTGGCCGAGCGTAACGCCGTGCGGATGCGCCACCACCGAGCCTGATGCGCCCCAGGTTATCTGGCGACTCAGGCTATCGTGCCGGTAGCCCAGCTGCGCGGTGCCGTATCCGCCGTGATAATCGAGCGATGCGCCGCCGTTGTGCCCTTGCCCCTGGCTATCGTAACCCTGTTGTACGCTGTAATAGAGGTTATGCTTATCCAGCAGCGTGCCGTAAAGCGAGACCTGCTGAGAGCTGTAGCCGTTGCTGGCGGAAAGGGTGTTATAGCTGATGGTGTGATCCGGCAGCCAGCGGTTCAGCGGTACTGAAATGTTGAAGGAGATCGAGCGATCTTTTTTATGTCGATCCGATGATTTGGTGAGGTAGTAGCCCACTCCCCAGGAGATGCCTTTCCATCCGCTGTAGAGGCCGAGATGCACCGTCTCATCATGGCCTTCGGCATGCCAGTACTGCTGGGAATAAAAGGAGGCGGTGAGGCTGCCGATATCGCCGAGCGACTGGCTGACGGCGATCTCTTTGCGGCTGCGTTTGTTGTTCACCAGCCCGCTGCGGCTTTCCAGCGCGTTGGCCTCGCCAAATTCATAGTAGCCGCTGGAGGAGTAGCGATAGCTGGCGAGACTGAAAGTGGTGCCGGTCAGGTTAATATCTTTCTGGTACTGCGCGCGCAGCGAATGGCCGGAATAGTGGCGATGAGAAGGCGCCTCGGTCGCGGCCAGCGTGGCGTCCAACCCTATCGATCCTAATTCGCCGAAGCCGTGCCCGACGCCGAAGGCGTAAGCCTGATAGTTTTCCGCCAGCTGCGCGCCGCCGGAAAGGGTAAAAGCCCAGGGCAGACCATAATAGAGCGACGTCTGCACAAACTGCGGCGTACGCGTCTGCTCAACGCCTGAATGATAACGGCCGGCGCTGAGGCTGAATTTCAGGCGTCCTTCACGCAGCATAAAAGGCACGGCGGAGTAAGGCTGGGTAAAGGTCTGCACGGCGCCGTTGCTCTCCTGAACCTTCACCTGTAAATCGCCGCTTTGCGCGGTGGGATTGAGATCCTTTATTGCGAAGGCGCCCGGCGGAACGTAGGTTTCATAGATGACGTAGCCGTGCTGCGAAACGGTGACTTTGGCGTTGCTGTGCGCCATGCCGCGAATAACCGGCGCGAAGCCGCGCATGCTGTCCGGCAACATCTCATCCTGCGAAGCCAGCTGCACGCCGCGAAACTGCACGCTGGTGAAAATATCGCCGGGCGTATAAATATCGCCGATGCGCAGCTGGCTTTTTAGCGTTTTCACGTCGCATTGCAGCCAGGTGCTCTGCGACTGCCAGCGGCGGGTTTTGTCCCAGGTCATCGAGGAGATATTGCGCAGCCGCCAGCCGCCGAGGTTAACGCCGCTGCGTAAATTCAGATAGTTTGTGGTGGTGTCGCTTTCTGCCTGGCGGGTTTGCGAACCGGACAGGCTGTAGTTGATAAACGCGGCCGGAATGCCGTCGTTCCAGCGCGCCGGATCGACATAGTCACGGCCTGGCGTATTCATCGCCGCCTGCGGAATGCTCAAATACAAACGCAGCCCGGTAAAATCGAACTGACTGCTGGCGTCGGGAATATACTGATCGATGCGGGTCAGGGTTTCGCCTTCATGCAGCTTGCCGAATGAGGAAAACGCGCTGACGTTAACGCCATATTCCGCCAGCTGCGCGACGGTCAGCACCGGCTGTAGCCTGCCGTTCTCCTCGACGAAGGTGACGTTGCGCTGTTCCATCTCCTGGTTGTTGACCAGCACCGTCACCAGATAATCGCCCGGCTGCTGGCCGCCCGCTTTAGCGAAATAGTGCAGATCGGCCGTTTTCTGGTATGGATCGGAGAGCTCCAGCGCCGCCGGGTCGAAATAATCTTCAGCTCGCGCCGGGCGGTAGTGGCACAGCATAAAAAGCGCTGCGGGAACCGCAGCAAGCAGCGCTGCGCTTCCTGCCGGGGCGTGCAGCGGGAAACGGCCATGCCAGCTAGCTGAGGACGCTTTTTTTGCCATAGGGCCGCCAGGGTCTACTGTTGCGCGTAATTGGTGATGCCGCCGAAATCATTGATGGCGCGCCATTTGATGACGCCCGTTGCATTGATCGGCCAGCTTTGCTCGGCTCGCGGACCGATCATGCCGGGTTCGTCAATCGCTTTCCCGCCGACGCTGAGCGAATAAAAAGAGACAAAATAGGGCGTCGGATTATGTGCGACCAGGCGATTGCCCTTCAGCTGAAAAGTGAGTTTCTTCCAGGCGGTGTCGGGGTCGCCCGGCAGATTATTTGGCCGATAAAAGAGCTTAAATTTAGATTTAATATTGATTTGTAGCTTATTGATTTCGCCCTTTTTCGACGGCGCAATACTTTTCACATTCAGCCAAAAAACAGATTCGCGATCGGTTGGCAGCGGCGCGCCGGTAAAATTAATGCGCAGCAGATTCTGCTGTTCCGGGTCCAGGCGGAACAGCGGCGGCGTCACGATAAAGGGCGCGCGGCTTTTATCGGTTTCGGAATAGTTTTCCACCCACGACTGCACTAAAAAGGGCGAGCGGGTATCGGCATTCGTCACCGAAATGGATGCTTCTCGTTTACCTTCCTGATAAATAACGCGGGTTCCACCCATAACGAGGCCAGCCTGAGCCAGGTGTGATAACAGGAGAAAGAGTCCAGCAATACCTGAAAAGAAACGTTTCATAAGCAGCAACCATCAATCAGGGAAATAAAACAGCGGGGTATTGAGCAGGGAGAACCCTGCTCAATAATGACTTAGTTGTAAACCATGCTGAAGTTCACCACGGCGTTGGCTTCACCCACGGTCACATCTTCGCTGGTGGAGCGATAGTCTGCGTAAAAGGTGAGTTCGGTGTCTTTATCATGCGTTTTAATGTCGTGTTCGTTGGTGACATGGCCGAGCTTAACTTTCTGCTGTTTGTCATCTTCGTACAGCTGGATCGCTACGCCGGTAGCGGTGCCGGGGCCGTTGTTGATCGCCAACAGCTCCTCGTTAGCGTCCGCAGCCTGCCCGTCAAACAGCACCGCGACTTTGGTCACCGTATCGGGGCAGTCCTTCACGGAGATATGGAAAGGCTGTTTTTGGGTTTCGGTGCCTACGGTAGTGAAGTAACTGCTTGCCCAGGTGCCCAGACGAACGTTTTCATCGATTTTCGCCGTGTCGACATTACAGGAGGCGTCGGTAATATTGCCGGTGAAATTGATCTGACCGCCGGGGCCTTGCGCGCCGCCTATGTCGCCTGGGTTGGTGCCTGCTGAAATAGCCGCACCGGATGCGAAGCAGGATAAAATTAATGCCATAACGCGTAACTCTGTTTTCATGCTTGCTCTCTTTATTAATTTATATCCACAGCAGTTTGAGCGCCGGGCCACATCAGGCATGACGCATCTGCCGTCAGGTCCTCCCTGATAATATTAATTTCGTTCCGTCGAGAGATGATAAATAGGTTCCCGCCCTCCGCCGCATAATATTGTCAGATGCAGCAACAGGTCAGGTTAATTGATATAAGGTAAAGGAGGTATAACTAACGCGGGGAAATAATAACGCTGAAAAAATAATATGCAATAACTTATTATGTAGAATTTAGGTTAAGCAAATGTTCATTTGACTTAAGTTTAAACTTTAATTACCTATTTTAACATTGTAATAATATGATTAATGGCGAGCAAAATATATTTTGCGGTAAAAGTTAACAGGGAATTAAATATATTAACCTGACAAGGGTCGCTGGGCTGGCACCGTCTCAGGCATTCACGTAGCGGGTTTATTATTTTATAACATGAATAATTTGCCCGGATTTATAAATTATCGCTTTTCCCAGGGGTATTTTTGCACAGTCGGGTAAAAAGACGAATAATTAAAACAGTGGCAGGTATTTATATTATTAAACAAAGATGCGGATGATATATCACCCTCAAACGCCAATAAGATTAATCTGCTGCTTTCGCCGTTTAATGTAGCAATCATTATGCTGGCAGCCGTCTGCCAGCCTTCCATTAAGAAGCGTTGTTTAAGCAACAATAAAAAAGGCCGGATAGCCGGCCTTGAGTGAAATGTTAACGGTTAGTTGCCGTGGCTGAGATGCTGGCGCACCTCGCTGACCTGCTTGCTGGTCACCTCAGGCGCATTGTTGTTCCAGCCCTGGCGGATAAAGGTGGCCAGCTTCGCCACCTCCTCGTCGCTCAGGCGATGAGCGAAGCCCGGCATCGCCAGCGTGGACGGCGCTTTCGCCGTTGAAGGCTGCTGCGCGCCCGCAAGGATCGTATGAATCAAACCGACCGGGCTTTCCGCATTGACGATGGAGGCCTGATCCAGCTCCGGGAAGACGCCCGGCGCGCCTTTGCCGTTAACGAAATGGCAGGCGTTACAGCTATCCAGATAGAGGCGCTCGCCTTCCGTCAGGTTTTTCGCAGCGGTAAGCTTCGCGGCGGTTTGTTCCACCTTCTGGACGTCCTGTCGGCTCAGGGAGGGATTACCTCCCAGGAATTTCAGGTAAGCGGCGATCGCTTTCAGATCGGCATCGCTCATATGCGACGAGCTGTGCTCCACCACGGAGGTCATCTCGCCGCCGACCGACGCTTTATCATTACGGCCGGTTTGCAGATAGTCGACAATCTCCTGCTCGCTCCAGCGCGGCATGCCGCGCAGGGAAGGCACCGGCCAGCCGTTCAGGTCGCCGCCCGCCAGGAACGCGGATTCGCTGCTGTCGAGCGCCTTCTCGTTCATGGTGATGCTGCGCGGCGTATGGCAGCTGCCGCAGTGGCCCAGGCTTTCCACGAGGTAAGCGCCCCGGTTGACCTCCGCCGATGCGCCGCCGATCGGCTGGAACGGCTTATCGGAAGTAAAGGCCCAGTTCCAGAAACGCATGCCCCAGCGCTGGTTGAACGGGAAGCTCAGTTTGGTTTCCGGCGCGGCAACGGCGGCAGGTTTCACGCCCTGCATAAAGTAGACGTAAAGCGCGTGAATATCCGCGTCGCTGATTTTCGCGTAGTCGGGGTAGGGCATCGCCGGATAGAGGCGCGAGCCGTCCGGCAGAACGCCTTTGCGCACCGCGTCGGAGAACTGCTGTTCGCTGTAGTTGCCGATGCCGAACTTCTTATCCGGCGTGATATTGGTCGAATAGATGGTGCCGAGATTTGATTCGATCGCCAGGCCGCCCGCATAGTCGGGCTTGCCCGTCAACGAGTGACATGCCATGCAGTCGCCAAGGCGGGAAAGATATTCGCCCTGCTTAATCAGCTGCGCCGTATCGTCAGCCTGCGCGCCGACAGAAAACAGCGCGGCCAGCGCCACCACATTGCCAGTGATAAAATTTCTGAGAGTAAACAGCTTCATGCGCTTATACCTGTACCAGTGGGCCGGGGTTTTTCAGATACTGTTCTTTGATCGCCTGTGCCGCCATCAGGGTAATCGCGCCGATGGTATCGGTCGGGTTGGCCTGGAAGTTTTGCGGGAAGGCGTTGCCGCCCGGCACGAATACGTTATGCACATCCCAGCTTTGCAGGTAGCGGTTGAGCGCCGAGGTTTTCGGGTTGTCGCCCATTACCGCGCCGCCCACGTTATGTGTGGAGACATACTTGGTCAGATCAAATTGCGCATCCATCGGCAGAAAGCTCATGCTCATGCTGTCCGGGTTGAGTTCCTTCGCGATATCGCCCACGATGCCCTTCAGGTACTGCTGAAGCTTAAGCTCGTTCTGTTTCCAGTTGAAGGTCATGCGCAGCAGCGGCTGGCCGTGCTCATTGGTGTAGTTCGGATCGAGATCCAGATAGATGTCGCGGTAGGACATGCAGGTAGTGGTGATGCTGATCTTCATGGAATGGCCGTACCACTCCTCCAGACCCTCTTTCCAGCCCATGCCCCATGACGGCGTGCCCTTCGGCAGCGAGGTGCCGATCGGCGTGCCGGTCGCCTGCGAACTGTGGATCTTCGCGCCGCCGATAAAGCCCAGGCCCGGACCGTCGAAGTTGCCCGGAGAGATGTCGTTGAACATCTGTCCGGTCGGGCCGGAGGTGGCGAACGGATTGAAGTTTTTATCTTTAAAGAAAAGCGTCGCGCCGCCGTTGCTCAGGAAAGCGTAGTTGCGCCCAACCACGCCCTCTTCGGTAATCGGGTTGTAGGGCTTGCCAATGCCGGAAAGCAGCATCAGATGGACGTTGTAGAGCTGGAAGCTGCTCAGCACCACGATCTTCGCCGGCTGGAAGCATTCGTTACCCTGTTCGTCGATGTAGATCACGCCTTTCGCCGTTTTCTTATCGTCGTGCAGCACTACCTTCAGGACGTTGGCGTTCACTTCATAAGAGAAGTTGTCCATGCGCTTCAGCGCATCCATCACCGCCGTCTGCGGCGAGGCTTTGGAGTAGTTCAGGCAGGGATATTTACTGCAATAGCCGCAGTAGTTACAGGGCGCGATCTGGTTGCCGTAAGGGTTAGTCCAGGCGCGCGACACCGCCGCAGACGGGTTAGGGAACGGATGGTAGCCCAGCTTTTTGGCCGCTTCGGCGAACATCGCGTTATTCAGCGTATCTTCCAGCGCTGGCAGCGGATAAGGGTTGGAGCGCGGACCTTCAAACGGATCGCCGCCTTCCAGAATTTTGCCGCGTAGGTTGCCGGTGTTGCCGGACTGGCCGCAGATGCGTTCAAACTTATCGAAATAAGGCTCGATTTCATCCCAGGTGAACGGGAAGTCCATGATGCGCATCTCTTCCGCGAGGATGCCCGGCTTATAGGCCTGGTCCGCATAGGTTTTGAGCTTTAAATCGGTTGGCGTTGGGCGGATCAGCACGCCCGTCCAGTGCAGGCCTGAACCGCCCACGCCGCCGCCCGGCACAAATGCGCCCCATTTGCGGGTCGGCAGCGCCGTCTGGTCCATGTTATAGCGCACGGTGACCGCCGATTCCGCAGGTGTGGTCATCACTTTATTGCGTACCGCGTAGGCATATTCATCGGCCGGTTTCGGATAGGCGAATTCGGCGTAGTCACGCTCCGGCCCTTTTTCTAACGCCCGTACCGTTAATCCCGCCATCGCCAGCTCGATGCTCATCAGCGAGCCAGCCCAACCCAGGCCGACCACGACGACGTCGACTTCTTTCTTATTTAGCTGTGCCATTCTTTACCTTGTAAATATTGCAAAAACACGCATTGCTTCGCGCCCGTCAGGCGCGCTCGCCTTTGATACTCACCGGCCCTAACGGATAAGGCACGTTGTGCTGTTTCACCCACTCCAGGAAGCTGGCGCGCGCGCCAGGAAAGCCGATGGCGATCCAGGCTTTCATGCCCTTGTTGCCGCCGTACATCGGATCGGAGAGGTAGCCATGTTTGGTATCGGAAATCAGCTGGCTGAAAAAGTGCGACGGCTTCATGTTCGCTTCGCCAAGCGCGGCGAAATCGATGCCATCTTTTTGCAGATGCGTCAGCACCTGATCTTTTTCCTGCGGCGTCAGCTGATGGAAAGGCTTCTGATAAGCGTTAATGCTCCATTTATTAATCAAGGGAATCGCGATTTTATAGAGCTGTTGCGGACGGTAGGGGATTTGATACCCCATCGTGGCAGGCGCATGGGCGTTAAACGGCCCCTGCATATAGATTTCTTCGCCCATATCGCCGTGGAGCTGCTGGTCGATAAAAACCGGCACGTTGGTCTCCAGCGCGCCGGGGCTTTACCTTTGCCGCCAGCGGGGATCAGGCGGTCGGTTGCGGCCAGAATAAACTGCCATTCTTCAGCGTTAAAGAAAATGGGCTGGTAGTCGTTGAGTTCTGGAGCGGCCATTTCAGCGGCCTGTGCTGCGGTAAGTCCTTTAAAAATCATATCGCTTAACGGCAAAGCGACAAGAGCGCCGAGTAAGAACTTGCGGCGGGATGTTTCTTTATTAAACAACATAGCCCTGGATGTCTCACATAATGTTAATAAAAATAGATCTAGTATTTCTGGTTGTTCCGTTTATGTTTATTTATTAACGAGATATACACATTTATAAATTACCTAATATTAACGTATGTAACAAAATGATTATAAAAACAGGAAAACGTTGCGAATGAGAGGCCTAGCGTGCAAACGCGACTCAGGTAAGTATTGGACCTGAAAAGAGAAAAGGCCAAACGCCCAGGGGCGTTTGGCCTTTAACAGCTTGCTTTGAAAATTGAAAATGTCAAAAATCAACGCATAGTGACAAATTCTTCCGCTGCCGTCGGGTGAATAGCGACGGTGTTGTCGAAATCTTTTTTGGTCGCGCCCATTTTCAGCGCCACCGCGAAGCCCTGCAAGATTTCATCCATGCCGAAGCCGATGCCGTGGATGCCGACGATCTTCTCTTCTTTACCGACGCACACCAGCTTCATGCGGCACGGCTGGCGGTGCTGCGTGACCGCGGTGTACATTGCGGTAAAAGCAGATTTATAGACTTTCACCTCGTCGTCGCCGTAGTGAGCGCGCGCTTCCGGTTCGGTCATGCCGACGGTGCCGATTGGCGGGTGGCTGAACACCACGGTCGGAATATTGCTGTAGTCCAGATGCTCGTTCGGCTTGCCGTTGAACAGGCGCTCGGAGAGGCGGCGGCCCGCAGCGACCGCGACCGGCGTCAGCTCTACCGCGCCGGTGTTGTCGCCGACGGCATAGATGCCCGGCACGCTGGTATTCTGGAACTGATCCACCTGAATGTAGCCTTTTTCATTCAGCGCCACGCCGGTTACCGCCAGGTTAAGGTTATCGGTCGCCGGTTCGCGGCCAATCGCCCAGATCAGGCAGTCGACGGTCTGTTCTTCGCCGTTTTCCAGCTGTAACGTCAGGCTGCCGTCCTGATTTTTCACCACCGCTTTCGGCACGGAATAAGTGTGCAGCGTCGGGCCTTCAGCGTTCATCACTTCCACCAGCGTTTCGCTGAGCAGCGGATCGAACTGACGCAGCGGGCCTTCTTTACGCACAAACAGATGGGTTTCGGAACCCAACGCGTTCAGTACGCCGGCGATTTCCACGGCGATATAGCCAGCGCCGACAATCGCGGTGCGCTTCGGCATGGCATCCAGCTCAAAGAAGCCGTCAGAGTCGAGGCCATATTCCGCGCCAGGGATCGCCGGATGCACCGGACGGCCGCCGGTGGCGATCAGAATATGATCGGCGGTGATCTTCTCGCCGTTCACTTCGACGGTGTGGGCGTCGACAAAGCGAGCGAAGCCTTTAATCACGTCGACGTTGTTTTTGCCCAGCACGGTTTCATAAGAGGTGTGGATGCGATCGATATAGGCGCTGCGGTTTTTCACCAGCGTCTGCCAGTTGAACTGGTTCACGGTGGTATCGAAGCCGTAGTCAGGGCCGTAGTTATGGATCGCTTCCGCGATCTGCGCCGCATGCCACATAACTTTTTTCGGAACGCAGCCGACGTTAACGCAGGTGCCGCCCAGCTCTTTCGCTTCGATCAGGGCGCATTTCTGGCCATACATCGCCGCACGGTTAATGGAGGCGATACCGCCGCTGCCGCCGCCGATGGCGAGGTAATCATAATGTCGGGTCATTGAGCGAGCTCCAGAAAGTAAGAAAAGAAAACTGGCGTAAGTGTACCGCCACTCGCTGATTTCCCGCAAAGTTTGCGCCTATGATTGCAACAGGAGCCGACTTTTTCGTCGCTTCGGTCAGGGCAGACGCGGCGTAATCGCGGTTATCCTTTTACGCAAACCACCTGGCGCAGAGTATGCACGATCTCCACCAGCGATGACTGCGCCGCCATAACTGCGTCGATATCTTTATAAGCCATCGGGATTTCATCAATCACGTCGCTGTCTTTGCGGCATTCCACGTGCGCCGTCGCCCGCTGCTGATCGGCCACGGTGAAGCGTTTTTTCGCCGCGGAGCGGCTCATGGCGCGTCCGGCGCCGTGGCTGCACGAGCAGAAACTCTCTTCATTTCCCAGGCCGCGCACGATAAAGCTTTTCGCGCCCATCGAGCCGGGAATGATGCCCAGCTGACCGCGCTGCGCCGATACCGCGCCCTTGCGCGTCACCAGCACCGATTCGCCGAAATGCTGCTCGCGTTGCACATAGTTGTGATGGCAATTCACCGCCTCCGCCGTGGCGCTGAACGGCTTGCTGATGCTCTGCTTCAGCGCCGCCAGCACATGCTGCATCATGATTTCGCGATTATGACGCGCGTAATCCTGCGCCCAGCCCACCGCATTCATATAGTCGGCGAAGTGGCGGCTGCCCTCTTCAAAGTAGGCCAGGTTGCGGTCCGGCAGGTTGGCGATATGCTGCCGCATATCCTGCTGCGCCCGATTGATAAACAACGTGCCGATAGCGTTGCCGACGCCGCGCGATCCGCTATGCAGCATCACCCAGACGCGGTCCGCTTCATCCAGACACAGCTCGATAAAATGGTTGCCGGTGCCGAGCGTGCCGAGGTGCGCGTAGTTATTGGTTTTCAGCAGCGCCGGGTATTTATCGGTAATGCGTTTGAATCCTGTCTGCAACGTTGACCAGTGCCGATCGACGCTCTCCGGCGCGCGTTTCCAGGCGCCTTTATCGTTGCCGGAGCGGTTGCTGGTGCGCCCGTGCGGCACCGCGCGTTCGATCGCGCTGCGGATGCCGTAAAGGTTTTCCGGCAGATCGCCGGCGACCAGCGAGGTGCGCACCGCCATCATGCCGCAGCCGATATCCACGCCGACCGCCGCCGGAATAATCGCGCCGCGCGTCGGGATCACGCTGCCAATGGTCGATCCTTTCCCCAGATGCACGTCAGGCATCACCGCCAGGTGTTTAAAGATAAACGGCATCTTTGCCGTATCCAGCAGCTGCTGGCGCGCTTCCGGTTCCACGGGCACGCCCTGGGTCCACATTTTCACCAGCGCGCCGTTGGCGACGGTCAACGTTTGATATTGCGATTTCATACTTTCTCCTCTGTACGGCGGCGTGCCGTTGCTCGCCGCGTTGCGCCAGGGCGTCTGTTTTTAGCGCCGCGACGACAGGGTATGGCTAAAAGCGTGACATAAACGGGCTTTCCTGCCCACCGCATCTTTCCGCTGAAGCAGTACCGACATCAGATAAAAGAGTGGCTGACGGCGGTGAACTGCGCCACGATAACGCGCATGGCGTCGCTGGCCGACAATGGGCGCATCGCGCAGACAGGCGTCAGCGAGCGATCGCGCGCCTGCGGCAAATCTGGCGCGGATACGATCCGATGCCGCTGCCTCCAGAGGATCGCGATCTTTTCGATCGCGATTCGCTGGAGGCGGTATTGACGATCTGTCGGCGATCCGCCAGCCTGTCGGAAGCCGGACGCAAGCTTTTCGCCGTGTCGCGCCAGCAGAAGAAACAGTCGAATGACGCCGACCGACTGCGTAAATACCTCGCCCGTTTCGATCTGAGCTGGGAAGCCATTCAACAACAACCAGAGTAAGCCTATGCAACTGACTTTTCTTGGCACCTGTGCTGGCACGCCCAGCTTACAGCGTAATGTGACTTCTATCGCCCTGACGCTTTCTCATCGCGGCGACTGCTGGCTGTTTGACTGCGGCGAGGCCACGCAACACCAGTTTATGCGCAGCGCCCTGAAACCGGGCAAACTGCAAAAAATCTTTATCACGCACCTGCACGGCGATCATATTTTCGGCCTGCCGGGACTGCTGACCAGCCGCTCGATGGGCGGCATCCCTGAGCCGCTGACGATTTACGGGCCGCCAGGGCTGCGCCAGTTTGTCGAAACCGCGCTGAGCCTGAGCGGGTCGTTTGTCACCTATCCGTTGGAGATCGTTGAAATCGCGGCGGGCGAACTGTTCGACGACGGCGCGATCAAGGTCACGGCCTTTTCGCTGAATCACGTCTTGCCCTGCTTCGGCTTTCGCATCGAACAGCATGACAAGCCGGGTTTTCTCGACGCGGAAAAACTCAGGGCGGACAACGTGCCGCGCGGCCCCTGGTTCCAACAGCTGAAACAGGGCCAGAGCGTCACGCTGGAGGATGGCCGCGTTATTCATGGCCGTGACTATCTTGGCCCCTCGACGCCGGGTAAAAAGCTGGCGATATTCGGCGACACCGCGCCGACCGAGAACGCGCTGGCACTGGCGGCGGAGGTAGACGTGATGGTGCATGAAACCACGCTGGAGGCGGCAATGGAGGAGAAAGCCAACGGACGCGGCCATTCCACTACCGTACAGGCGGCGACCGCCGCCAGAGACGCGCGCGCCAAACGGCTTATCGCCACTCATTTCAGCTCACGCTATCGCTCTGAGGATATGCCGCGCCTGCTGGCGGAGTGCCAGGCGATTTTCCCTAACACCGAACTGGCGCGCGATTTTGCCGTCTTCGAGGTATAAGGGAAGGGCGCTACGGACGACGCCGAGCTGCCGAACCAGGCCGCGCAAAGTGCGTCTTGCTAGCTTAGCTTTATTGTTTGTCGTTAGATAAGGATCTTATACGTCGTTAGAGGCCCGCTGGTTATGCAAATTTATGTCTAAACATCAGCCAGGGCCTTAACTTACGACTTTTAGCCTATACCTTCACCTTTTTGATTACCAACATAAACAAAAGGTTATTAATGAGATTATTAGAGAATATTTATCCATTGGTACATTGATTGATCGCAGCTATAGGAATATAACGTGTTATTTAAATGGCTGGAATAAAATATAAATGGATGAACTATATTTACGTTTGCAGGGTATTACCGGGGAATCTAAAGATAATTTGCATCAAGGCTGGATTGATTTAAAAGGATATAGCTGGGGACTGGAAAGTCATGGGGCGGAGAATAACGGAACCGTTAATTTTCATAATCTCACGGTTCACGCCTTGCTTGATAAAGCGACTCCGGCAATGATTACTTACGCATCAAAAAAGACTCTGATAAGTAAAGCGGAACTGGCAATATGTCGCGCCGGGAGTGAGCATAAAGAATTTTGCCGCATTACGATAGAAAATGTACGCATAGCCGCTATTCGCATGGGGGATTCGGGCATTGCTTCAGAAGTAACTTACGAGCTGGAAGCCGATAAAGTGCAGTTTCAATACTGGGAGCAGACCTCAAAAGGCGGGCGCGGCGCGGAAACGCGTACAACCTGGAATATAAAAGAGCACCACGCATAATAAGATAGCGGAAGCTTCGTGCACCCGCTATTTAAAATTTCTTTTCTACAATAACCGATACGATAAATGTTAAGAGTATAAATAAGCCAATGGCCTCCATGCAAATATCTTCAGGTAAATACGTTACCGCAAACACAGCAAAGCACACAACCAGAATAGTTGCCCTTATTGCAAAGGCGAACATTCTTAATACAAATTTAATTAAGACAATAAAATATTTTTTATGTTAATTAATCATATATTTAATTATCTTCACTATAACTTCGTCACTTAGTCTGTCTGCGCGAATCGCCCTTGCATCCATGAAAAAAGCCTTCCTTATAAAAAAGGACATTTTAAGATTATGCGCATAAAGTGCCCGGTATGACAGATGCGCAAACTACCCGCTATTTAAAAAATTTCTTCTCTATAAGAAACGTTGCGATAAACGTTATTACTATAAATAGATTGCTTTCATACAAATATTGTCGGGCAAATAAGTGACCGGAAGCATAGCAAAACAGATAATAAGCACGTTAGGTATTATCACGAAAGCGAGCATTCTTAATTGAAACTTACATATTTCAATAAATATTTTCATGGTAAAAATAAGTTAAATTACTAAAGAAATTTTATTTCTATGTAAAACGTAAGGATGATTATACCCAACGCGAAAAGATATACATATTTCATCGGTATATCATGGCTTACGGCAAAAAAAGTAAATCCGTAAATCACAGATAAAGAAATTCCTGTAACTATAAAAAACTTTATTAAATATTTAAGTAATCTTATGAGTTGCGCTGTCATGTTATTTAACCATATAGGTGATTATTTTTACTATCTCTTCGTCGCTTAATGAACCTGTACGAAGCGCTTGCGAATTTATAAAAAGAGGTTCTATTAGAAAAAACATCATTTCAAGGTTGCGCGCATAAAGTAATCTATAGTATTCAGGATTTAACCTGTGTAAACGTTCTGCGCTTTCTTTTGCGGGGGCTACAAGCCCGTGAACTTTCATAAGGAAAAGTGCGGTGGTCGTGCCGTGTATGACATATCTTCTCGTTATTGCGCTTAATTTAAAACCATACGCTGCCGCTGCAACCACAGCAACCGTTAGCGCCTTACCATTTATCTGGCCTGCCGATACGCGAATGCCAGCTTTAAATAACGCATCCCTGATTCTTAATATTTGCTCTTCTTTTTTATTTTTGAATACTAGCTCAAAATATATTTCAATCATTTTATAAACAGCATTGCGGTCTGTTACTATTTGCATCAGACCGAGATAAAAGCGTTTATCATCCTCTTGTATCTGCCTACACACATCTTGATAATCTTCAAAAAAGCAAGATGTAAGAAAGGTTATCCGCTGTGCTGCTGCACGTAGATCTTTAGCGTCGTTGACCACTTCGTTTCTAATCGACGCTACGGCTTTTTCAAGTCGTAGCGCCAGCTGGCGGTCTGACTCACTCTTCAGCGCTGATATATCCGTGTAACTCATAGTAGCAACGTCCTTGTTAAAAGCTAATACTTAATTATACATTCATATGTGCTTCCCTGATTAAACAGAAGGAATATGTTAGTTGACACGTAGGGCTATAAATTTTGCCGGTGGATAAACATTCTCCCCATGCTGAATAAATTTGCGATATTCGCCGCGCGTCATCGCGTCATCGCGTCATCGCGTCATCGCGTCAGTGGCACCGGCAATTCCTTCCTGCCCTACCGGCGACGGCATGTAGTACCAGCGCGTCGCCACTGCATACCGTCTCGAAGATCGAGGCAGACATAAAGCAGTACGCATATTCTCGTGAGCCGCTGGAGTGAAGGCGTATATGCGCCTTTCGCTGGTGGGATTCGGCATTTGACCGGCGCGGAAGATCCAACAATCCGGAGATTTCAGAAAGTTGGCCTTCCGAATGAAGTCACGGCAGGCGTTCCACATCATCGCGCCGATGTACTTAGCGTGTTCTATGCGACACTCAGGCGTTGAAGAAAAACCGTCCCTTACTCTGGAACGATCCAGTTAACGCTGGTATGACCGGTGCCTGCGGGCACCAGTACGCGATGCAGCCATGGCAGCACATTCTGCATCTGCTGCTCCAGCTTCCACGGCGGGTTAATCACAATCATGCCGGAACCGGTCATGCCGAAACGGTCGCTGTCCGGGCGCACCGCCAACTCAATTTGCAGAATACGACGAATGCCGGTGGCTTCCAGCTCATGAATCATGCGCTTAATTTGCTGACGCAACACCACCGGATACCAGAGCGCGAACACGCCGGTGCTGAAACGGCGATAGCCTTCCTGAATCCCTTTTACCACCGCCTGATAATCGCTTTTCATCTCATAAGGCGGATCGATCAGAATCAGGCCGCGACGCGACGGCGGCGGCAGCTTCGCTTTCAGCTGCTGATAGCCGTCGGCGCGCGCCAGACGCGCGCGGCTGTCCTTCTGAAACTCGCTGCGCAACAGCGGAAAATCGCTCGAATGCAGCTCCGTCAGCTCCAGCTTATCGTCTTCACGCAACAGATGGCGGGCGATCAGCGGCGAGCCAGGATAATAGCGCAGGGTCGGGCCGTGATTCAGCGCCTTCACACAGCTGATATAAGGCGCCAGCTCCTCCGGCAAATCCTCCTGCTGCCAGACGCGGGCGATGCCTTCCAGATACTCACCGGTGCGCTCCGCATGCTCGCCGCTCAGCTGATAACGGCCAGCGCCAGCGTGCGTATCCAGATAAAGAAAAGGTTTATCCTTCTCTTTCAACGCGGTGATGATCAGGCTTTGAACGGTGTGCTTCAGCACATCGGCGTGGTTGCCAGCGTGAAAACTGTGACGGTAACTAAGCATATCTACAATATATCCGGTGATGCCTGATGAAATGAGGCCGGGGCGGAAACGCCCCGGCGGAAATTGACGCTAGTATAGCCGGACGCCGACTAAATTACTCGGATCTGTGCGGCTAGCGTTGCAGCACCGGATAAGTGAACAACAGCAGATGGGTCAGATTAAAGGCGAAATGCACCAGCGTCGCGACCCATAGCCTGCCGCTCCACTGCCAGGCCAGCCCATACAACAGCCCCGCCAGCGTAGCGAAAAAAATCAGCAGCGGGCCGCCCGCGAAATGCGCCAGGCCAAACACCAGCGCGGCGACCAACAGCGCGGGCCATGCACCGAATCGTTGACGCAGCCGCTGTTGCAGCCAGGCGCGGAACAGCGCCTCTTCCGCCAGCGAAACGAAAAACAGATTCGCCAGAGCGAACGCGCCCAGCCACGCCGGAAAGTGCGGCTCAATGCGCAGCCCGCCCGCCAGCGTCGCCACCAATAACAGCGCGGGAATCGCGGCGATCAACAGCGGCCAGGCGAAACGCGAGCGCGGTGGGGAAGCGGGCGCCTGCACCAGCGTCGGCAAACAGGCCAGCAGAATAAAGGGCACCAGCGCCTTATCCAGATTGTAGTAAAATGTAAAGGGCGCGCTGAGCGGACCGGCCTGGGCATGAACCACGACCGGCTGATTATGAAAGCCGGGCGCGAGATGCAGCGTCAGCGCGACGGCGCCTGCCGCCAGCACCGCTTCAAACAGCGGCATCAGCCGAACGTGATGCGCATAGTGCGTGCGCAGCCAGGCGACCAGCGTCAGGCCCGCTAACAGCAGCAGACCCGGCCACAGCAGCGCCTGCTGCCAGAGCGCCAGCGCCAGCGTCGCCAGCAGCAGCGGCTTCGCCGCAGGACGGAAAAAAAGCAGCGCCAGCAGCGCCGCCGCCAGTAAGTACCACATGATGTATTCTTCCTTAAACACCAAAATTAGCAGGATAAGGAATATAACAAACGCACCGGGTTAAATCAGCATCACCAAAACGCTGCGCGCCGTAAGCCCCATTGATTTTCGGACTGCTTAGCCGCATGTTAGTGATATTGCGCCTCTGCGCGCCCACATCAACTTAAAGGACTGCGCGATGACCAATCCATTATTGACCTCGTTTACCCTTCCCCCTTTTTCCGCCATTCAGCCTGAACACGTAGTCCCTGCCGTTGAGCAAGCGCTGCAAGCGTGCCGCGACGTGGTAGAAAAAGTAGTGGCGCAGGGCGCGCCCTACACCTGGGACAACCTGTGCCAGCCGTTAGCGGAAGTAGACGATCGTCTGGGGCGTATCTTTTCGCCGGTAAGCCATCTCAACTCGGTGAAAAACAGCCCGGAACTGCGCCAGGCTTATGAACAAACGCTGCCGCTGCTTTCAGAGTACAGCACCTGGGTCGGCCAGCATGAAGGCCTCTATCAGGCATATCGCAACCTGAAAGAGGGCGAAAACTACGCGCAGCTGAGCCTCGCGCAGAAAAAAGCGGTCGATAACGCTCTGCGCGACTTCGAACTGTCCGGCATCGGTCTGCCGAAAGAAAAACAGCAGCGCTACGGTGAAATTGCCGCGCGTCTCTCTGAACTTGGCTCCACCTACAGCAACAACGTGCTGGACGCTACCATGGGCTGGAGCAAGTTAATCACCGACGAAAGCGAACTGGCCGGCATGCCGGAAAGCGCCATGGCCGCGGCGAAAGCGCAGGCGGAAGCGAAAGGGCAAGAAGGTTGGCTGTTGACGCTCGATATCCCAAGCTATCTGCCGGTTATGACCTACTGCGACAACCAGGCGCTGCGTGAAGAAATGTACCGCGCCTACTCGACGCGCGCCTCCGATCAGGGGCCGAACGCCGGAAAATGGGATAACGGCCCGATTATGGCGGAAGAACTGGCGCTGCGTCATGAGCTGGCGCAGCTGCTCGGCTTCGACTCCTACGCCCACAAATCACTGGCGACCAAAATGGCGCAAAGCCCGTCGCAGGTGATCGACTTCCTGACCGACCTGGCGCAGCGCGCTCGTCCGCAGGCGGAAAAAGAGCTGGAGCGCCTGCGCGCCTTCGCTAAACAGGAACACGGCATTGACGAACTACAGCCGTGGGATCTCACTTACTATGGCGAAAAACAGAAACAGCACCTCTACGCCATCAGCGACGAACAGCTGCGACCCTACTTCCCGGAAGAACGCGCGGTCAACGGCCTGTTCGAGGTGGTAAAACGCATTTACGGCATCAGCGCTAAAGAGCGCAAGGATGTCGACGTCTGGCATCCTGACGTGCGCTTCTTTGACCTCTACGACGAAGATGGCGAACTGCGCGGCAGCTTCTACCTCGATCTCTACGCGCGTGAAAACAAACGCGGCGGCGCCTGGATGGACGACTGCGTCGGTATGATGCGTAAAGCGGACGGCAGCCTGCAAAAACCGGTTGCCTACCTGACCTGTAACTTTAACCGTCCGGTGAACGGCAAACCGGCGCTGTTTACCCATGACGAAGTCACCACGCTGTTCCATGAGTTCGGACACGGCCTGCATCACATGCTGACGCGCGTCGACGTGCCGGGCGTTTCCGGCATCAGCGGGGTGCCGTGGGATGCGGTCGAGCTGCCGAGTCAGTTTATGGAAAACTGGTGCTGGGAGCCAGAAGCGCTGGCGTTTATCTCCGGCCATTACGAAACCGGCGAGCCGCTGCCGCAGGCGTTGCTGGATAAAATGCTGGCGGCGAAAAACTATCAGGCGGCGCTGTTTATCCTGCGTCAGCTGGAGTTCGGCCTGTTCGATTTTCGTCTGCATACCGAATTCGATCCGGCCAAAGGCGCGCAGATCCTTGAAACGCTGGCGGAAGTGAAAAAGCTGGTGGCGGTGGTGCCGAGTCCGTCCTGGGGCCGCTTCCCGCACGCCTTCAGCCATATCTTCGCTGGCGGCTACGCAGCGGGTTACTACAGCTACCTGTGGGCGGACGTGCTGGCGGCGGACGCTTACTCCCGCTTTGAGGAAGAGGGCATCTTCAACCGTGAAACCGGCCAGTCGTTCCTCGATAACATCCTGACGCGCGGCGGCGCCGAAGAACCGATGGAGCTGTTCAAACGCTTCCGCGGCCGCGAGCCGCAGCTGGATGCGATGCTGGAACACTACGGCATTAAAGGATAACGCCAGGCGTGAAAATTGGTTTAATTGATGAATCAGGCACCGGAGACGGTGCCTTATCTGTTTTAGCCGATCGCTGGGGGCTGGAACAGGATGAGCAAGCGACGATGGCGTTGGTGATGACGCCGGAGCATCTGGAGCTGCGCAAACGCGACGAGCCGAAGCTGGGCGGCATCTGGGTCGATTTCGTCGGCGGGGCGATGGCGCACCGGCGACGTTTCGGCGGCGGACGCGGCGAGGCGGTGGCGAAGGCCGTCGGCATCAAAAGCGGCTATCTGCCTGACGTGGTGGACGCCACCGCCGGGCTGGGGCGCGACGCCTTCGTGCTGGCGGCGATCGGTTGTCGGGTGCGGATGCTGGAGCGGCATCCCGTCGTGGCGGCGCTGCTGGAGGACGGCCTGCGTCGCGGCTATCAGGATGCGGAAATCGGCGGCTGGCTACAGGCGCGGCTGACGCTGCTGCACGCCTCCAGCCTGACGGCGCTGGAAGATATCGCGCCGGCGCCCGATGTGGTCTACCTCGATCCGATGTATCCGCACCGGCAGAAAAGCGCGCTGGTGAAAAAAGAGATGCGGGTGTTTCAGTCTCTGGTGGGCGCGGATATGGATGCGGACGGCCTGCTGCTGCCAGCGCGCCGTTTGGCGAAAAAGCGGGTCGTGGTGAAACGGCCCGACTATGCGCCGCCGCTGGCGGGCGTTGCCACGCAATCGGCGGTTACCACTAAAAGCCACCGTTTCGATATCTACCCGCCGCTGGCGGATTAACGGAAGCGCCAAAAGCCCACCGTTTTATCCTTACAGGCGGCTCAAAAGCCAGAAGCAGCAGAGCCGCCAAAAGCCGCACCGTTTTGTCCTTACAGGCGGCTCAAAAGCCAGAAGCAGCAGAGCCGCCCAAAGCCGCACCGTTTTGACTTACAGACAACTCAAAAGCCGGAGGCGACGGGAGCCCTGGCCGAAAGTAAAGCGTCCCGCGCCAGGGAAGGCGCGGGCCGAGCTGTCAGGGATGACATCTTGCGTCTTTACGACCGGCCAGGGCTTCCGGCGCGGGCGCAGAACGACCAGGCGCTACCCCGCCAAACGGCAGCGTCAACCGACCACCGACCACCCACTAAACACTGTCCCCAGCAGCATCCTCTGGATAACATCTTGCGTCTCTACGATAGGCCAGGGCTTCCGGCGGGGCGCGGAACAACCAGAAGCCACCCCGGTTTTCCCTAACCGCCTGTCAACCCATCCCGCAGCCAATAAAAAAGGGGCGACCTCATCGCCCCTTCTTATGATTAACGCGCCGCGTCAGACTTTACTCATCATCCTCATCGCGCAGCGGCACAATCAACATATCGATATGCACCGTATTAATCAGCTGGCGCGCCGAAGACATCAGCTTGCTCCAGAAATCCTGATGATGGCCGCACACCACCAGATCCACATCATACTTCTTGATCGCCTCAACCAGCACCTGCGCCAGATCGCCGCTGCCGCTCAGCGTCTCGCTCACCGGATAGCCCGCACCCTGCGACAGCTCCGTCAGCGCATGATGCGTTTCTTCCGATATACGCTTCTGCATATCGCCGAGATTAACGTCAATCAGACCGGTATAAAGGTCGGAATAATTCACGTCGACATGAATCAGGGAGATTTTGGCGTCGTACGGGCGCGCCAGGGAAACCGCCTTTTCGACCAGCAGTTTGCTTTCCGGTGAGAGATCAACG